>JAEWHN010000176.1 GCA_023387775.1 Pseudomonadota bacterium | reverse complement strand
CGTCGAGGGCGCTTTCCTTCATCGTTTCCGACAGGGTCGGATGCGGGAAGATGGTGTGGAACAGCTCTTCTTCGGTGGTCTCCAGATTCATCGCGACGACGAAGCCCTGGATCAGCTCGGTGACTTCCGGGCCGACGAGATGCGCGCCGAGGAGCTGGCCGGTCTTCTTGTCGAAGACCGTTTTTACGAGGCCCTGGTCGTCGCCTAGCGCGACGGCCTTGCCGTTGGCGACGAACGGGAAGCGGCCGACGCGGATGTCGAGGCCGGCCTCCTTCGCCTTCGCCTCGGTAAGGCCGACGGACGCCACCTGCGGGTGGCAGTAGGTGCAGCCCGGCACGCGCGTCTTGTCGAGCGGGTGGACGTCGATGCCGGCGATCTTCTCGACGCAGATGACCGCCTCGTGCTCGGCCTTGTGCGCCAGCATCGGCGGCCCGGCGACGTCGCCGATGGCGTAGACGCCCGGCACGCTGGTGCGGCAGTAATCGTCGATGGCGATCGCGCCGCGCTCCAGCTTGACGCCGAGCGCCTCCAGCCCGAGATTTTCGGTGTTGCACTGGACGCCGACGGCCGAGATCATGCGGTCCGCGGTGATCTTCTCGACCTTGCCGTCCTTGAGTTCGACATGGGCGGTGACAGAGTTCGCGCCCTTCTCGACCTTGGTCACCTTGGCCTCGAGCAGGATCTTCATGCCCTGCTTTTCGAACTGCTTCCTGGCGAAGGCGGAGACCTCTGCGTCCTCGACAGGCATCACCGCCGGCATGACCTCGACCACGGTCACGTCAACCCCGAGCGTGCGGTAGAAGGAGGCGAACTCGATGCCGATCGCGCCCGAGCCCATGACCAGCAGCGACTTCGGCAATTCCTGCGGCACCATGGCCTCGAAATAGGTCCAGATCAGCTTGCCGTCCGGCTCGATGCCGGGCAGCGCGCGCGGGCGCGCGCCGGTAGCGAGGATGATGTGCTTGGCCGTATAGGTGCCCTCGCCCTTGACGTTCTTTGGCGCGGGATGCTGCGGCTCCATCGGCTTCTTCGTGGTCTTCGAAACGACGATCTCGCCAGGCTGAGCGCCAGTCGAAGCCTTGCTGAGCTTCGCCTCACCCCAGATCACGTCGACCTTGTTCTTCTTCATCAGGAAGCCGACGCCGCCGTTCAACCGCGCCGAAACACCGCGCGAGCGATCCACCACGGCTTTCACGTCGGCGCTGACCGTACCGTCGATCTTGAGGCCGTAGTTCTTGGCGTGCTCGGCATAGTGCATGATCTCGGCCGAACGCAGCAGCGCCTTGGTGGGAATGCAGCCCCAGTTCAGGCAGATGCCGCCAAGGTGCTCGCGCTCGACGATGGCCGTCTTGAAGCCGAGCTGCGCCGAGCGCACTGCCGTGACATAGCCGCCGGGTCCCGAGCCGATGATGATCACGTCATAGTTTTCGGCCACAGTCATCTCCTCAGATCAAAGCGCAAGCATGACCCGCACCAGCGGCGCGAGCGCTTCGCCAATTTTGCGTGTGTTGGCGGCATCCAGGTGCACGCCGTCGAGCGGCGTGGTTTCGGCGACGGAACCCGCATCGAAAAAGCCGCAACCGGCATCGTCGGCCAGCGCAGAATAGAGGCCCGCCAGCTTGGCCGACGCAACGTCGCCGCCGGCGAACATCTGCGCAAACTCCACATTCTCGGTGCTGCGGATCGGGGGCGGCGAAACAAGCAGAACCTCAGGGGCCTCGGCCTCCAGCGGGTAGGCGTGGCCGCGCACGATCTTCACCAGCCGCCCCATTCCATGCTTCGCGGCAAGCGGATTGCCGTGAACCCAGGGCTTCATGTCGTTGGAGCCGAGCATGATGATGATCAGGTCCAGCGGCGAATGCGTGCCGAGCAAAGTCGGCAGCACGCGCGTGCCATTGCGATCTTCAGGCGCCGAGTGGTCATCGAAAGCCGTGGTGCGACCATTCAGGCCTTCGGCTATGACCCGCACCTCGTCTCCCAGCGCCGCCTGGAGCACGCTCGGCCAACGGTCCTCCAGCGCATGGCGCGAAGGACCTTCGGCATTGTAACCCCAGGTCAGCGAGTCGCCGTAGCAGAGGACGGTTTTCACCGGGCCCGCTCCTAGACCAGCATGCCCATCGGGTTCTCGATGTGCCGCTTGAAGGCACCGAGCAATTCGGCGCCCAGCGCGCCGTCAACCGCGCGGTGATCCGTCGACAGCGTCACCGACATCATGTTGGCGATCCTGATCTCGCCATTCTTCACCACGGCCCGCTCTTCGCCCGCACCCACCGCCAGGATGGTCGCGTGCGGCGGGTTAATGACGGCGGAGAAATCCTTGATGCCGAACATGCCGAGATTGGACACCGCCGTGGTGCCGCCCTGGTACTCCTCAGGCTTCAGCTTGCGCTCGCGGGCCCGCGCGGCCAGATCCTTCATCTCGTTGGAGATGGTGGACAGGCTCTTTTCCTCGGCCCTGCGCACGATCGGCGTGATCAGCCCGCCCGGGATCGAGACGGCGACGCCGACATCCGAGTGCTTGTGCTGGACCATGGCCGTATCCGTCCACGACACGTTGGCGGTCGGCACGTCGCGCAGCGCCAGTGCCATCGCCTTTATGATCAGGTCGTTGACCGACAGCTTGTAGGCCGGCACCTCGCCTTTTTCCGTCTTGCGCATCGGGGCGGCCGCGTTGAGCTGGGCACGAAGCGCCAGCAGAGCGTCCAGTTCGCAATCGAGCGTCAGGTAGAAATGCGGGATGGTCGTCTTGGCTTCGACCAGGCGCCGCGCAATGACCTTTCGCATATTGTCGTGCGGAATAAGTTCGTAGCTGCCCGCTTCGAACAGTTTTAGCACCTGCTCTTCCGACATGGGCTTGGCGGCCGGAGCCGGTGTCGGTGCACCAACTGCCGGTGCTGCAGCCGGAGCGATCTTGGCGCCACCTGCGATCGCCGCCTCCACATCGGCCTTCACCACGCGCCCATGCGGGCCGGTGCCAGCCAACGCGGCAAGATCGACGCCGGCATCCTTGGCGATGCGACGTGCCAGCGGCGATGCAAAGAAGCGTGCCCCGGAGGACACTGCCGTGCCGTTCGCAACGGCCAGCTGAGCGGGCTGAGCGGCCGGCGCGGGCTGAGGCTTGGGTTCCTCGGCCTTTGACGGGGCTGCCTTTGCCGCTTCCGGTTGAGCAGCCGGCTTGGCGCCACTGCCAGCCTTGGCTGCAGCACCCGCATCTTCGCCCTCGCCCGCCAGAATGGCGATCACGGCGTTGACCTTCACGCCTTCAGTGCCGGCCGGCACGACCAGCTTGGCAACAGTACCTTCATCGACGGCTTCAACTTCCATCGTCGCCTTGTCGGTTTCGATCTCGGCGATCACGTCGCCGGGCGAAACCTTGTCGCCCTCCTTGACCAGCCACTTGGCAAGGTTGCCCTCTTCCATGGTGGGCGAGAGCGCGGGCATGGTGATGTTGATCGGCATTTTCCGCGCCCTCCCTCAGCCGCGATAGGTGACGGATTTGACCGCCTCGACCACCTCGCCGACATTCGGCAATGCGAGCTTCTCGAGATTTGCGGCGTAAGGCATCGGCACGTCCTTGCCGGCAATGGTGATGACCGGCGCATCGAGATGGTCGAAGGCGCGCTGCGACACCTGGTTGGCGATGTAGTCGCCGACCGAGCTCTGCGGGAAGCCTTCCTCGACCACGACCAGACGATTGGTCTTCTTCACCGAAGCGATGATGGTGTCGAAGTCGAGCGGGCGAATGGTGCGCAGGTCGATGATCTCGACATCGATGCCCATTTCGCGCAGTTCCGCCCCCGCCTTGACCGCATAGGTCATGCCGATGCCGAACGAGACGATGGTGGCGTCCTTGCCGACCTTATGGATGCGCGCCTTGCCGATCGGCAGCACGAAATCGTCGAGCTTCGGCACGTCGAAGGACTGGCCGTAGAGGATCTCGTTCTCGAGGAAGATCACCGGGTTCGGATCGCGGATGGCAGCCTTGAGAAGGCCCTTCGCGTCGGCCGCGGTATAGGGCATCACCACTTTCAGGCCGGGGATGTGGCTGTACCAGGCCGCATAGCACTGCGAGTGCTGCGCGGCGACGCGGGCAGCCGCGCCATTCGGGCCACGGAAGACCATCGGCGCGCCCATCTGGCCGCCGGACATGTAGAGCGTCTTGGCCGCCGAGTTTACGATCTGGTCGATCGCCTGCATGGCGAAGTTGAAGGTCATGAACTCGACGATCGGCTTCAGCCCGGCCATCGCCGCGCCAACGCCAACGCCCGCAAAGCCATGCTCGGTGATCGGGGTGTCGACCACGCGACGCGGGCCGAACTCCTGCAGCAGCCCCTGCGTGATCTTGTAGGCGCCTTGGTATTCGGCAACCTCTTCACCCATGACGAAAACGTCCGGATCGCGGCGCATCTCCTCGGCCATCGCGTCGCGCAGCGCTTCGCGAACCGTCATCGTCACCATTTCAGTGCCGGCGGGAATATCCGGGTCTGCGGCCACTTCGACCTTCGGCGCGGCGGGAACGTTCTCCGCGGCCTTCGCCTGCTGTACTGCCTCACCAGCGGCTGCGGGAGCGGCCTGGGGCGCGGCTTCCTGCGCTGCCGGCGCAGCCTTCGCCTTGCCGATATCGGCAGCGCTTTCGCCATCAGCCAGCAGAACCGCGATGGGCGTGTTCACTTTGACGCCTTCGCTGCCGGCCGGGACAAGAATCTTTCCAAGCGTGCCTTCGTCGACGGCTTCCACTTCCATGGTCGCCTTGTCGGTCTCGATCTCGGCGATCACGTCACCGGCGACGACCTTGTCACCTTCGTTCTTGAGCCACTTGGCGAGATTGCCCTCTTCCATGGTGGGCGAGAGCGCGGGCATGAGAATTTCTATCGGCATGTCTCTGCCCTCCCCTTACAGCGTGATGTCGGTGTAGAGCTCGGACGCATCCGGCTCGGGATCGGTCTGCGCGAACTCGGCGGAATCGGCAACGATGTCGCGGACTTCCTTGTCGATCGCCTTGAGCTCGTCCTCCGTCGCCCACTTCTTGTCAAACAGTCGCGCCTTGACCTGCTCGATCGGATCGTGCTCGGAGCGCATTTTCTGCACTTCCTCCTTGGTCCGATAC
>JAEWHN010000172.1 GCA_023387775.1 Pseudomonadota bacterium | reverse complement strand
GTCCTGCTCGACTTCGGCAAGCGCGACCGACTGCCAGAGGCGGAGGGCCTGAGCGGGACGCAGCGTGACCATAACATCCTGGATCGTTTCGGAGCCGTTTCATTCAACCGCGAAACGGCTCCGGTGGCAAGGTCATTCGGCATGCCGGCCGGCGATGACCTGGTGAAGCGCGCGGATGGCCTGCGCCTCACCGCCGGCGATACCGTGCGGTCGATCCTGGGGATTCCATCCGAAGATGTCGAAATGCGCCCACGACTTCGCCTTCTCGACGAAGCGGCGCAGGAAGAGCGCGGCAATGATCGCCCCGGCAAAGCCATCAGTGTTGACGTTATTGATGTCGGCGACCTTGGACGGGAACTTGCCCTCATACGCGTTCCAGAGGGGGAGCCGCCAGAGCGGATCAGCGGTGGTCACGGCGGCTTCGGCGAGTTGCGTAGCCAGCTGCTCGTCATCGGTGAAGAAGGGCGGCAGGTCCGCGCCCAGCGCGACGCGGGCCGCGCCGGTGAGCGTCGCCATGTCAATCAGCAGCTGCGGTTCCTCCTCGTCCGCCAGCGCCAGGGCGTCGGCGAGCACGAGGCGGCCCTCCGCGTCGGTGTTGCCGACCTCGACCGTGATGCCCTTGCGGCTGCGCAGGATGTCGCTCGGGCGGAAGGCGTTGCCGGCGATCGCGTTCTCGACCGCCGGGATGAGGACGCGCAGGCGCACCGGCAGGCGCGACGCGATGATGATGTGCGCCAGCCCCAGCACGTTGGCGGCGCCGCCCATGTCCTTCTTCATCAGCAGCATCGACGAGGCCGGCTTGATGTCGAGGCCGCCCGTGTCGAAGCAGACGCCCTTGCCGACCAGCGTCACCTTCGGCGCGCCGCGCTGGCCCCAGCTCATGTCGATCAGGCGTGGCGCCTGCTCCGAAGCGCGACCGACCGCATGGATCATCGGCAGGTTGGCCGCCAGCAGCGCGTCGCCTTCCGTCACCTTCACGGTCGCCTTGAACGTCTTCGCGAGGGTCCGCACCGCCGTCTCGAGCGCATCCGGACCCATGTCGTTGGTCGGCGTGTTGATGAGGTCGCGCGCCAGGTTGCAGCCTTCGGCGACATGCCCGACCGCCTGCACGTCCACGCCGGGCGGCGCGGCGAAACGGATGTCTCGGTGCGGCTTGCGGCCATAGGCGGTGAAGGCATAGGTGCCGAGCAGCAGCCCCAGCGACGCGTTCCAGGCGTCAGCCGGCGGGGCGTAGAAATGCCAGTCGCCGGCAGGCAGGGTGCGGGCGAGTGCGCCCGGCAGCAGCGGCAGGTGCCCGCCCGAGGCCGAGCCGAGCCCGAACAGCGCCCCGGCCACCTTCCCGCCTTCGCCGGCATAGAGCAGCGTGCGGCCCTCCTCCCCCGTGAAGGAATTGGCGTCGGCCCACGCGACGATGTCGGGCGCCAGGCCGGCTTTTGCCAGCCCTCCCTTGGCGACGAGGTGGACCGGTCGGGAGGCGCGCGAGCGCTTCGGTGTCAGGGTCAGGGGCATTCCGGGCAGCATCCTGTCAATGGCGAACAGGCGATATTAACCACCCGTTAGGGTTAACGGAATATTGCTCGGCGAAGGCCCGGGGCGGCCACCAGACTTGTCCGAGGAGGCGCGACCATGATCCATCGAGCGAGATCCGCCAGGGCCGGCGGCATGATCGTGGTCGGGCTCGCGGCGCTGCTCGCAGCCGGCTGCGCCAACAAGAGCAACATCACGACCGGATCGGTCGACCGCAGCTTCAGCAAGTCGGTCGAGACCATGTCGTCGGGCGAACTCGACTCGGCCGCGGCGAAGCTCGGCGCGGCCTATGCGAAGTCACCGTCCGACAAGGCGACGGCCATGTCCTACAGCACCGTGCTGCAGATGAATGGCCGGTCCGACCAGTCGCTCGCCGTCATGCGCAAGCTCGCCATCGCCCATCCGAAGGACCGGCAGGTGCTCGCCGCCTACGGCAAGTCGCTGGCCGGCGCCGGCATGTTCGAGCAGGCGCTCGACGCCATCCGCCGGGCGCAGACGCCGGAATACCCGGACTGGAAGTTGCTGTCGGCGGAGGCCGCCATCCTCGACCAGCTCGGCCAGCAGGACGCGGCGCGCGAACTTTACCGCAAGGCGCTGGACATGCGCCCCGGCGAAGCCTCCATCCTGTCGAACCTCGGCATGTCCTACGTGCTCGAGGGCGACCTGAAGACCGCCGAAATGCACATGCGCCAGGCGTCGCAGGCCAGCGGTGCCGACAGCCGCGTGCGGCAGAACCTGGCGCTGGTGGTCGGCCTGCAGGGCCGCTTCGAGGAAGCCGAGCAGATCGCCCGGCAGGAACTCTCGCCGGACCAGGCGCAGGCCAACGTCACCTATCTTCGCTCCATGCTGTCGCAGCAGAACGCCTGGAACGACCTCAAGGACAAGAAGGAGAAGAAGAACACGAACTGAGTGTTCTTCCGGGCGCGCTGAGGCGCGCCGCTCACTCCAGCCATTCCCTCCCGGATCACATCTGACCCGCCCGGCCCCGCCGGGCGGGTTTTGCTTGGTGTGTTGTCCTGGCCCCTCACCCTTACCCTCTCCCCGTGAAGGAGGGGGTAAGGGTGAGGGGCAGCGCCGACATCGATCCACAAGACCTCGCGGCGCGTGCAGGTCCGCCTGCAGACCAGTCCTCGCCACGCAAAAGCGGCGCCCGAAGGCGCCGCTTTAATCCTCATCACCGTAAGCCGGGCTTACTCGCTCGAGTTGCGCTGGTCGCCGAAGATGCCGCGTTCGGACACCTGGATGCCGGCCGGGCCCAGGATCACGCAGAACAGGACGGGCAGGAAGAACAGGATCATCGGCACGGTCAGCTTCGGGGGAAGCGCCGCGGCCTTCTTCTCGGCCTCGTTCATGCGCATGTCGCGGCTTTCATTGGCGAGCACCCGCAGCGCCTGACCGACAGGCGTGCCGTAGCGCTCGGCCTGCGTCAGCGCCTGGGTAACGGATTTGACCGATTCCAGGCCGGTGCGGCCGGCCAGGTTTTCATAAGCCTGGCGGCGCTCCTGCAAATAGGAAAGCTCGGCATTGGTGAGTACGAATTCTTCCGCCAACTCGACCGACTGGGCGCCGATCTCGTCGGCGACACGGCGCATGCCGGCTTCCACCGACATGCCGGACTCCACGCAGATCAGCATCAGATCCAGCGCATCCGGCC
>JAEWHN010000131.1 GCA_023387775.1 Pseudomonadota bacterium | reverse complement strand
CGTCGCCACCTATGACGCATCCGTGCTGACGCGGGCGGCGGAGCTGGCCGAAGGCGCCGTCGCTGGCCACCAACCGGGCGACACGGTGATCGCCATCGATCGCGATCCTGCTATCCAACTCGACGGGCGGCCCCTAACGGTGATCACGGTCGTCAACGACAACATGCCCTTCCTGTTTGATTCGATCCTCGGCGAGATAAACGACAGCGTCGGCGAGCCGACGCTCGTCACTCATCCGATCGTGCTGGTGCGGCACGGCAAGAACGGTGTCGAGGAGGTGCTGGGCGAAAGCAGCCTGCATAATGAGGACGGACGCGGCGCCGAGCGGCTGAGCCTCGTGCATGTCCATGTGAAGGCGCTGGGCGAAGAACAGGCGATGGCCCTGGATGAGCGGCTGCGCAAGGTGCTGGCGCAGGTGCGCAAGGCCGTTGCCGACTGGAAGCCGATGCTAGCGCTGCTCGATCATACGATCTCGCAGTTCCGCCACGGCGAGACGCCGCTGGAGAAGGATGCGGTGGCGGAGGCCATCGCCTTCCTCGAATGGCTGCGCGACGACAATTTCACCTTCCTCGGCATGCGTGAGTTCCGCTACACGGGCGGCGAGAGGACCGGCACTCTGGATCGGGCCGGGAAGCCCGGGCTCGGCATCCTCGCCAGTTCCGAGGTGCTGGTGCTCCGGCGTGACGCCGGTGGCGACAGCATCACCACGCCGGAAATCCGGGCTTTCCTGCACGGACCGGAGCCACTGATCGTCACCAAGGCCAACGGCAAGTCGGTGGTGCACCGGCGTGCCTATCTCGACTACATCGGGGTCAAGACCTATGACGAGAAGGGGCGGCTGGCCGGCGAGCTGCGCATCGTGGGCCTGTTCACCTCCACCGCCTATACGCGCTCGGTGATGAAGATCCCGTATCTGCGCTCAAAGGCGCGGACTGTGCTCGATGCTTCCGGCTTTGACCCCGCCGACCATTCCGGCAAGGCGCTGATGAACGTGCTGGAGAGCTATCCGCGCGACGAGCTGTTCCAGACCTCGATCCCGACCCTGAGCAGGAACGCCGAGGCGATCCTGGGCCTGACCGAGCGGCCGCGCGTGCGCGCCCTGGTGCGCGCGGATCAGTTCGACCGCTTCGTCTCGGTGCTCGTCTTCGTGCCGCGCGACCGCTACGATTCGGACGTTCGCGAAAAAATCGGCACATATCTGAAGACCGTGTTCGAAGGTCGGGTCTCGGCGTTCTATCCGGCCTTCCCGGACGGTCGGCTGACACGCATTCACTTCATCATCGGCCGTTCCGGCGGCAAGACACCCGAGATCGAGCAGGTCAGGATCGAGGCGGCTATCCGCGACATCGTGCGCACATGGCAGGATGCGCTGGTGGAGGCCGAGGCGGCCTCCGGCACTGATGCGGGACTGGCGAGGATTGCGGCGCAGTTCCCCGAGAGCTACCGCAACAGCTTCACGCCCGAACAGGCCCTGGCAGATGCGCGCCAGATTGTCGCCATCGACGCCGGCAAGCCGATCGCCGTCGACTTCTACCGCGACCACGGCCAGACGCCGGAGCAGGCATCGCTCAAGATCTATCACCATGGCACGCCGGTTGCGCTGTCGCGGCGCGTGCCGATCCTGGAAAATGCCGGGTTCCGCGTGATCAGCGAGCGCACCTTCGAGGTGGGGAACGACGCAAGCGGCCCTGTTTTCATCCACGACATGGAACTGGAGAATGCTTTCAAGGGACCGGTCGACCTGTCCGACGATGGAGCGCTGTTCGAGCAAGTGTTCCTGTCGGTGTGGCGCGGCGATGCCGACAATGATGGCTACAACGCGCTGGCGCAGACCGCCGCACTGCCGCCGTCGGCAATAAGCGTCCTGCGCGCATATGGGCGCTACCTGCAGCAGGCCGGCATTTCGCAAAGCCAGGATTTCATCGCCGCCGCGCTCAATCGCTATCCGCAGATCGCACGGGCGCTGTTCGAGCTTTTTGTCGCGCGGTTCGATCCCACCGCCACCGACGGCGACGTGACGGCGAAGCACGTCAAGTCCTCCATCAAGGATGCGCTGGAGCAGGTGCCGAACATCGACGACGACACCATCATCCGGCGCTGCCTCAACCTCATCGAAGCCTCCGTTCGCACCAACTTTTTCGTGGGTGATACGAAGCAGAAGGGCCAGTCGCTGGCGATCAAGCTGGACTCGCGCGCGATAGACGGGCTGCCAGAGCCAAGGCCCTGGCGCGAGATCTTCGTCTACGGGCCGGAGGTCGAGGGCGTGCATCTGCGCTTCGGTCCCGTTGCGCGCGGCGGCTTGCGCTGGTCCGACCGGGCGCAGGACTACCGCACCGAGGTGCTGGGGCTGGTCAAGGCGCAGCAGGTGAAGAACGCGGTGATCGTGCCGGTGGGCGCCAAGGGCGGCTTCTATCCCAAGCGCCTGCCCGCGGGCGGCAGCCGCGACGCGGTGTTCGAGGCCGGCAAGGCGGCTTACGTCAATTTCATCTCCAGCATGCTTTCGGTGACCGACAACATCGAGGGCGACCAGGTCGTGCCGCCCGAGGGCGTGACGCGCCGCGACGGGGACGACCCCTATTTCGTCGTCGCCGCCGACAAGGGCACGGCCACCTTTTCCGACACGGCCAACGCCATCAGCGAGGCGCATGGCTTCTGGTTGGACGATGCCTTCGCCTCCGGCGGCTCGGCCGGCTACGACCACA
The DNA here is from genome assembly GCA_023387775.1 of Pseudomonadota bacterium. Taxonomy (GTDB): domain Bacteria; phylum Pseudomonadota; class Alphaproteobacteria; order Rhizobiales; family Rhizobiaceae; genus Pseudaminobacter. The sequence continues at coordinate 3,756 of JAEWHN010000131.1, read as the reverse complement.
AGAAGATGGGAATTACCGCGCGCGGCGCCTGGGAGGCGGTGAAGCGGCACTTCCGCGAGATGAACCGCGACATCCAGACCTCGCCCTTCACCGTGGTGGGCGTGGGCGACATGTCGGGCGACGTGTTCGGCAACGGCATGCTGCTATCGCAGCAGACGCGTCTCATCGCCGCCTTCGACCATCGCGACATCTTCATCGATCCCGATCCGGACCCGGCCGCCTCCTTTGCGGAGCGCAAGCGGCTGTTCGGGCTGCCGCGCTCGAGCTGGCAGGACTATGACAAGACCAGGCTGTCGGTGGGCGGCATCGTCGTCTCGCGCAGCCAGAAGTCGGTGACCCTGCCGGCGCCTGCGGCCAAGGCCATCGGCCTTGCCAGGACGACTGCCTCGCCCACCGAGATCATCAAGGCGATCCTCAAGGCGGATGTCGACCTCCTCTGGTTCGGCGGCATCGGCACCTATCTGCGCGCCAGCGGCGAGAGCAACCTGGAAGTGGGCGACCGCGCCAATGACGCCATCCGCGTCACGGCGGCGGAGGTGCGCGCCAAGGTGATCGGCGAGGGCGCCAATCTCGGCGTCACCCAGCGCGCGCGCATCGAGTTCGGCCTGCGCGGCGGCCGCTGCAACTCCGACGCCATCGACAACTCGGCCGGCGTGAATTCGTCGGACGTCGAGGTCAACCTCAAGATCGCGCTGGCCTCGGCCATGCGGAAAGGCGCGCTGACCCGGCCCGCCCGCAACAAGCTGCTGGCCGAGATGACCGACGAGGTCGCCGACTTGGTGCTCGCCAACAACTACCAGCAGACGCTGGCGCTCTCGCTGCAACGCCAGCGCGGCCTTGCCGACATCGCGCATCAGGGCCGGTTCATGAACGCGCTGGAGGCACGGGGCCTGCTCGACCGCGCCGTCGAGTTCCTGCCATCGCCCGGGGCCTTGGCAGAACGCGAGGCGCGGGGTGAGCCGCTCACCCGGGCCGAGCTCGGCGTGCTGCTTGCTTATGCCAAGATCGTGCTGTTTTCCGATATCGTCGGCAGCGAGCTTCTGGACGATCCGCATTTCGAGCGCGACCTGATGGGGTACTTCCCCGAGCGCATGGCGAAGAAATATGCCGGCGAGATCAAGGGCCACCGGCTGCGCCGCGAGATCATCGCGCGCGTGCTGGCCAATGATGTGGTCAATCGCGGCGGTCCTTCCTTCGTCAACCGTCTGCAGGAAACCACCGGCTGCAGTGCGGCCGACGTGGCGCGCGCCTTCGTGGTGGTCCGGGAAGGCTTTGACCTGCCCGCCCTCTATGGCGAGATCGACGCGCTCGACAATTGCATCGACGGGCAGGTCCAGCTCGACCTCTACCAGTCCGTCGGCCGGCTGATCTTCGTCGCCACCAGCTGGTATCTGCGCAATGCGGCCGGCGAAGGCCCGATCGACCGGGAAATCGCTGCCCTTGCCGAGGCGCGCCGGACGCTGGAGCCGAGACTTGCCGAGCTGCTGCCAGCTTTCAGCAAGGCGCGCCTGGCCGCCCGCCGCGACGACCTGGTGGCCGCCGGGGCTCCGCAAGGGCTGGCGCAGCGCCTTGCCCTTGGCGACATTGCCGAGCTGATCCCGGACATCTCGCTGGTGGCGCAGACCGCCAGGTCCGACCTCACAACGGCGGCCAAAGCCTTCTTCGCTGTAAGCGATGCCTTCCGGATCGCGCGCATGGAAGATGCCGCGAGGGCCATCACACCATCGGACTACTATGACGAGCTGGCGCTGTCGCGCGCCACCGACACCATCGATGCCGCCCGGCGCGGCATGGCGGTTGCGGCGCTGGCCGGCTTCGGCGCGGCGGCCGATCCGGTGGCGGCGTGGCTGGAAGCCGGCGGCGGACGCGTCATGCGCGTCCGCGAGCGCCTTCAGGGGCTGACCGAGGGCGGCGACATCACCGTCTCCCGTCTGACCGTGGCTTCCGGGCTGATGAGTGATCTGACCGGTTGACGGCCGACCGCTGGCCGTCGACAACAGGCACACGAAGCGGTTCGACGCGGACCGCCAGCACGTGTCCATTGAGGATGCGCGCGTCCTGCACGGGAGGGGACATGGCCGAGGTCAGCATGGAGAGCAGCAGGGCGTCGCGCGCCGGCATCTGGGGCTGGATGTTCTTCGACTGGGCGGCGCAGCCGTTCTTCACGGTGGTCACCACCTTCATCTTCGGGCCCTATGTGGTGTCGCGCATGGCAGCCGATCCGGCCATGGGCCAGGCGGCCTGGGGCTATGGCATTGCGGCCGCCGGCTTTGCCATCGCCATTCTCTCCCCCGTGCTAGGTTCAATCGCCGACCACACCGGCCAGCGCAAACCGTGGATCGCGTTCTTCGCGGTGATCCAGATCTTCAGCCTTTGCATGCTCTGGTATGCCGCGCCCGGCTCGCCGCTGCTGCCGGTGATCCTGTTCTTCTCGCTCGCCTCGGTGGCGGCCGAATTCTCCATAGTCTTCAACGATTCCATGATGCCGCGGCTGGTGCCCAAGGCCGAGATCGGCAGTGTGTCCAACATCGCCTGGGGGCTCGGTTATGTCGGCGGCATGATCGCGCTGGTCTTCGTGATCCTGTTGCTGGCCGGCTTGCCGGAAACGGGCCTCACGCTGATCGGCGCCGAGCCGCTGTTCGGCCTCGATCCGAAGCTGGGCGAGGACGCGCGCGCCACCGGGCCGCTCTCGGCGCTGTGGTATCTCGTCTTCATCCTGCCGATGTTCCTCCTCACGCCGGATAGCGCCAAGGGCAAGGCGCTGCGGCCGGCAGTGCGCGCTGGCCTCGCGGAACTCAAATCGACGCTCGGGGAGGTGCGCCGGCGCAGCGGCATCCTGCGCTTCCTCGTCGCCCGCATGATCTACCAGGACGGCGTCAACGCGCTGCTCGCGCTTGGGGGCGTGTTCGCGGCCGCCATGTTCGGCTGGTCCATCACCGAGATCGGCCTGTTCGGCATCATCCTCAACGTGGTGGCTATCTTCGGCTGCCTGGCGGCGAGCCGGCTCGACACGGCGCTCGGTTCCAAGAAGGTGGTGATGATCGCGTTGACCCTGCTGATAGTGGCGACCCTCGGCATCCTGTCGACCGGGCCGGGCTACACGCTGTTCGGCGCGCTGCAGCTCGACGGCGCCGACACCGGCGGATTCTTCGCGACGCCGGCGGAAAAGGCCTACATTCTCTATGGGCTTCTGATCGGGCTTGCCTTCGGGCCGGTGCAGGCGTCGTCGCGCTCCTATCTGGCGCGCAGCGTCACGCCCGCCGAGGCGGGGCGTTATTTCGGCATCTATGCGCTGGCCGGCCGCGCCACGAGTTTCCTGGCGCCGTTCCTCTACGCCACGATCACGGCCATGACCGGCACGCCGAGGCTCGGCATGACAATCATTGTCGTGTTCCTGGTGGTGGGCATGGCGGTGCTTTGGCCGACGCCCTATCCGGCGGATAGGCCGAAGTGAGTGCTTTTTGGGGTGGGGAATCTTGAATACCCCCACCCCCGACCCCTCCCCACAAGGGGGAGGGGAACTGTGCCGTCCGATCACTCGGCGCCACCATCCGCCCTTCTTGATAGCTATGGCGACGAAATCGTCCCCTCCCCCTTGTGGGGAGGGTAAGGGGTGGGGGTACTTACTTGCTCGGGAGCGGCCTCAATGCCGGAAATGCCGTACCCCGGTAAACACCATGGCGATGCCGTGCTCGTCGGCAGCCTTGATCACCTCGTCGTCGCGCATCGAGCCGCCGGGCTGGATGACCGCCGTGG
>JAEWHN010000123.1 GCA_023387775.1 Pseudomonadota bacterium | reverse complement strand
ACGCGACCCTTGGCCTGGCTCGAGTTCGCACAAAGAATCTCGATGCTTAGCAAAAGCGCACGGCCGAACTGCGTCATGCCCTGGCCGCCCTTGGCATCCTTCTTCGCCACCCGGAACACCGAATTCTTGTCGGAATAAAAGGCGATTGGGGCGCCGTGATCCTTCAGATAAAGCTCAAGCGCCTCGAAATACGTAAACGCACTTTCCGAGCGCACGAACCGAAGCTGCATCAGCTTGCCTGTCGCATCATCGATGAACACCAACAGCGAACAGGGCGGCTCGCGATCCTCGAACCAACGATGCTCGGAGCCATCGATCTGCACCAGCTCGCCTAAGGCCTCACGGCGCAGCCGTGGCTGATGGAACGAGCGCCGTTGCTGGCGCGACAACCAGAGACCGTCGTCCGACATCCATTTGCGCAGCGTCTCGCGCGACACCCTCAGCCCAGCCTGCTCGGCGAGCTTCTCGGCCACCAAGGTCGGACCGAAATCCGCATAGCGCTCACGCACGATCGCCAAGGCATAATCACGCACACCGTCGCAAATTCGATTGTTCGACCGCCGACCGCGGGCTTTGTGCCGAATTGACGCCGCGCCATCCGCGCGGATCCGCTCCAGAAGTCGGCGGACCTGGCGTGTGCTCAAATCAAGAACACGCGCCGCCGACACCAGCGTCATCCGGCCAGCGACAACCTTCGACAAAACCTCGATCCGCTGCAGATCACGCTCGCTCATCGCAACCAGTCCCATCCGCAACCCCCGGCTACAAACAAAAGTCGCATAAGATAGATTATGGAACTACCGGGCTCATGAACCTGCCGGTGTGTGTCAAGGCACGTGTGTCAGGAACACCAGAGTCAGTGACATCTGCGACGCGAACTTTGCGGCGTTCCCGCCACATGAGCTTACGCCGCCAGGTTGGCCGTCCTAGCGCGTGCGGCAGCGAACAAGGCCGTCGGCTCGGAGGAAAACACGGCGTCATGGGCACCAGCCGCCGCCCAGACCAGATCGTACGACAACAGCGTCTCATCGGCAAAGGCCGGGATCTCGATCAGATGTCCCAGTGGCGAGACGCCGCCAATGGCAAAGCCGGTCTGTTCGCGGATATGACGTGGGTCGGCGCGTTTGAGGGCTTCCGAAACCAGTTCCGCAGCCTTGGAAAGATCAAGCTGGTTGGGGCCCGAGACCAGAAACAGGTAGAGTTTTCCGCTGCTTTCGCCTTGAAAAACAAGGGATTTCACGATCTGCGCGGGCGAACAGCCGCATTGTTCCGCAGCTTCTTCGGCGGTACGCGTGGAGGCTCCCATGCGACGAATCTCGATCTCGAGCCCGGCGGCTGCCGCAGCTTCCATCACGCGATCGATACTGCCAGCCATCGTTGAGCCTCCGCCGCTTTCACATTGATTTCAATGGGATTTCAATGACCATGCCATCATAGGCCGGTTCGACGTTCTCCGGCGTCTGGTCGGTGACCGTGGCGTAGTCCAGCGGCACGTGCATATGCGTCAGCACAGCCCGTTTGGGTGTCAGCCGATCGATCCACTCCAGCGCTTCATTGAGGGAAAGATGGCTCGGGTGGGGTCGATATTGCAGGGCGTCGATCACCAGCACGTCGAGGTCCTGCATCAGTTCGGCCGTCGCCGGCGGAAAGTGGCTGACGTCGGAGCAATAGGCCATCGTCCCAACACGGAAGCCCAGCGAGATGATGTCTCCATGTATCTGCGGCAGCGGCACAAAGGTGAGGGTGCCCCCCTCTCCTTCTATCGACACCGGATCCGAATGCTCGATCTCATGCGCCCGCAGGATGGGTGGATAGGAGCTGCCGAGCGGCGTTTCGAAACAATAGCCGAACGCCTCGTATAGCCGGTTCAGGGTGGGCTGGTCGGCATAGATGTCCACGAGCTGGCGCTGCTCCAGCACGAAGCCGCGCAGATCGTCGATGCCATGGATATGGTCGGCATGCGGATGCGTATAGACGACCCCGTCGATCCGCTTCACGCCCGCCATCAGCATCTGCTCGCGGAAATCCGGCCCGGTGTCGATCACCACCCGCGTGACGCCACCGCTGGCCGAGACGCGCTCAACCATGGCGGCGGCGCGGCGGCGCCTGTTCCTTGGGTTCTGCGGATCGCAATCGCCCCAATCGCCCGTGATCCGCGGCGTTCCCGGCGATGAGCCGCAGCCAAGGATGGTGAGGCGAAGCAGGTCCGTCATGCCTCAGGCGCCCTGCGCGGGTCGTGGCATCTTGCTGAAGATGCGGAAGAAGTTGTTCGTTGTGATCGTGGCGATCTCTTCCTCGCCGAGGCCCAGCGTCTCCCCGAGCATCTTGGCGGTGTGCGCGACATAGGCCGGCTCGTTGCGCTTGCCTCGAAACGGCACAGGCGCCAGATAGGGCGCGTCCGTCTCGACCAACAGCCTGGCGCGAGGAACCTCCGCCGCAATCGCGCGCAGTTCCTCCGACTTCTTGAAGGTCACTATGCCGGAAAACGAGACATAACCGCCGAGCCGCACGCCGGCCTTGGCAAGCGTTGGTCCCGACGAGAAGCAGTGCAGCACGAAAGGGAAAGCTCCCTTCCCGCTCTCTTCCTCCAGGATCGCGATCATGTCGTCGTCGGCGTCGCGCGAATGGATGACCAGCGGCAGGCCTGTGCGGCGGGCAGCGTCGATATGGGCGCGAAAGCTCTGCGCCTGCACCTCGCGCGGTGCCTTGTCGTAAAAATAGTCGAGCCCGGCTTCGCCGATCGCCACCACCTTCGGATGTGCTGCCAGCCTTACGAGATCGTCCGCCGTGACGTCGATCTCTTCCCCCGCATTGTGCGGATGCGTGCCGACAGAGCAGTACACCGGGTCGAAGGCTTCCGCGATCTCCAGGATCTCGGGAAACCGCTTCACCCGCGTGGAAATCGTGACCATGCGCCCGACCCCGGCCGCCTGGGCGCGCGCGACGATGTCGGCGCGCTCCTGGGCGAAGTCGGGAAAGTCGAGATGGCAGTGACTGTCGACAAGCATGTTCAAGCGTTTCACGACTCGGCAGCGGCAGGCTCTACATAGCGCGGGAAAACCGCCTGGGGAGCGGGCAGCGCGGTTCCGGGCGCCAGCGCGTGGTCGTCGGCGATCCTGTCGAAGGTGCGCTCCTCGGCCGGAATGGCGAGAAGGTCCAGCAGCCTGGACGCGGACTCCGGAATGTAGGGCTGGCACATGATGCCGATGCGCCGGATCGTTTCGGCCGTTGTGTAGAGCACGGTTTCCATGCGCGCGGGATCTGTTTTCTTGAGCGCCCAGGGCTCCTGCGCGGCGAAATAGCGGTTAGCCTCGGCAACGACCGCAAAGATTGCGGCAAGCGCCTGATGGATCGCCTGCTCGGACATTGCCTTGCGCGCGGTGGCGAGCGCCGCACTGGCCTGCTCCAGCAATGCGTTGTCGACCTCGGTCAGGGTGCCGCGCTGCGGAACCACGCCGCCGCAATTCTTGGCGATCATCGACAGCGAGCGCTGGGCGAGATTGCCCAGGTCGTTGGCAAGGTCGGCGTTGGTGCGGTTTACGATCGCCTCGTGGCTGTAGTTGCCATCCTGGCCGAACGGCACCTCGCGCAGAAGGAAGTAGCGAACCTGGTCGAGGCCGTAGTGCGAAACCAGCGCGAACGGATCGATCACGTTGCCGACCGACTTGGACATCTTCTCGCCGCGGTTGAACACGAAACCGTGGCCGAACACGCGCTTCGGCAGGTCAAGGCCGGCGGACATCAGAAATGCGGGCCAGTAGACCGTGTGGAAGCGGGTGATGTCCTTGCCGATGACGTGGACATCGGCCGGCCAATAGCGCCAGCGCTCGGCACTGGTGTCCGGATAGCCAAGAGCCGTGAGGTAGTTGGTCAAGGCGTCGACCCAGACATACATCACGTGCTTCTCGTCGCCGGGCACGGGGATGCCCCAGTCGAAGGTAGTGCGCGAAACCGACAAGTCCTTCAGCCCGGATTTGACGAAGCTGACGATCTCGTTGCGCCGCTCCGGCGGGCCGACGAATTCAGGGTGCTTCTCGTAGTGCGCCAGCAGCCGGTCCTGGTAGGCCGACAGGCGGAAGAAATAGCTTTCTTCCTCCACCCATTCCACCGGGGTCCCTTGCGGTCCGTAGCGGATGCCATCGGGGCGGACCTCGGTTTCCTCCTCGCCGTAATAGGCTTCGTCGCGAACCGAATACCAGCCGGCATAGCCGCCCTTGTAGATGTCGCCGCTGGCGGCCATGGCCTTCCAGATCGCCTGGGAAGCCTCATAGTGGCGCTTTTCGGAAGTGCGGATGAAGTCGTCGTTGGACGCGTTCAGCGCTTCGGCCATGCGCTGGAACTCGGCGGTGTTGCGGTCGGCCAGCTCGCGCGGCGTGATGCCTTCCTTGCGCGCCGTCTGCAGCATCTTGATGCCATGCTCGTCGGTGCCGGTCAGGAAGAAAACGTCCTTGCCATCGAGGCGCTGGAAGCGTGCCAGCGCGTCCGTCGCGATCAGCTCGTAGGCGTGCCCGATGTGGGGCTTGCCGTTAGGGTAGGATATGGCTGTCGTCAGATAGAATTTTTCGCGGGACATGAAGAAGCCGTTCGTACTTCAAATGGTGAATTGAGCGGTGAGATAACGCATCGGGAAAGCGATTGCTATCCCGCACCCGTGAACGAGCTTCACATTCGCACGGCCGCATTGAGCCGCATGATCATGTTAAGCACGTGCTGCTTCTTGTCCAGATTGTAGATCTCGGCCTCATTGATCGACGCCCGCGCCTCCTGCCATGCTTCGGACAGGCGGTTGGCCTGCACGATATCGTTGTTCAGCGCGGCGGCGCTGGCGGCGTCCGCAAGCAGGTCGAGCGCATGGCGGTTGAAGATGTCGAAGCGCATGGCCTGGTCGCGCGCGGCAACCACCTCGGCCAGCTTGTGCGCTGCGGCCACGTCCAGATGCGGTGCGGCCAGAAGCCCGTCTACGGCCTCCGCGATTTCCAGCCCGCCATACTGCGTCAGGACGATCGCATTTCGCGCGCTGCCCCCTGCCCGCTCCGCAAGCGCCGCGCGCGCTTCCGCGCTGTCGGGCAACGGAGTGTCGGCGCGACCTAGCGCTTGCATCAGGGTGCCTGCGTCGAGCGGCGACAGCCGAACCATCTGGCAGCGCGAACGGATCGTGGGCAGCAGGCTGCCGGGCGAATGGGTGATGAGGATGAACAGCGTCTTTGCCGGGGGTTCCTCGAGGTTCTTGAGCAGCGCGTTGGCCGCATTGGTGTTCATGTCGTCGGCAGGATCGACGATCACCACGCGGTAGCTTCCGTCATGGGAAGTCATCGAGAGGAACCGGTTGACCTTGCGGATTTCATCCACGGTCAGGACCGTCTTGAAGGCCTTCGTCTTTTCATTCAACGGCCGTGTCAGGTGAAGGACGCCCGGATGCGCGCCCATCGCGACCTGACGGAACAGCGGCGAGGCCGTGTCCGGCGTAGACAGCGTCTCCGGAGCTTCCGTAGGGTTCGGGTTCTTCAACAGGTGGTACGCGAGATGGAATGCCAGCGTTGCCTTGCCGATGCCCTGAGACCCGGCCAGGAGCAGCGCGTGCGGTAGTTTTCGTGCGCGGTAGGCGGCGGCAAGCATGGCAGCCGCGCTCTCGTGCCCGAACAGGAACGGGTTCTCGGCCGGCTCCGGCACGCCGTCGAGAGTGTCGTGCTGCTCGGGTGCGATGCGTTCGAACATCACGCCTCCTGAGCCTGGCCCCGGGCGCTTGCAAAACGCTCCTCGACGGTCCGGAAAACAGCTTCCGTCACCGCCTGCTCGACCGTCTCGACGGGCTGCGACGCGTCGATGACGATGCAGCGTTCGGGCTCCTTGCGGGCGATCTCAAGATAGGCTTCGCGGCGGCTTCGATGGACCGCGAGCGTCTCCTTCTCGAACCTGTCGGCAGCATCATCGCCCCGCCGCGCTGCCGCGCGCTGCATTCCGAGCGCCGGATCGATATCGAAGATCAGCGTCAGGTCCGGCATCATGCCGTTGACCGAGACGCGCTCGAGCGCCGCCATGAAGACCGGATCGATTTCCCCCGTACCGCCCTGATACACGCGCGATGAATCCACGAAGCGGTCGCACAGCACGATATCGCCGCGCTCGATAGCAGGCCGGATCACCTGCTCGATATGGTCGGAGCGCGCTGCCGCAAACAGCAGCGCTTCCATCTTTGGGCCGAAAGTCTCGGCCGCGCCCGACAGGATGACGTGGCGTATCGCCTCCGCGCCGGGTGAGCCGCCGGGCTCCCGCGTGACGGTCAACCGATAGCCCTTCGCGCGAAGCTTGGCCGCCAGCAGCTTGATCTGCGTCGATTTGCCGGCGCCCTCGCCACCTTCGAAGCTTATGAAAAGTCCGCGCGTCAATTCATTTGTCCTTGCTCGGACCGGAACTGCGGTCCGGCACCGGTTGATCCCGTCTTATGCCGGTGGGGACGAAACGTCCACTTTTACGATGATCAGCGCATCCAGCCGATGAGCAACTCGCCGACCGCGTCGAGAGCGCGCCTGTGCAAGGGACCCAGCCCCACGCTTTCAGCAGCATAGAGCGGCGTTTCCTGGCTTAGCGTGTCGCCGATCTTGACGCGCAAGGTGCCAATTCGGGTCCCCTCCTCGACCGGCGCGATGATCGGCCCCTCATAGACCACCTGAGCGGTCAGTCGGTCGCGGTTGGTGATCGGAACCAGAATCGAAATCGGTCCGTGTGCCTTCAGCGCGATGCCCGATTTGGCCCCGCCATAGATGCCAGCCTCGGCCACCACTTCGCCATCGGCAAACAACTGGGTCTTCTGAAACGCCCGCATGCCCCAGTCCAGGATCTTGCGCACCTCCTCGGAGCGTTCGCGGTCGCTGGTCATTCCACTCAGGGCCACGAAGATGCGGCGGCCGTCACGGCTGACCGACCCCACGATGCCGTAGCCGGATTCCTCCGTATACCCCGTCTTCAGGCCATCCCCACCGATGTCCATGGCAAGGATCGGGTTGCGATTGCGCTGGGTGATCTTGTTCCAGGTAAAATCCGGCTCGGCGAAATATTTGTAGAGATCAGGATATTCGCGCCAGATGTGCTCTGACAGTTCGACGAGTTCGCGCGCCGTCATCACCTGCCCCTCTGCGGGAAGGCCGGTGGAATTCTTGAACACCGACTTCGTGAGACCCAGTTCGCGTGCGCGCTCGGTCATCAGCGTCGCAAAATTCTCCTCACTGCCCGCCATGCCTTCGGCAATGATGATGCAACCATCGTTTGCGGACTGGACGGCAATACCCTTGATCAAATCCTCCAGGCGAATGGTGGACTTGAGGGCGGCGAACATGGTGGAACCGCCGGACTTTGCGCCGCCGTTGCGCCACGCATTTTCGCTGACCGCGAACGTATCGTCGAGAGTGTAGCGGCCTTCCTTGATCGCGTGGAACACGACCTCCATGGTCATGAGCTTGGCAAGCGAAGCCGGTGGAAATGGCGTGTCGGCGTTCTTGGAGAAAAGGATCGATCCCGTCTCCGCATCGATCATGAAGGCCTCCTTGGCCTTCGATTCGAACAATTGAGCGTTGGCGGATGCCGCAAAGCTAAAAACCAGTGCTAGGCTTAAAAACGCGGCAATGAAAGACGGTCGAAAAGGCATAACAACACCAGTCCAGTTGGTTGGGGCTTGGACTGGAAATAGGGTAACAGGCCAATCGACAAGGTATCAAGTGTTCGAGGCCGAGAGGGCCCCTGCCCCCCCGCCCACACAGCCGTCCAAAAAACTAGTCTCGAACCGGAAACGCATCCGGCGCGCCATTTGCCCAGGCGCTTTCCAGCATGGCGTCGAGAGAGGCTCGGCCGTCGGCATGAACGCTGACGGCATAGATGCTCGCCCCCTTGACGCGGGTGCGCTCGATCGTTGCCTTGCCGACCGCCGAAAGAGAACGGGCAACCTGCTTGGCTTCGTCGCTTCGGCTGAAGGTTCCGACAGCAATGTAGGCTGCGATCGGCCCTGAAACGGAACCCTGATCGCCGCGCTTCCACTGCGTCTCGCCAGCCGTACCATCAACCGCTGCGAATGCGGCTGCAGCACTGCTCTGAGCTTCAGCCGCGTAGGACATGCTGGCAAGCGCAAGCTGTGTGGGCCGGGTCGGCCGCTGGGGAACGATCGGCCCGAAATCCGGCAGGATGACGCTGCTGACGGCCACGGCCTGGCCGAACGGCAGGTCGCCCGACGTCGGCAGTTGCGGCTGCATTGGCGAGAAGGTGGGCACCGGGACCATCGCCCCGACATCGGAGCTGGGCGTCGGGCCGTTCATGGCGATCATGACGCCGCTGGGCAAACCGATCGACGGATCCGGCGCGCCATTGCCCGGCCGGAACGACGCGAGCAGGAACTGGTCGTCCTGGCCATCGAGCGGTGCACGACCGACATATTCGACCTTCACATCGGCCGTACCGCCGTTCATGTAGTCGAGCATTTCGGCAGCGCGGCGCGAGAGATCGATCACGCGATCGTCCGAATATGGGCCGCGATCGTTGACGCGCACGATGACGGAATTGCCGTTCTTCGTGTTGGTGACCCGCGCGTAGCTCGGCAGCGGCATGGTCGGGTGCGCCGCCGTAAGGTGCGTCATGTCGTAGATTTCGCCGTTGGCGGTAAGGCGGCCATGGAAGGCATCGCCGTACCAGGAGGCGGCTCCGACGACCTTGTAGTTCTTTTCTTCTTTCGGATAGTACACCTTGCCGCGCACCGTGTAGGGGCGGCCGAGCTGGTCTCGCCCTCCTCCACGCGGCAGGTTCGAACGCTTGTTGGTAACCCGCGGACTGGCCTTGACCCCGTATTCGGACTCGGCGAAGAACTCCTTCGGACGCTTCTTGCCGGCAGGCTTTGGCGTCGGGGCTGCACAAGCGGCAAGAAAAGCAGCGGACAACGCAAAAACAGCGACGGTTGAAGCGCGGCGAATGTGCCGGCGCGCCAAAATCAGCATTATCGATTGTCCCCTGAAGATGTCATCAAGCTACGCAATACAAAACCGAATGCGGTGGACATCCGCCCGCATTCTCAGCTCCAATCCCTCTCATATTCGCTAATTTGTTAGCGCACCGTTAACCGATTGTGGCGAGAACTGGGCACGAGTGCACCGACGCCGGCGAGATGGGTGGCCAGGTGTTGACACTCGTTGCGCTTGACGGGATTTGCGGCCGACGGATTCGGAGTGGCGCTTCGATCTTGCTTTACGGGCTTCCAGCATCGGCTCCATGGTGTAAAAACTTCGGAAGCCATTGACCTAATTCCAGATTCCGGGCCTGAAAGGCACTGCATGATCGTAAAGGCGTTCATCATTCACCTCGCGCGCGCAGAGCAGCGCAGGGAACATGTCCAAGCGCTTTGCACAAGCTTGCCCTTCCCGGCGGAAGTCATCGATGCGGTGGACGGAAAGCTGCTTTCGGAAGAGGGCATTCAGGAGTTCTACCGCCCTCGCCTGCATCGGCCCGCCTACCCGTTTGAACTGAACCGCAACGAGATTGCCTGCTTCCTGTCCCATCGGCGCGCCTGGCAGGCCATTCTCGACCAGAAACTCGACGCCGCGCTTATCATGGAAGACGATGCGGCCCCGGTTGCGCCTTTCTTCGATGGGCTCGAGCTGGCGCTGGCGAATGTCGAGCGCGAAGGCTTCATCCGTTTTCCCTTCCGCGATGGCCGTGAGAAGGGCCGTCTCGTAGCCCGGTCGAAAGACGTTTCGCTGATTGAGCCGGTCTGCGCCGGGCTTGGCATGGTGACGCAACTCGTCAGTCGCGACGCCGCGGCGAGATTGCTCAAGGCGACCGAAACCGTGGATCGTCCCGTCGACGTTCTGCTCCAGATGTCGTGGGTGACCGGCGTCGTGCCCCGGTCTGTCGTACCTGGTGGAATTCGGGAAATATCGTCCACCCTTGGCGGCAGCACGCTCAAGCCGAAGCGGCAGATTTCGAAACTCAAGCGCGAGTTGTTGCGCCCGATCTACAGAGCCAGAATTGCGATGCACGCATGGCTGGCGGCAAAGCGTCGTCAGTGAGCGGTGGCCGACATGCCAATTCCGATCTTCATGTACCACCAGATCGACATCCCCGCCCCGCGCGGCAGCCGCTTTCGCGCGCTGACGGTCGATCCGCGCGATTTTCGCCGCCAGATGACGTGGCTCAAGCGGCTGGGCTTCACCGGCCTCTCGATGCGCGACCTGCTGCCCTATCTGCGGGGCGAAAAGACCGGCAAGGTCGCGGGCATCACCTTCGACGACGGCTTTCGCAATGTCCATGCCAACGCTATGCCGGTGCTGCAGGAGCTTGGCTTCACGGCCACGAACTATTTCGTCAGCCGGCAGATCGGCGGCTCCAATGAATGGGACGTGCCGCTCGGCGTTCCCTATGCCGCCTGCATGTCGAAATCCGAGATGCGGGAATGGGCAGCGCTCGGCCACGAGGTCGGCTCGCACACGCTCGACCATGTCCGGCTGCCAACCGTTGCGCCAAGCGAGGCACGGCGCCAGATCACCGATGCCCGCCACGAGCTAGAAGACATGCTCGGCAGCGCCGTCGACGCCTTCTGCTATCCTTACGGCGGCGAGAATGGCGAGGTCCGGCAGATAGTCGAGGAAGCGGGTTACACAAACGCAACCACGGTGAAACGCGGCCACGCCCGGCCGCAGGACGACATGTTGCTCCTGCCGCGGATGACGGTGCGGCGCCACGACACCTGGCTGCACTTCGTCAGGAAATCGCTGATGGACTGATGTTCCGGCGGGACGAACGGAGGCGGCCTACCCTTGCCCTGCAGCGCGAAAACTTTGGCGGTAGCTGCGCGGCGTCAGACCCTTCAGGGCTTTGAACTGGCGGTTGAAGTTGGCAAGCGTTTCGTAGCCCACGGCCTCGGCTATATGCGCGATCGGCTTCGAGGTGCCGGAAAGCATGGCGCAGGCCTCGCCGATCTTGAGCAGCATGATGTAGTCCGTGATCGACATATGGGTGTGGCGGCGAAATAGCCTGTGCAGACCCGACTGGCTAAGCGCAGCGATATCGGACAGTTCCGAGAGCGATAGGCCCGCTGCGTAATTGAGATGGATGTGGTCGAGGACACGATCAATTCGCGAGTGGTCCGGCCCCGCCGGCGCCGGCACGCTTCGGGGACTCGCTAGCTGCTCGGCGCCGGCGTCCTGCGCCAACAGGTTCAGCACCTGCATGAGGCACAGCAGCCGCTCGTCCGGCGGGCGCGTAAACAGGTCCTCGATGACCGGTCGGGCACGTGCCGCAAACGCCTCGGTGAATTTCAGTCCCGTGGCGGCGCGCTCCACCATGGCCGCCACCGCGCCGAGTTCGACGAACGTCCCCGCAAGCGTCTGCGCCCATTCCGGCCGGAACCACATCACCAGCGCGACATGCGGCTCGCTTTGGTCAAGCTTTTCGGTCGAGCTCCAGCTGTGCGGCAGGTTCGGCCCGATCAGCACGAGGTCGCCGTCGTCATAGCTGCCGATGTGGTCGCCGATGAACCGCTGCCCGCGAGAATTGAGCGTCAGCGTCAGTTCCAGTTCCGGATGATGGTGCCATTGAAAGGGGATTTCGTTGTCGAGCCGGCGGTTGAGCATGGCCCATGAAGTGCCAGGCAAAGGCTGCAGCTTTTCCAGAAATGGCTTCATTCGGGCAACATACGCATTGAAACGCCAGAATAGTATCAGGATGAGCGCCGGCAGTACAACTTCGCTCGGCGGGTTCGCACTAGGATTGTGCCATCAAGTACCAGGCCGTGAACGGAGGAAAGCATGGCGCACGCAACCGACCTGAAGAAGGACAGCCATCCGACGTCGAAGAACGTCACCACGCAGCTCAAGGATATCGAGAAGACGCTGCCGCTGCGCGTGCTCAGCGAGGATGATTGGCACCACTGGACCACAAAGGGCTATGTGATCGTGCGCAACGCCGTGCCGCAGGAGAATGTCCGGCGGCTCATCGACCTGCTTTGGGAATTCGACGCGAAAGACCCGAAGGATCCGTCAACCTGGTACGCGCCGCAGCGCCGCGAC
>JAEWHN010000119.1 GCA_023387775.1 Pseudomonadota bacterium | reverse complement strand
CATCCTGCGCATTCCCGCCTCGATCTTGCCCGAGGTGAAGGACTGTTCCGCCGACTTCGGCGTCACCGATGACGACCTGTTCGGCGCCGGCATTCCCATCCTCGGCGTCGCAGGCGACCAGCAGGCGGCGACCATTGGCCAAGCCTGCTTTGCGCCCGGCATGATGAAATCGACTTACGGCACCGGGTGCTTTGCGCTGCTCAACACCGGCGAGGACCTGGTGCTGTCGAAGAATCGCCTGCTCAGCACCATTGCCTACCGGCTGGAAGGCCGCACGACCTACGCGCTCGAAGGCTCCATCTTCGTGGCCGGCGCCGCCGTCCAGTGGCTGCGCGACGGCATCAAGGTCATCGGCAAGGCCGAGCATTCGGGGGAACTGGCCGACAGGGCGGACGAATCGCAAAGCGTCTATCTGGTGCCGGCCTTCGTCGGCCTGGGTGCGCCGCATTGGGACGCCGAGGCGCGAGGCGCCATCTTTGGCCTGACACGCAATTCAGGCCCGGCCGAGTTTGCGCGCGCAGCACTCGAATCGGTCGCCTTCCAGACCCGCGACCTGCTCGATGCCATGCGCAAGGACTGGAAGGCCAACTCGAGCAGGACCGTGCTGAGGGTCGATGGCGGAATGGTCGCTTCCGACTGGACCATGCAGCGGCTGGCCGACATTCTCGATGCGCCCGTCGATCGCCCGACCATACTGGAAACCACGGCTCTTGGAGCGGCCTGGCTTGCCGGCGCGCGGGCAGGGGTGTGGCCGCAGATGGAAGCCTTCGCCAGCAGCTGGTCGCTGGAGCGGCGCTTCCAGCCCGATATGGAGCCCGGCATGCGCGCCACAAAACTCAAGGGCTGGCGCGACGCCGTTCGGCGCACGCTGTCGCAGAACTAGGCTTTCCCTGCTGGCGACGAACATGGAAAATCCGCGCCTTGCGGCGCGGGTTTTCGCCTCAGGTCAGATCTTGCTCAATAGGGCGAGACGCACTGGCGCCGCGGCCCGTTGATGGGCTGGAACGTGTTGTCCGACACCCGATAGCTGCGATAGCGGTTGGCGCACCATTGCACATGCGCATTGGCGCCGGCATAGGCTGGCGGCGTCATGCCATAGGCACCGCCCACGATCGCGCCCGTGGCAAAGGCGCCGGCGGGGAACCACCAGCCATTATAGAGCCGGTAGCCCGGTCGATAGTTGCGATAGCCGCGATAGCCATGCCAGTAGCCGCCGCGAACCGCGTGCGCGCCATGCCAGCCGCGCACAGCCGGCCCGCGGCGCACCACGGCGTGCCCGCCGCGCCGGATGTAATAGGCCACCTGCTGGGCCTGGCTGCCGTCTGGCTGCGCCACGGCCGGCTTGGGAAGGACGATTTCGCCAGCGCTGGACGGAACTACTGGAACAAACAGGAAAGAGGCCGCCAGCACCGAAGCGGACAGGCTCGTAAGAAGGTTCTTCATTGGAATCTCCTGCTCTTTGGGTTGCAGTCTCCCTCGTGGAAAAGAACGTTCCACTCGTTGCGTTAGTTCCAAATTGCTTGGGTCACCCTTTTGGGTGTTGCTTTTGCCGCGGCTGCTTCGCCAGCCCGCGCGCACTTGCGCAACCGCCGCCAACATCCCCAGAAAAACAGTGTTTTTCCGGTTGACCGGCAAGAGCACTCTCCTTATGTTCCGGCCCAATTTCGGGGTGCCTAGCGGGGCCACCGGAAGCACCCGCCCAGGCTTCGGCCGGTTGATCCTGAACGGACAAAAGGGTGGTTGGTGAAGGGCTGGTAGCTCAGATGGTAGAGCACGGAACTTTTAATTCTGGGGTCATGGGTTCGAGTCCCATCCAGCCCACCAATATCAAGATTACGCTTTGAGAACGTCACCAAGCTTTATCTAACTAGCTCGTGATTGGCCAGTTTGCTTACCCAACGGGCAGCAACCGCCGCGCGGCGGCGGTCACGCATTGCGTCAGTTTCTCCAATATCTTCGCCGGGCTGGCGCCCCAAGATCTGCCGTCCTGGCCAAGGCATAGCCTGGCCAGATCTTTTACGATCCTTTCCCTATGAACGTAATAGCTGGTCACGTGGTGTATCTGCACCCGTGGGTCGAAGTGGGGCCTGACGTTTCTGATCGCTATTCGCTTTTCTTTCGGCAACTGCATAGCGGGGAGCTGGTTAAACTCGTTGGATAGCACATGGCATGGTATGCCATGGCTTTGCAGCAGGTAGTACGACAGCGTCTGATGCGGATGGCGCGCGAGCAGGAGGCCGGCAGCGTCGATGATCCGCCCCGGTGAAAGGGCGTTCATCATGGTTTTGTCGTAAACCATAACGCCGCTGTTCATGTATTGTGCTGGGTCATATTTGATCTCCGGAAGCCCGCGTTCTGCGATCAGCGTCCTAATCTTTCTGAACGACCTCTCAGCATGCTCGGTTGAGGTTGTCGTGAACCCGCAATGGCCGAATGGGGTCGCATCGAAAATGTTCGCGGCACCAGCTCGAACACAGCAGGTGTCGTCTACAACCAAGACCCGATCATATTTGTGCAGGTATTCCCATGCGAAGTATGTTTTGGACGCATATGCGATCTTATTTTTGCGGCCCCGATCCGGTAAACTTGGCAGTGAAAAGCAGTCTGGAACTGTAGTTTCCATCACGAAAGCGGCGCCGCAGGAGCGAGCGTAAGCAGTAAATGTTTTCGCTGCGCTTGCGGCCCAAGGCCTGTCGCCGATTGATGGCATCACAATGGCCAGCTTCATGAATCCCCCAGGTAAAAGCGGCCCATCCCACAGAGCCGTAGTTGCGGGGTAACTTCACAATAATTCGACGCTTTGCAACACTGCGCGATGAAAAACAGTCACAACAGACGATTTGTTGCGCAAATCATCTACGAACCCCAACCGTGCACGAGCGTGCCCTTCCTCATCAGCCCACCGTCTCATCCGAGGCCGCTGGTTTTTTGACACTCGGCCTGGCTCATCCTCCGTTGCCGAGGATAGCGAAGGGCGGTCCATGGGATCGACATCGAGCCGGCTGCGTTATCTGGCGGCATGCCGGGAAGAAGCAGGTGGCACAGCAACAATCCGATGCAAAAATCCTGATCGTCGGGGCCGGGCCGACCGGTCTCACTGCCGCCGTGGAACTGGCGCGGCGAGGCATTTCGCCCCGCATAATCGACCGAAAGGAGGCACCCACCCCGCTTAGCAAGGCGGTCGGCATCAGCCCGCACAGCCTCGATCTCCTCGAGCCGTCGGGTATTTCGGAACGCCTCCTGGCCAAAGGCCTCAGGATTCGCCACGTCCACTTCAGCGCGGAAGACCGCGAACTCGGCGTGGTCGACATCTCGGTCCTTTCGCATCGCTTCAATTTCCTGCTTTCGCTGCCGCAGCGGGACACGGAAGCGATCATGGTTGGCTGCCTGTCTGAACTTGGTGTCGAGGTGGAATGGCGCTCTACGCTTGCCGGCCTCGAGGAAAGCGCCGACGGGGTCATGGCAACGATCGCGACTGCCAATGGCCAGGAGCAGGCGCGCTTCGATTGGGTATTCGGCGCCGATGGCGTCGATAGCGCCGTACGAAAAGCGTTGGCCATCGAATTTCAGGGCTATACGCATAAGCGGCAATGGAGCATCGCCGATGCGGAAATTACCGACTGGCCTTATGAGCCGCTTTCGGCCCAGGCCTTTCTCCACCGGAATGGCGACCTGGGTTTCATCATTCCCATCGAAGAGGGTCGCTTCCGCGCAGTTTCGAATACCGACGACGCCTTGCGGCGCATCCCGGGTAGCTATCGGGTAACGGAGCTGTTGCGGACCGATCGCTTCCACATTCCCGCCCGGCAGGCACAGCGCTATCAGACAAACCGCGTCTTTCTGGGCGGCGACGCCGCTCACGCGCACTCGCCGTTGGGCGCGCGCGGCATGAACCTTGGCATTGAGGACGCAATGTCCTTTGCCCGCCGCTACTTCGACGGTTCGCTGGCTGGCTACACAGAGGAGCGTTGGCCGATAGGGCGACGCTGGATCGTGCTCAGCGAGCGGATCTTGCGGATGGCCCAGGCTACCAGCCCGACCGCACAGGCTTTCAGGAATCTCGCATTCTCAATCATTGGGCGTTTTCCGGCGCTGCAGCGTCCCTTCATCGCGCGCGTCGCAGGGCTCAAGGAATGAAGAGGCGTCGCGAATCGCGGCTTTGCACCGGTAATGCTTGCGAATAGCGCGGAGACGACGAGGTAGTTTCCCATCTTGTTATCCCCCTTAAGTGAGTTGGACTTACTTCTTGGGTTGACGTGAATCTTTCGGCACTAGGGGGAAAGACGCTGCCGTTGCATTTTTGTTGCGTCTTGCACAGCCGTGGCAATTGGGATTTGCTGGCACTGATCCCAGGTTAGCCGAGCCCCCCCGCGGCGCTATTCTCGGGTTCATCTTCGTCAGACGCGTTGCCCGCTCCGGTTTGCCGGGGCGGGCTTTTTTGCATCCTCTGAGCCGATCCGCTCGGCACTCACCCGTCGTCTCACACGAGGCGGCGGGCTCGCTATTTTGTGCGCCAAGTGTTGGAACTTTTTTGCCGGCGACACGTTTTTCGGGGTTCGTTCGATAAGGGCCAGCCTTCGCGACCATCGCGTGGAGGCCCGTCACCCCCACGTCATCGTAGGCCTGACCTCCACGGACCGATTTTCCTTGGAGAAGACAATGAGACGCTATCTCTCGACACTCGCATGTTCGGCATTGCTTGGCATCGGCGCCCTCTCCGGCACTTCGGCTTTTGCCGGGGTCATACACGTTCCCGACATCGCCCCGACGACTGGCTCGGGCCAGGGCGGCCTTGACACGGCCGTGCTGAGACAAAGGCCATCTGACAACGCAAGCAGCGGCCTCCAGTTCGTCCGCGGCGGGGGTTTCCACGGCATGGGTGGAGGTTTCCACGGTGGCTTCCACGGCATGGGCGGTTTCCATGGCATGGGTGGCTTTCATGGCATGGGCGGTTTCCATGGCATGCGCGGTTTCCATGGTATGGGCGGCTTCCGCGGTGGGGCCTGGGGGCCCGGCTTCCGCCGTGGCGCTTGGGGTCCCGGCTTCCGCGGCGGCTGGCATGGAATGGGTGCTTGGCGCGGTCCGGGCTGGCGTGGTGGCTGGCGTGGTGCCGGTTGGGGCCCCGGCTGGCGTGGGGGTGTCTGGCGTGGTGGCTGGCACGGCATGCGCGGCAACCGCTTCGTCAACCGGCGGTTCTTCAATGGCGGTGGCAATAACTGGGGCTGGGGTTG
>JAEWHN010000065.1 GCA_023387775.1 Pseudomonadota bacterium | reverse complement strand
AGCGCCGGCCTGTTCCACACCGCCTTCCTGCTGCCCTCGCGGGCCGACCTCGGCCGCTGGATCAAGCATGCTGTCGAAAAGCGGATTCCGGTCGACGGCGCTTCCGACCACCTGGTCAGCGAGGCGCTCTATCTGACCGATCCGGAAGGCAATGGCATCGAAATCTATGTCGACCGCCCGGCTGAAAGCTGGACGTGGAAAGGCCCGCATGTGGAGATGGCGACCATCGGCCTGAACATTCCCGACATCGTTGCCTCCGTGCCGGCCGACAATGCCGAGTGGAAGGGCGCGCCGGAAAACAGCGTGGTCGGCCATGTGCACCTGCGCGTCGGCGATCCCAAGGAAGCCGAGGCCTGGTGGCACGAGGAGTTCGGCTTCGACACCGTGGCCGAATACGGCGCACAGGCGGTGTTCCTGTCTTCCGGCGGCTATCACCATCACATCGGCGCCAATTCGTGGCAGAGCCCGCATGCGGGCAAGCGCGACGCCGGCCGCACCGGCCTGAGCTGGGTCGAAATGCGTTCGGCGACCGCGAAGATGAACGAGACTCGGGAAGACCCTTGGGGAACCGTGATCAGGACGGTGCGCGACGAAGCCTGACCGCCAGCAATAACAAAGAAGAAAAAGGGCCTGCGCTGGAGTGCGCAGGCCCTTTGCTTTTGGGAGGTTTCATGCGGCCCGGGGACGTCCCCATAACCTTATGGGCCTTGGCGAGATCAGCTCTCGCCGAACACCCGCTTGAAGATCGTGTCGACATGCTTGGTGTGATAGCCGAGGTCGAACTTCTCGCGGATTTCTTCCTCGGAAAGCGCAGCACACACTTCCTGGTCGCCCAAAAGTTCTTCAAGGAAATCCTTGCCTTCTTCCCAGACCTTCATGGCGTTTCTCTGGACCAGCCGGTAGGCGTCCTCGCGGGAAACCCCTGCCTGCGTAAGCGCCAGCAGCACACGCTGCGAATGCACCAGACCCCGGAACTTGTTCAGGTTCTTCAGCATGTTTTCGGGGTAGATCACCAGCTTCTCGACGACGCCGGCGAGCCGGTTCAGCGCGAAATCGAGGGTGATCGTGGTGTCGGGGCCGATGGCGCGCTCGACGCTGGAATGGCTGATGTCGCGCTCATGCCAGAGCGCCACGTTTTCCATAGCCGGGGTGACGGACATGCGCACGAGCCGGGCGAGACCGGTGAGGTTTTCCGTCAGCACCGGGTTGCGCTTGTGCGGCATCGCCGAAGAGCCCTTCTGGCCGGGAGAGAAGAACTCTTCCGCCTCAAGGACCTCGGTGCGCTGCATGTGGCGGATTTCGACGGCGATGTTCTCCATCGAGGAGGCGATGACGCCGAGCGTGGCAAAGAACATGGCGTGCCGGTCACGCGGGATGACCTGCGTGGAAACCGGCTCGGGCGAGAGGCCGAGCTTCTGGCAGACATACTCCTCAACGTACGGATCGATGTTGGCGAAGGTGCCGACCGCGCCGGAGATGGCGCCGGTGGCGATTTCGGCGCGCGCAGCAACCAGGCGCGCCCGGTTGCGCGACATTTCGGCGTAGAAGCGGGCGAAGGTGAGGCCCATCGTGGTCGGCTCGGCATGGATGCCATGGCTGCGGCCGATGCGGATCGTATCCTTGTGCTCGAAGGCGCGCGTCTTCAGTGCGGCCAGAACGCGGTCCATGTCTGCCAGGAGAAGGTCGGCCGCGCGCACGAGTTGGATGTTGAGCGTGGTGTCGAGCACGTCCGACGAGGTCATGCCCTGGTGGACGAAGCGGGCATCGGGGCCGATGAATTCCGCCAGATGCGTCAGGAAGGCGATGACGTCGTGCTTGGTGACGGCTTCGATCTCATCGATGCGCGCCACGTCGAACTTGGCCGCTCCGCCCTTTTCCCAGATCGTCTTTGCCGCCTCCTTGGGGATGACGCCGATCTCGGCCAGCGCGTCGCAAGCATAGGCCTCGATCTCGAACCAGATGCGGAACTTGGTTTCCGGCGACCAGATGGCCACCATTTCGGGGCGCGAATAGCGGGGGATCATGTCGAGCTGTCCGTTAAGCGTTGATTGGCCGCGTCCTAACAGACGACGCCCCTTTGCTCAATGCGCCGGGCGGAATAGCGCACAGGGGGAGCCGTATATGCATCCAAATCGGCCTCTTGGCGTTATCTGGCAAGCCTGCCAGAGGAGAAATCGACGTGACCGCCGCCAATCAGTTACGCGAAGAAGCCATCAGCCAGATACGCGAGCATATGGAAGTCATCGGGGCCGACGGGGTGCACGTCGGAACCGTCGACAATGTGGAAGGCCAGCGCATCAAGCTGACCAAGGAGGACAGCGGCCAGGGCTCCCACCGCCATCACCATCATTATATCCCCCTCGCGCTTGTGGCCGAGGTCGAGGAGGGCAAAGTGCGCCTCTCGGCCAACTCCAGCGTCGCCGTCACCTTTGAGGAAGAGGAAGACGGCCGCCAGCCGCTTAATTCGTCAGAGACGACCAAACCGGCATGACGTCACCGGGCGCAGGCGTAGCCGCATAGATAGCTCGGGCGATTGCGCGCGCCATCGTGGCGCTGGCAGCGGCGTAAAGATCGGTCGTGTCGTCCGGATCCGGAGCAGTGCCGCTCTTGCCTGTAGCGAGACCAAAGACAAGGTCGCCGTCCATAGGCGTATGGGCCGGCCAGATGGCGCGGGCAAAGCCGTCATGCGCGGCAATCGCCAGCCGTTTGGCTGCAGCCTTGGTAAGCACCGCGTCTGTGGCGATGACCGCAATCGTGGTGTTGGCGCCGGCAGTCGGCTTGTGGCGGAACTTCAGCTCGATGTCGGTTGCTTCCTTGGGCAGCGGCGAGGGCAGGCCGAGGCCGCCAAACTCGTCGCCGATCTCGAAGGGGGCAGCCCAGAAATGCCGGCCCTGGCCGACCGTGACCGCGCCGACCGCGTTCACCGCCACGAGCGCGCCCACGGTGATGCCGCTTTCCAACACGGTCGAGGCCGAGCCGAGACCGCCCTTCAGGCCCGCCACCAATGCGCCCGTGCCGGCGCCGGCGGTGCCGATCTCGAAATCGGTGGTCGCATTCTGCACCGCTTCGTAGCCAAGCTCGCGATAGGGCGGATAGCGGCCCCAGTTCTTGTCGCCGCCGTTGATCAGGTCGAAAAGTATGGCGCCCGGCACGATCGGGATGCGCTGGTCGCCGACGGCAAAGCCGACGCCCTTTTCGCGCAGCGCTGCCTGCACGCCGGAGGCGGCATCGAGCCCGAATGCCGAGCCGCCGGACAGCATCACGGCGTTGATAGCCTCCACCGAATTGTGCGGCTCCAGAAGGTCCGTTTCGCGGGTTCCAGGCGCGCCGCCCAGAACCTGCACGCTGGCGACCGCCGGATCGTCGCAGAGAACGACGGAGACGCCGGATTTCAGGCGCTCGTCTGAAGCGTTGCCGATCCTGAGGCCGGCGACATCGGTGATAAGGTTGCGCGGTCCGGCCTTGAAGCTCATTGCATCTCCACTTGCACGAAGCGTTTCCCGTCATAGCGGAAGACGCGATAGGGGTTTTGGCTGAGATCGCCCTTGCTGTCGAACCTGATTGGTCCGATTGCGGTCTGGAACTCGTGCCCGGTCAGCGCTTTCATGAGGTCGCCGTTCGAGCCAGCCTCCTCGAGGGCGGCCAGAGCGACCTGAATGGCGGCATAGGTGGGCAGGACATAGCCTTCCGGCACAATGCCACGGTCGCTGAACTTTGCGACCACTGCCTTGTCTGCAACCTCCTGCCATTCCGGCAGGCCGATCATCAGCGTGCCGGGGGCCAGGGGCACCGGTCCGGCGGCCGCTCGCAGCGTCTCGCCGCCGGCGAAAATCATCTCCGCACCGATCTTCTGCGCATCGCGGGCCATGATGGCGATGTCGTCGCGGTCGCCTCCGGCAAAGACGCAGCCGGCTTCGGCCTTGCGCAGGCGGCCGACGAGGCCGATCTGGTTGTCCAGTTGCGGACGGAAGGTGTCGATGAAAACCGGCTTCAGTCCTTCCCGCTCGGCCGCGCTGCGGAAGCTCTCGGCCAACTCCCGGCCATATATCGTGCCATCGTCGATGACGGCGAAGAGTTCGTTGCGCCAGAGCTTGGTCAGCAGCCGGCCGGTAGCCTCCCTCTCGCCGTCGGCGCGGGGCGCAAGACGAAATACGGGCCAACCGGTCTTGTTGCGGCGGTCGGTGAGGCTGTCGGTGCGCACACCCACCGTAATGACAGGGATGTTCGCGTCCTTCAGGATCGGCAGCGCCGCCTCGACTGCATCGCCGCAGAGGAATCCCACGACGGCCTGCACCTTCGCCTCGGAAAATTGCCTTGCCGCCTTGGCGCCGCCTTCGGCGGTGCAGCCATCGTCGGCAATCTGCAGCTTCGCTGTGCCCCGGTCTGCCGCGGCTTCCTCCGCGCCGTCGCGGATCTGTTCGCCAAGGATGCTCGAAGAGCCGCTGAGCGGGGCTGCCACGCCGATGCGCAGGGGTTCGGCATGCGCAAAGCCGGCCAGCAGAAGCCCGCCCAGTGCGCCTATGACGAAACCTGCGATCCGCATGTTTGTGTTTTGCCCCGCTGCCGGCCGGCCATGGCCGGCGTCATTTCGGGCAAGAGGTAAAGGCTGGCCGGGTTTTCCGCAACACGCTTGTTCGCCCGCCTGCGCGCGCTGGCCCAAGTTGCCTTGCTTGTGGGCGGTGTATCGGGCTCATATATAGCGGACATCTGGAAATTTCGGGATTCTCTCTGGTGCTGAAGAAATACGATGTCGAGCCGCAGGCCTACCGCGACGCGATGGCTCATTTTGCCGGTGCCGTCCATGTCGTGACGACCGATGGCGCCGCTGGCCGGCGCGGCGCGACGGTGATAGCCGCATGCTCGGTGTCAGACACGCCGCCCATGATCCTGGTTTGCCTCAACCGCGAGAATCCCAACAATGACCTGTTCGTGAAGAACGGTAATTTCGCGCTGAACACGCTTGCCGCCCACCATCAGGAGCTTGCGGCCGCGTTTTCGGGCATTACCCGTCTGCCCACCGAAGAACGCTTCGCGGTGGGCGAGTGGGAGACCATCGCCAGCGGTGCGCCGACGCTCACCGACGCGCTGGCCGTGTTCGACTGCGAGCTGATCGACACCAAGGACCTGGCCACCCATCGTGTGCTTTTTGGCAAGGTGACAGGGCTGCGCGTCAGCAATAATTTCAAACCGCTGATCTACCATGATCGCGGCTATCACGTGCTGGGTCGATGAGGCCACTGGAGATGCAATGACCGAGGCAGCGCGACCGGTACCCCGCACAATCGACGAAACACTCGATATGTTGACCGGCGCCGACTATGTGGCAGACCGCGCGCTGGCCACCGTGCTGTTCCTCAGCCTGCGCATGAAGCGGCCGCTGTTCCTCGAAGGCGAGGCAGGCGTGGGCAAGACCGAGATTGCCAAGGTGCTTGCCGAGGGCCTCGGCCGCCGTCTCATCCGCTTGCAGTGCTATGAAGGGCTCGACGTTTCCTCCGCCGTCTACGAGTGGAACTATGCCGCCCAGATGATCGAGATCCGCATGGAGGAGGCGGCCGGCTCGGTCAATCGCGGCGACATGGAGCGCAACGTCTTTTCCGAAAAGTACCTGATCCGCCGCCCGGTGCTCGATGCGCTGACGGGTAAGGCGGGTGCCGGGCCTATTTTCCTCATCGACGAACTCGACCGCACCGACGAGGCTTTCGAGGCTTTCCTGCTCGAAATCCTTTCCGATTTTCAGGTGACGGTGCCCGAGCTTGGCACGATCAAGGCGGAGGAGCCGCCGATCGTCATCATCACCTCCAACCGCACGCGCGAGATCCACGACGCGCTCAAGCGGCGCTGCCTCTATCACTGGGTCGACTATCCCGATGCGGCGCGCGAGCTGGAGATCGTGCGCCGCAAGGTGCCGGACGCCAACAGCCGCCTTTCGGCCGAGGTGGTGGGTTTCATCCAGAAGCTGCGCCAGATCGAGCTGTTCAAGGCGCCTGGCGTAGCCGAGACCATCGATTGGGCGAGCGCGCTGACGGAACTCGACAAGGTGGCGCTGGATCCGGAAACCGTCTCTGACACACTCGGTGTGCTCCTGAAGTACCAGGACGACATCGCGCGCATAGCAGAAGGCGAAGGCCGCCGCATCCTGCAGGAAGTGAAGGCCGAGCTCTCGGCGGCGGAGTAGGGCCATGGAAAAGTTCCAGTCCGCGCCCAATGTCGCGAAGCCGGATGGGCGCATAGCCGACAACATCGTCTTTTTCGCCCGCACTCTGCGCAAGGCCGGCATGCGCGTCGGCCCGGCTTCTGTGAAGGATGCCATCGAGGCGGTGCTTGCGGCCGGCATCGGTTCCCGCGAAGATTTTTACTGGACACTGCATGCGGTGCTGGTTTCGCGCCACGAGGATCATGCGACATTCGACGAAGCCTTCCGGCTGTTCTGGAAGTCCCGCGAGCTGATCGAGAAGATGATCGCCATGTTCTCGCCGGTGGCACCCGACACCCGCGAGAAGCGCA
>JAEWHN010000041.1 GCA_023387775.1 Pseudomonadota bacterium | reverse complement strand
CCTGCCGTTGAGCGAGCCGGAAACGGTCGTCACCCTGTCGCACGCCCGTGAAACCAGCGCGGAAGGCCCCGATGCCGCACGCGCCGCCGAACACCTGAAGCAGCTCTCGCAGCATCTCGGCATCCGCACGCCGCACCGGCTGGTCATCGAGCGTGCCATTCCGCCCCATGCCGGCTTGGGCTCCGGCACGCAGATCGCCATTGCCGTGGCGGCGGCGCTGCGCACCCTGCACCAGTTGCCGCTGGACACCGCCGCCGATGCAATTCTGCTTGGCCGAGGCGAGCGCTCGGGCATCGGCATCGCCAGCTTCGAAAGCGGCGGGCTGATCGTCGATGCCGGCAAGGACGACAGCGGCAAGCAGCCGCCGGTGATAGCGCGCCTGCCTTTCCCTGAAGACTGGCGCGTCATCCTGGTTCTGGAGGCCGGCAAGAACGGCATCTACGGAACGGACGAGATCGAGGCTTTCCGCGCGCTGCCGCCCTTCCCCGCCGCCAGCGCCGGCGAGATCTGCCGCAATGTGCTGATGGGCGTGATGCCTGCGCTGGTCGAGCGTGACCTGCCGGCATTCGGCGCGGCCATAACCGCCATCCAGGCCCTCATCGGCGCCTATTTCGCGCCGGCCCAGGGCGGCGTCTTCACCAGCAAGCGCGTGGAAGCGGTCGCGCACAGGCTGGCAGAAGCCGGCGCGGTCGGCATCGGCCAGAGCTCATGGGGCCCGACCGGCTTCGGCTTTGCACCGGCGGCGCAAGTGCATTCGATCGTCGAGAAGGCCGGCCCGCTGCCGGAAGGCATTGAAACGAGGATCGTACGGGGCCGCAATTCGGGGGCCGGAACAAGCACGTCGGCGCTGGACCTCGTCGGCAGCTAGACCAACGGACGCCCGGACAGGTCGGGCTCCTCACTCCCAGTTCAGGAAGGCAGTCATGGCCCGCAAACACATCCTGCACATGCTCACGCCCCTCAAGCACATGAGCCCCTTCGACGTCAACATGGCGCTCGACGCCGGCTTCGATGCGGTCGTGCCCTACGTCGACGTCAGCCTCAACGAGGTCACCGGCCTGGTGCAGGACGCGATCTTCTCCCGCCCGCCGGACGCCGGGGTCGACACGGGCATCTTCATCGCCGGCAAGGATGCACCGCTGGCGCTGGACATGTTCGATGCGGCCAGGAAGGCGATGGTGCCGCCATTCAAGGTCTCGGTCTTCGCCGATCCGGCCGGCTCCTTCACCACCGCCGCCGCCATGGTGGCCAAGGTCGAGAAGCTGCTCGCAACGAAATTCAGCCGCGGCCTGAAGGACACGCGCATCGCCGTGTTCGGCGCCACTGGCGTGGTCGGCTTCTGCACCGCGGTCATCGCGGCGCGGGAAGGCGCCAAGGTCACGCTCGTCGGCCATGACGGCATCGAGCGCGTGCGCAAGATCGCGGGCGACATGCAGGCCCGCTTCGGCGTGGAAGTCACGCCGGTCGACGGCTCCAGCGAGGACAAGAAGGCCGCAGCCGTAAGCGCAAACGAGGTGGTGCTTTGCGCCGCCAAGGCCGGCGTGCAGGTGCTTTCGCGCGATGTGCTTGCCGCAGGCGGCGACCTGCTCATCGCCGCCGACGTCAATGCCGTGCCGCCGGCCGGCATCGAAGGCGTGTCGGTCAACGCCAATGGCGACCCGATCGAAGCGACGAAGGCTGTCGGTATCGGTCCGTTGGCCATCGGCGGCGTCAAGTACAAGACCGAATTCGGTCTGTTCCAAAAGATGATAGAAGCCGATAAGGCGGTCGCATTCGATTTTCAGGACGCATTTTCCCTTGCCCGCGAGATCGCAAAATAGTTCCGGGGCCGCCGTTCTCATTGCGGCGATATCCGGCCGCGCATTGGCCGCCGCTGCACGGCGGGCAGGCTACCGTGCCCTCGTGGCCGACCTGTTCTGCGATGATGACACGCGCGCACTGGCGGACCGCGCAGCCATGCTGCCGGGCGACCTGCACAACGGCATAGATGCGGGCGCGATCGTGGACACGCTGGCTCAGCTTGCCGGGGCCGATCAGCCGGTCGCGGTTGTCTGCGGCTCCGGCTTCGAGCGCCAGCCCGACCTCATCGATGCAATTGCCCGGCGCTTTCCCCTCGCGGGCTGTGGCGGCGAGGCGATCCGCCGCGTGAAGGACCCCGAAACCTTCGCCACCGACTGCGCGGAACTCGGCATTCCGCATCCGGCGCTGCGGCGCGAGCCGCCTGCCGATCCTGAAAACTGGCTGGTCAAGCGCGACGGCGGCGCGGGCGGAACCCACATCCGCCGCGCCAATGGCGATGCGGCGCGGGCCGGCCGCTACTTCCAGCGCCGCATCGCCGGCGCGAGCGTTTCGGCCCTGTTCGTGGGCGACGGCAATTCCGCGCGCATCGTCGGCTTCAGTCGCCAGTTCCTGTCGCCTGCCCCGGATGCGCCCTACCGCTATGGCGGTGCGGTGCGGCTGCGCCGCTTCGACCGGGCGAACGCTGCAACGATCGGCGGCTGGCTCACTGCGCTCACCCGCCGCGCCGGCCTCGTCGGCCTGTGCAGCGCGGACCTGATCCGCAACGCCGACGGCTACCATCTTCTCGAGATCAACCCGCGCCCGGGCGCCACGCTCGACATATTCGATGCTGATGACGCCCCGCTCATGAAGGCGCACATTCGTGCCTCACGCGGCGAGCCCTATCGCCTGCCGCGCTTTGCCGATTGCATGGCCGCGACGATCGCCTATGCCGACCGGCCGGTGGACAGCTTCCCAGCCATCGCCTGGCCCGAATGGGTCGCCGACCGCCAGTCTGCCGGCACCGTGCTGGAGGCGGGTGATCCGGTCTGCACCATCTTCGCGCGCGGCCCCAGCGCCGAAGCGGCACGGCGGACGCTCGCCAAACGTCAACAAGCACTACAGCACCATTGGAATGGAGGCCGACCATGAAAGACGGTTCCGCGTTTCTCAACGACAACGCCGCCCGCATCGCGCAGGGCATGGTCGACGATGCCGAGCGCCTGCGCGTTTCGGTTTCCACCGGCCCGCTGGGCGAACGCCTGATCGACGCAGGCGCCAACGCCCTCGGCAGCATCGAGGCGGGCCTGCGCATGGCCGAGGCCACGATGGGCGGGCTGGGCACGCTTTCGACGGCCATGAACTTCGCGGCCGGGAAATGGCCGCTCAATGTCGAGGTGCGCTCCTCGCAGCCGGTGCTTGCCTGCCTTGCCAGCCAATATGCCGGCTGGAACCTCTCCAGCGGCAAATACTTCGCCATGGGTTCCGGCCCCGTGCGCGTGCTGGCGCATGTCGAGCCGCTGTTTTCCACCCTCTCCTACCGCGAAAAGGCGACGCAGAGCGTGATCGTTCTGGAAACCGCCACGCCGCCGCCCGCCGCCGTAGTCGAAAAGGTGGCTGCGGCCACGGCGCTCGCGCCGGAAAACCTCACATTCGTCTACGCGCCGACGCAGAGCATCGCCGGCTGCGTGCAGATCGTCAGCCGCGTGCTGGAGGTCGCCCTGCACAAGGCCAACGATCTCAAGTTCCCGCTCGACAACATTGTCGACGGCGTCGGCACGGCCCCCATTCCCGCGCCGCATCCCGATTTCCTGACCGCGATGGGCCGCACCAACGACGCCATCATCTATGGTGGGCTGGTGCAGCTTTTCGTGCGCGGGTCGGCAAGCGATGCTCGTGCCCTGGCCGAAAACATGCCGAGCAGCGCCTCCCGCGATCATGGCCGCCCCTTTGCCGAGGTCTTCAAGCACTTCAAGGGCGATTTTTATGCCATCGACCCGCTGCTGTTCAGCCCGGCCGAGGTCATCGTGACGGCGATCGAGACCGGGGATACTTTCCGCAACGGCAGCCGTGACCTGGCGATGCTGGAAAAGAGCCTGGGCTAGAAGCGCGTGAAGACAAGGATACTCATCCTCAACGACAATTCAGGCGCGCAGTCCCGCAGCGTGGTTGCGGCCATCCGGCGGCGCGGCTGCGAGACCATCACGGCTTCGCTCTCCGCCGTTGGCTTCGACACGGAAAGCCCTTCGGGCCTCGCCATTCCAGGCTTCGAGGACGGATCGCTGCCCGACGCCGTTCTCGTACGCTCGATCTCGGCCGGCTCGTTCGAGGCGATCACGCGCCGGCTCGGCGTGCTGCACGCGCTGGGCGGGCTTGGCGTGCCGGTCTGGAATTCGGCCAAGGCGATAGAGAACTGCGTCGACAAGTCGACCACCACCTTCCTGCTGCACCGGGCCGGCCTGCCCACCCCAGCCACTTTCGCCATGGAAGGACTGGCGGCGGCGGAGGCTGTCATCGCCCGCGAGGCGGCATCGGGGCCGCTGGTGCTGAAGCCGCTGTTCGGTGCGCAGGGCCGCGGCATCCGGCTGATCCGCGACGTGGCCGACCTGCCCGGCGAAGAGGAGATCAACGGGGTCTACTATCTCCAGCGCTATGTCGCGCGCGCCGGCCCACCCTTCCGCGACTATCGCGTCTTCGTCTGCGCCGGCCGGGTGGTGGCCATGATGGCGCGGCGCGGCGAGGACTGGATCACCAACGTCAACCGCGGCGCCACGCCCGAGCACATCGCGGGAGCGGACACCGGGCTTGAGACGCTGGCGCTGGCCGCGGCCGCGGCCGTGGGCACCGCCTTTGCCGGGGTGGACATCGTGGCCGACGCAGACGGACGCCACTTCGTGCTCGAGGTCAACAGCATGCCGGCCTGGTCGGGCCTGCAATCGGTGGCGCAGGTCAGCATAGCCGACGCCATTGCCGGAGCCCTGGTGGAGGCCGCGCATGGCCGCCCGGCGCTGACGCTGGTTGAAAACGCACCTGCGGCCGAAGGCACGGCGGCAGTGCGCATATGACAATCGCCCGCGAAATCATCCGCGCCTCCTATGAGGACGCCTGCCGTCAGGAGATCGAGGCGCTGAAGCCGGGCAATGTGCACCGCTTCGCCGACGGGCACCGCATGACGACGGAGCAGTTTTTGGCCAGCGCGCGGGTCTCCTCGGCGCCGCTTACCGATCCCGAGCTTTCGCTCGGCCTGCGCATCCGCGAAGCGGTGCGCGCCACGCGCGATGCCGTCGGCACCAACACCAATCTCGGCATCCTCCTGCTCTGCGCGCCGCTTGCAGCGGCGGCGGCGATGGAAGACGCTGACCTGCGCGCCAACCTGCGGCGAGTGCTCGCTGCCATCGACCTCGACGACACCGCTGCGGTATTCGAGGCGATTGTGCTCGCCTCGCCCGGCGGCCTGGGCGAGGCATCTAGGCACGATGTGCATGAGCGCCCCACGGCGGGGCTGCTCGAGGCCATGCAAGAGGCCTCGGACCGCGACCGCATCGCCCGCCAATATGTGACCGGCTTCGCCGACATCTTCGAGGCGGGCCTGCCGGCGCTCGAGGCGGCCGTCGCGCGTGGCGAGAGCGGCATGTGGCCGGCCGTGCACGCCTATCTGGAATTCCTGACCGCCTTTCCCGACAGCCATATCTTGCGCAAGCATGGGGCCGGGATCGCCGAAGCTGTACGCGCGGAGGCCTCATCCGTTCGGCGTAGCTTTGACGCGGCAAGAGACGAAAATGCACGCATCGAAGTACTTTTGGGCTTCGATGCGCGCCTCAAGGCCGCAGACATCAATCCGGGCACCTCGGCCGACCTCACCGTTGCTTGTCTTTTAGTCCACAATCTGGGGGCTCGCCTTGCGCAATCGCCGGGTTGATGTTTGAATTTCCGCAGCGGAAGCAGGGCTTTCGCGGCTATCTAGCCAACCGGTCCGGTTTTCCGGACGCTGCCAACAAGGATAGCTGTCCATTGGGCGCCCGCTCGTGAGTGGCATCCATGGGCACCATGATTGTGTCTTGGCACCCAAATTGTGTCTTGGAGGAGAATTGGCATGGCAAAGATCAATAAAGTCATGGTCGGTGAGTCGCTGGTCGGCGACGGCAACGAGGTGGCGCACGTCGATTTGCTTATCGGCCCGCGTGGGAGCCCGGTCGAATCCGCGTTCTGTCACGCGCTCACCAACAACAAGGACGGCTTCACCACGCTTCTGGCAGTGCTTACGCCCAACCTTCCCTGCAAGCCCAACACCGTCCTCTTCAACAAGGTCACGATCAAGGGCGCCAAGCAGGCGGTGCAGATGTTCGGCCCCGCCCAGTTCGCCGTGGCCAAGGCCGTCCAGGACAGCGTCGCAGAAGGCATCATCCCCGCCGAGGAAGCCGACGATGTCTTCATCTGCGTCGGCGTGTTCATCCACTGGGAAGCCAGCGACGACGCCAAGATCCAGCAATTCAACTATCAGGCCGTGAAGGAAGCCATCCAGCGCGCCGTCGAAGGCACGCCGACGGCAGCCGAGGCGACCGCCAAGCGCGATTCGGTCAAGCATCCCTTCGGAGCCTCATAGACAAGAGACAGCCCCGCACAGATAAAACCCTCTGCAGAGCCGGATGGTCTGTTGCGCCGGTTGATGAAGATGCTGGGTTTCTGACGCTCCTTTCCGAAGCATCGCGCTGATTCTTCGGGAGGTTGGCTATGTCGGTCCGCTCGCCCGCGAAAGGCGAGCGGCAGAGAGGGTGTGTCTTGCTGCCCGGCGGTGGCCCCGGCCGGCAGCGGGGTGGCTTATGCGCGCGGCGTGTCTGCAAGCGCCGCGATCTGCGCCGGCGTCAGCGTGCCATCATGCAGCGACGTCGCCACCAGAGCGGCGGCGACGCCGAGGCGTGCCAGTTCGCGCAGATCCGCTTCGTTGCGCACGCCGCCGGCGGCGATGACCGCGCGCGCGCCGGCCCGGGCCTTGATTTCGCGCAGTCGCGCGAAGTCGGGGCCGGCGGCCGAACCCACCTTGGCCAGCGTCATCACGATCACCCGCTGCGGCCAGAGATCGGGGCTGTCCAGCAGGGCGGCTGGCCCGCGAAAGCCGTCAGCGAAGAAATCGAGCGACAAGATGAGGTCGGGATGCCTGCCGAAGCGGCGCAGCAACGACGCATCGGCCTGCGATTCCGAGCCCAGCACCGGGCACAGCCCCGGAGCCTCGAGGGCGGCTTCGAGGCCGGCGGCATCGGCAAATCCGGCATCCACCCAGAGTTCGGGTGCGTCTTGCATCCCGGCCAGCCGTGCCAGCGCCTCGTCGTTTCCCCCTCGCCCTTCAATGGCGTCGAGGTCGGCGGCGTAGAAGGTCGGAAACGGATGAAGCCGCCGCAGCCCCTCGGCCACGGCCCCCGGATCCGCGCTGGCGCTCAGCGGCGTGACGATCGGCCGGTAGCGGTCGCGCCGACCCTGCTCGGCCCGCACCACCTGGCCGCCTTTCAGATCGAGCACGGGAATGATACGCATCTGCAACCCTCGGTTCGGCAATTCCTACCCATGAAAGCGTGAAGCGTGAGCAAAGAAAAGAACATCGTGGTCGGCTGCGACATCGGCGGCGCGCATCTGAAGATCGCTCGCGCGGAGGATGGCCGTATAGTCGAGGCGCTGACATTGGCGACACCGATCTGGCTCGGCCTCGACCGGCTCATCGATGCCGCCCGCGCCGCACAGCCGCTGTTTGCCGGCAGCCGCCTCAACGTCTTCACCATGACCGGCGAGCTGTCCGACATTTTTCCCTCGCGCGAAGCCGGCATCGCCTCGCTTCTGGGCATCGTAACCGAGCATTTCCCCGGCAAGACGCTGATCTATGCCGGCCGCTCCGGTTTCGTCGCGCCCGAAAAGGCGACGGCGCTGGCCGCCGATATCGCTTCCGCCAACTGGCACGCGAGTGCGGCCTTCGTTGCCAAGCATGCCGGTGACGCGCTGTTCGTCGACATGGGCTCGACCACCACCGATCTGCTCGTCACGCAAGGGGGCCGGGTCGTGCATGACGGATATAACGACGCCGAGCGGCTCGCCACTGGCGAACTCGTCTATACCGGCTTCACCCGCAGCGCCCTCATCGGCATCGCATCGGCCGCGCCGGTCAAGGGAGCCGTGTCGCCCCTGATGAACGAGTATTTTGCAACCATCGCCGACGTGCACCGCATCCTCGGCGTGCTGGACGAGGATGACGACAAGCAGCCCGCCGCCGACGGCCAGGCCAAGACCGTGGCGGGCTCCATTGCGCGCCTTGCCCGCATGGTGGGGCGCGACGCCTCCGATCTCACGCCGCCGGAATGGCGGGAGCTTGCCCGCTGGTTCAGCGAACAGCAGCTTCGCACCGTGCATGACGCCGCCTTCCGCGTGGCGGGCAGGCTGGCGGGCGAAGGCGACGCGCCGGTCGTGGGCGCCGGCATCGGCCGCTGGCAGATCAGGCGGCTGGCCGAACGCATGGGGCGGCCTTTCGTCGATTTTGCCGACCTCATCGCAGCCAGCGACGACGCCCGCAGCGAGGCGAGCAGTGCCGCCCCGGCCGCGGCCTTGGCGCTGCTTGCACAGGATATCGACTGAGCCCACAGGCCGATGAACCGAAAAGATCAGCCCTGACAGAAGGTTGGGGCTCCGTTCGGATTCAAAAGATCAGCTTTCGGGAGGACGCGGGCCCTCGGCGCGTTCCTGCACATCCCGGCCCTTTGCGTCCAGCGCAGCGAAGTGATCGGTCACCTTTTCCATCAGCCAGCCCCACGCCTCCTTCTCGGCGGGGCCGGCGGTCTTTTCGATGCCGATGGTGAGATAGGCGATCTCGTTTTCGATCTTCTCGCGCGGCAGCATGCCCAGCCGGCTGACGAGTATGGCCAGTTCCAGCACGGCCGCCTTGGCGCGGTTGAGGCCGGTGAAGGGCGCATGCATTTCCTCCGCCACGACGCGGCAGAAATGGCGCGGGCGCACGCCGTCATCCTCGACATGCACCACCTCGAGCACGGAATGGGCGAGCGCAGCTTCGAGGCGCGGAACCGCATATCCCGCCAGCGGCACCGTCGCCCAGTCCTTCCGCCCGGTCAGGCAGCCGGCGAAGACGCGCCCATCGTCGGTATAGTTGGCGACCGCAAACGGCACCTGCGCCAGATTGTCGAGCGTGATCGACGGCCGGAACGGCGCGACGATCCAACCGTCCTTCTCCTCGATGATGCCGAGCGGCGCAATGTGCACCTTTCCGCTCTTGTTCACCGTGGTGATGATGGTCTCGCGAATATAAGGCATCACTTATCCCCCTTTTTCGCGCGCAGCGTATGACCGGCTTCCGCCAGGCGCGTGCGGTCGGCCTCCGGCGCGGCGGCGGCCACGCCCCAGGCCAGCGGCTCGTCCTGCGCGTAGCGCTTGCCGAGGCGCCAGGCGATCTCGGCCTTCATCAGCTCGGCGCCGAGATAGAAGGCATGCGCGCCGTCGCTTTCCACGCCGAGGCCGGGAAACAACTCGAAGGCGTCCGTCGCCACGGCATGGCCCTTGCTGTTGAAAATGTGGATGCCGTCCTCCGCGGTCATGATGCGAAAATTGGCGTCGCGGACGCTGGCGGCAAGTGCCTCGATGTCTTCCAGCGTCGCCGCATAGGGCTTGCGGTCGTGAATCTGCAGCAGTCCGGGGTGGTAGTCGCGCGGCAGCGCCCCATCCGCGCGGGCGGCAAAGAGGATGCGGCGGGCAAGGTCGTGCTCCTCCACCGTGCGCACCGTGTGCGGGCTGACATGCACAGTCAGCACATTGCGCACGCCGAGCTCCGAGCACAGGCCGGCCAGCATGGCGGTGATGCCGGAAGTGTCGGCATCGGTCAGCTCGGTCAGGTTGCCGGTGCCCATCAGAAGCTCGATATCGGGCCAACGCCGCCGGGCCTCGATGAAGCGGCCGAGCGACGCGGCAAAGCCGAAATGGATCGGATCGAGCACCGGGTCGGCGATGAAATCGATGCCGGCCTTCTGCGCCGCCTCGATTGCGCGGCCGAGCGAATCCAGATCACCGGGAACCGAAGGGATCAAAACCGGCACGACCGGATGGTCGAAGGCGAGCGGCAGCGTCTCCTCATTGAGGCTGAGCAGATAGTCGGCACCGGCTTCCGCCCCGATCCTCAGTTCCTCGACATTGGCTGAATCGACGCTGACCGAAATGCCCTCCGCCTTCAGCGCGCGCACCGCCTCTCCAAGCAGCGGAAACGGCGTCTCGGGCAGGCAGCCGAGATCGATCACATCGGCGCCGGCCTCCACCAGCACCCGCGCCCGCGCCAGCAGGCCGGCAACAGAAAGCATCGGCGCATCAACGATCTCCGCAAAGATGCGCATGTCGTGGCGCGACAGGTCCGGCGGCTCGCCCGCACGGCCGAGGAAGGCAGGCAGGTCCGCGATCTCGTCGGGGCCGCGCACGAAAGGCACATTGAAATGCGCCGACAGCCGGTCGAGGTCGCCTCGATAGCGGCCGGGCACGATGACGCGATCCGCCCCTTCCGGCATGTTCAGCCGGCGCCTGATGATCTCTTCCGTCATCAGCGCTGCAACCTTCACGCCGATGTCGATGATCTCCCAGGAAAACCCGGTCTCCCCCAGCCCGGCCAGAAGCCGCTCGAGCCGCGCCCGGGCAAGATGGCCGGTGAGGAAGACGAGCCGCTCAGCCATGGCTTTCCAGCTCGGCCCGCCGCGCGGCCACCGCTGCCTTCAGCCCGGCAAGCGATTCCACCACTTTGGTGTAGTGGAAGCTCTTCAGCCGCTCGGTGTGCTCGAGATCGATAGGCCGGGGATAGACCTTGACCATTCCGTGCGGCGCCATGGTCTCAAGCTCCGGTGCGGTGTCGCAGGCAAAGACGATCGACGGCACGCGGCACTTGCCGGCCTGCGCATAGACATTGGTGGCGATTGTGTCGGAGATGCCGAGCACACACTTCGCCACCGTGTTGGAGGACGCAGGCGCAATCACCACCGTGTGGTAGACGCCGTGGTAAAAGCCGCCGACGGGAATGGCACTGGCTGTCTTGTCGTGGATCACCCGCATAGTGTCCGGGAAATCGAGCTTCAGCTTGTACATGCGCAGCACCTCGTCCGCCGCCTTGGTGACGAAGATATCGCAATGCTCGAGCTGCTGGATCATCTCGAAGCTTTCCGTGAAGAAATGGCCGGAACCGGTCAGCACCCAGGCCCAGCGCGGCGTGTGCAAATTGGCCATGCCTATGCCGCTCCCCTCTGCGCCGCCCGCGCGGCAAACTCCCTCCCCGGCACTTCGCCTGCGGCGAGACGCTGGCGCGCCGTTTCCAGCGCCCCGGGCCCGGCCAGGTAAAGGCCCGTACCCGGTTGCAGCATTACGGGCAGCATCGGATCGACCAGCCCCTCGGCTGCGAGACCCTCCACATCCTCTTCCGCATCGAAGGCATCGGTCTGCTTGATCAGCAGCAGCGCTTTGGCGTCGATGCGACCGGCAAGCCAGGCCGCAAGCGAATCCGATGTCACGTCCCATGATTGCGCGATGTCGCCGGCGGCCTGGCACATCTGCGAGGGCAGCCAGACAGGCACCTTCGCGCGCTCAAGCGCCGCATCGATCTCCTCGACCGTACGTGCCGGCGAAAAGCGCTCGTTCATGTCGAGCAGCGCCAGCCCCATCTGCTCCATGGCCAGGATTGCCATGAAATGGGCGGATGCGTCGGAGAAGCCCATCTGCGCCTGCGCCTCGCGCACGCGGTCGGCGAAGGGGCCGCCGCCCGGCACGACGACCAGCGGCGCCGCCGCCTCGGCCAGTATTTCGGCCCACTCCTGCATTTCGGCATGATAGGCCGTGCTGCCGCCAAGCTTGACGACAATGCGCCTCATGAAGACGAGCCCTTCTGGCCACCGCCGGCCGCGAAACCGCCTTCGCCCGCAGCCGCGCCGTGGCGCAAATGCAGCGCACGCTCGCTCGCCCGCCGGCGCTCGATTTCGACGCCGACGCCGCCGGGCCCCAGTTCGAGCTTCTCCACCCGCACGGTCACCTTCATGACGCGCGGGTCCTCCAGCACCAGCGCTGCCACCTGCTCGGCCAGCGCTTCGCTGAGCTGAACATGGCCGCGCGCGACGATGGTGCGGATGCCGTCCATGATGATGTCGTAGGAAAAGACATGGCGCATGTCTTCCGGTGCGTGCGTCACCCGCAGCACGTCGGCCACGACGTCGAAGCGCACCTTCTGGGTGTGGCCGTGCTCGAAACTGTAGGCGCCGATCTGCACCGGCAGCACGAATTCGCGCACGAAGATCTTGTCGGTGCCGAGTGCGGCATCGGCCGCGCCGGGCGAATAGCCGCGCGCGGCGAGCAGCCTGTAGTCGACGCTGGCGGCTGTGCCGGCCGGGCGTGCGTCGGGAATGAGGGCGCGGACCTGCCGAACAGCCTCGAGCTCAATGGCGCCGGTGCGCTCCGACTGATCGCACAGCGCGCCACGGAAGCCAAGGAAATCGGGAGCCATCGGCAGCAGGCGCGGAATGTCCGGTGCTTCCAGCGAGCCGGCAAGGCCGACCGCCAGGCCGAGCGCGCGGCAGTCATCGACGAAGCCATGCAGCATGGCCGGCGGCATGTGGTCCAGCAGCCGGCGCCCGTCCTTCCTAGCCGTGTCGAGCATGGCCCCGTGCAGTCCGCTGCGCGCCATCACCGGCAGAAGGTCGAGGTCCGGCTCGAGGTCGGCGAACAGAACGCCGATCAGCTTCGTCCGTCCGGCAAGCGGCGCCAGCGCCTCAATGCAGGCGGCGGCATCGGCCGAAGGGAAGAAGCCAACCTTGACATAGTCGACGCCGGTGGCGGCGATCTCTTCTGCCTTGGCGCGAATTAGATCCGGCTGCATCGGCAGGTCGCCGGCGACGGCGCTGACCGGCTGCCGCCCACCGACCCAAGCGACGGTCTGTCGAATGACCTCGATGGACGCCGCACCCAGCGCCCCGGCGTTCGGGTCCTTCAGGTCGATGATGTCGGCGCCGCCCACAAGGGCGATCTCCGCCTCCTCGAGGCCGTTCACGCTCGCCAGCATTTTCGTCATTTCATCAGTTCCTTAGGCGCGAGGCCGGTATGTTTGCAGTAAGGGCGGGCTGGGATCGCCCGGCGAGGCGCCGGACCGTTCGTCTGGCCGTGCATCACCGGCCTCGATATAGCGCTTTCCTCCGCGCGGTCATTCGGGTTTGGCGCCGCCTTGGCGAGCTTTTTCCACGTTTCAATGCCAGCATAGTCCGTCCAGACTCGGCGGCAAAGCTGGCAAAGCGGTTTACGAGGTCCGCATTGCGCGCGGCCCCCTCGATCCGTCCTGAAACATGAGAAATTGCGACATGAACTATATCGGCCGCGATGAAATCGCGGCTGCCGGCCTTTGACAATATTGGACCATGGGCTAAGTTCATTTCGGCACCGAACTATGGCAGCACTTTCTTCCGGTCTTTGGCCGGATGACAACGGGCGAGTCACTATGAAGAGTATGGTGCCGAACTCTCTGTGGTTTTTCATCGTTCTTTTTTGGGCGGCCGTCAACGTCTTGCCGGCTCTCGCGCAAGAGGCCGCACAGGCCCAGACAAATTCAGCCAAGGCGCCGCAGCCGACGACGGAAATCCGCATCGGCTACCTGCGCGCTTACCAGCCGCAGCTGGCACTGTCGGTTCTCGACATCCCGCCACCAGATGAGGGCATCGCTGGCGCCAAGCTCGGCATCGGCGACAACAACACCACCGGTTCCTTCCTCAAGCAGAAGTTCGAGCTCGACATCGCCGAGATCAAGCCCGGTGCGGATGCCGTCGGTGCATTCAACGAACTGGTCGCCAAGGGCGATCGTTATGTGCTTGCAGATCTTTCGGCAAAGCAGTTGCTGTCGATCGCGGATATCGC
Source organism: Pseudomonadota bacterium (assembly GCA_023387775.1). Taxonomy (GTDB): domain Bacteria; phylum Pseudomonadota; class Alphaproteobacteria; order Rhizobiales; family Rhizobiaceae; genus Pseudaminobacter. Next base: position 18,806 of record JAEWHN010000041.1, on the reverse strand, counting down.
GCGCGACAAGGGCGTGCTGATCTTCAACATCGGCGCTCCCGACGACATCCTGCGCGAGGAGGAATGCCGGGCAAATGTCTTCCACATTGCGCCGACGCGCAGCATGCTGGCCGACGCGCTGGCCCAGTATCTCATCTGGAAGCAGTGGCCGCGCTGGGTGCTCATCTACGGCTCGCACGAGAACGATCAACTGTTCGCCGACGCCCTGCGCCGCGCGGCAACGCGCTTCGGCGCCAAGCTTCTGGCCGAGAAGGAGTTCAAGGACACCGGCACCGCGCGCCGCACCGACACGGGCGTTATCCAGATACAGCAGCAGATGCCGGTGTTCACCCAGGATTTTCCCGACCACGACGCGGTGCTGGTCGCCGACGAGAGCGAGGTGTTCGGAACCTATGTGCCCTATCGCACCTGGCTGCCGCGCGTGGTGGCCGGCACCGCCGGGCTCATGCCATCCTCCTGGCATCCGGCCAGCGAGCAGTGGGGCGGCTCGCAGCTTCAGACCCGCTTCGACAAGAACGCCGGCCGCCACATGCTGTCAAAGGACATGAACGCCTGGACCGCGGTGCGCTCGGTCGGCGAGGCGGCCACGCGCACCAACAGCGGCGATCCGGGCAAGATCAGCGAATATCTCCACAGCGACAAGTTCTCGATCGCCGCCTTCAAGGGCCAGAAGCTCACCTTCCGACCCTGGAACCTGCAATTGCGTCAGCCGATCTTCCTGGGCGATGCCAAGGCCGTCGTCTCCACCTCGCCGCAGGAAGGGTTCCTGCACCAGGTCTCGGAACTCGACACGCTGGGCGTCGACCAGCCTGAAACGAAATGCGTCTTCAAGAAATAGGAACGTGAACGAAGGACAATCCTGGAGGGTGCACTGGATGCGTGGAAAATTGTCACTCGCGGCCGCGGCGCTGGCCGCCACGTTCCTGGCCACGCCGGCATCGGCCTACATGGTCTATGTCTCCAACGAGAAGGACAACACCATGACCGTCGTCGACTCGATGACGATGAAGGTGGTCAAGTCGGTGCCTGTCGGGCAGCGCCCGCGCGGCATCACCATCTCGCCGGATGGCAAGTTCATCTATCTTTGCGCAAGCGACGACGACACCATCCAGATAATCGACACGGCCACGTACCAGATCGTCGGCACCCTTCCCTCGGGCCCCGACCCGGAACTTTTCACGCTCTCGCCAGACGGCAAGATCCTCTATGTCGCCAACGAGAACGACAATCTCGTCACCGTCATCGACCTTGAGACGAAGCGGGTGATGGCCGAGATCCCCGTCGGGGTCGAGCCGGAGGGAATGGGCATCAGCCCCGATGGCAAGACGCTGGTCAACACGTCGGAAACGACGAGCATGGCCCATTTCATCGACACCCAGACCCACGAGATCACCGACAACGTCCTCGTGGACACAAGGCCGCGCTTCGCCCAGTTCAAGCCTGACGGATCCGAGGTCTGGGTAAGCGCCGAAATCGGCGGCACCGTCTCGGTCATCGACAACGCCACCCGGCAGGTCACGCACAAGATCACCTTCGCCATTCCGGGCCTGCGCTCGGAGGCGATCCAGCCGGTGGGCGTGCGCATCACCGCCGACGGCAAGAAAGCCTATGTGGCGCTCGGACCCGCCAACCGCGTGGCGGTGATCAACGCGCAAACCTACGAGGTGGAGAAATATGTGCTGGTCGGCCAGCGGGTCTGGCAGCTCGCCTTCACGCCCGACCAGAAGATGATCATCAGCACCAACGGCATTTCAAACGACATCACCTTCATCGACGTGGCCAGCGACGAGCCGATCGAGTCGGTCACCGTCGGCGCCCTGCCCTGGGGTGTGGTGGTGTCGCCGAAGTGAGATTTTTGTAAAAGCGAGGAGAGGACGATGATGAGGAAATACCGCAGTGTTGCCTTTGCCGCATTGATCAGTGCTGCCCTGCTGCCGCTCCATGCCGTTGCGCAGGAGGCCGACGACGATGACGAGCAGCCCAAGGCCACACGCGCCAGCCAGACCCTCCCCGAACTGATCCTAGGCACGGCTGAAGACAACCTCGCCGTCAACCAGAACGACTTCAACCTGATTTCCGGCCAGGGCTATCGCTGGAAGATCAGCTCGGGCACCGGACTGGAATACAAGTTCGTGACCGACCTGTTCCGCAATGTCTGGATGAACCAGATCGTCATCAACGGGCTGGAAATCCACATGAACGGCGCGCCGGCCTGGCTGGAATTCGATTCCCCCGGCACCATACTGGTGCAGTTCAACACCGTGCGGCCCGGCACCTACACATGGTCGGTGCCGGACCTGGCCGACAAGGGCATGAAGGGCACGATTACCGTCAAATAGGCCAATGGAGGCCCCAGCTAACCGGCGGTATGGTCAGGAGGCAAAGGAGCGATCCGCCTTGCAGCATGTGAAGACCGAAGGACATGGCAATGTGGCGGCCCTCGAGGTCGCCGCGGTCAGCTATTCCTACGGCTCCAAGCAGGCGCTCTCGGACGTCTCCTTCACCATCGCGCCGGCCACGTTTACCGTTCTGCTCGGCCTCAACGGCGCCGGCAAGACGACGCTGTTTTCGCTGATCAGCCGCCTCTACAACACGCGCGAGGGCTCTATCCGCATCTTCGGACACGACGTCGCCCGCGCCTCGGGCGAGGCGCTGAAGCGCCTCGGCATCGTCTTCCAGGCGCGCACGCTGGACCTCGACCTCAGCGTCTACCAGAACCTTGCCTATCACGCTTCCCTGCACGGCATCGGCGGGCGCGAGGCACGGGCGCGCATCGAGGCGCTGCTGCAGCAGGTGGACATGAGCGACAGGCTGAACGACAAGGCGCGCAGCCTCTCCGGCGGCCAAATGCGGCGCATCGAGATCGCGCGCGCCATGCTGCACCGCCCGCCCCTGCTGCTGCTCGACGAGGCGACGGTAGGGCTCGACATCCGGTCGCGCGCCGGCATCCTCGCCACGATCCGCAAGCTGGTGGCGACCGAAGGCGTGGGCGTGCTGTGGGCCACGCATCTCATCGACGAGGTCGAGGACAGCGACCATGTCGTGGTGCTGCGCGAGGGCCGCCTCGTCGCCGCCGGCGGCGTCGTGGAAGTGGTGCGCGCCGCGGGCATGAAGACGATCCGCGAGGCCTTTGCGCGGCTCAGCGGCCTGGACGACCAGCAGATGACGGACATGCAGCCATGAGCGACCTGCCTGCCCGCACCAGCGACCATGGCACCGTGCCGATGCGGTCGCCGCACTTGGGCCTGCGCCAATACCTGATCTGCCTGAAGGGCATATTGGTGCGCGAGGGCCTGCGCTTCGTGAACCAGCGCGAGCGCTTCATTTCCTCGCTGGTGCGGCCGCTGGTGTGGCTGCTGATCTTCGCCGCCGGCTTCCGCCAGGTGCTCGGCGTCTCGATCATTCCGCCCTACAAGACCTACGTGCTCTACGAGGTCTACATAACACCTGGCCTCTGCGGCATGATCCTGTTGTTTTCCGGCATGCAGTCGTCGCTGTCGATGGTCTACGACCGCGAGATGGGCAACATGCGCACGCTGCTGGTCAGCCCCTTCCCGCGCTGGTACCTGCTGGTATCGAAGCTGTTCGCCGGCGTCGCCGTCGCCATCGCCCAGGTCTATGTGTTCCTGTTCGTGGCCTGGTTCTGGGACATCAAGGCGCCGCCGCTCGGCTATCTCTTCGTGCTGCCGGCGCTGTTCCTGGCGGGGCTGATGCTGTGCGCGCTCGGCATGTTCCTGTCGTCGCTCATCAAGCAGCTCGAGAATTTCTCCGGCGTAATGAACTTCGTGATCTTCCCGATGTATTTCGCCTCGCCGGCGCTCTACCCGCTCTGGCGCGTCCAGCAGTCGAGCCCGATCCTCTACAAGATCTGCCTGTTCAACCCCTTCACCTATGCGGTCGAGCTGATCCGCTTTGCGCTCTATTGCCAGATCGACTGGTTCTCTCTCGCCGTCGTGGTCGGGTGCACCTTGCTATTCCTGGCCGGCGCCATCATCGCCTATGACCCGTCGCGCGGCCTGATGAACCGTAAACAGGACACGGGAGGAAACGCCTGATGAGACCTTTGCTGCCGATCTGCAGCCTTGCCGGCATCCTGCTGGCTTGCGCCCACGTCCACCCTGCCAATGCCGCCAACACCGAACCCGACTGGCCATGCATGCAGCGCAAGGTGCCCGAATTGTCGCTGGCCCAGATCTGGAACGGGCCGGAACTGCCGGAAACGGCCAAGGGCTGGGAGAACGATCCCGACATCGCCAATCGCGTGCGCGAGCTCGCCGCCCGCCGGCTGCCACTGCCCGACGCCGAGCAGCAGATCAAGGACTTCGCCGCCAGCCTGCCGCCGGACAAACTGGTGCCCGCGATGACCATGCTGGAGCAGGGCCTGTTCGACCACATGAACGCCGAACGGTCACGCGTCATGAGCGGCATCACCCGCTATGCGCGCAAGCAGATCGAGGTTGCCGCAGATCTGCGCAAGGAGGCGTCGGAGCTGGACGACCTGACCGCGAAGCCCGATGCCGACCCCAATCAGGTGACGCAACTGACCGACCGGCTGAATTGGGAGACGCGGGTCTTCGATGAGCGGGTCAAGTCGCTCACCTATGTCTGCGAGGTGCCGACGCTGATCGAGCAGCGGCTTTATCAGCTTTCAAAGACCATCGCCGATACCCTCGCCCCGAAGAAGTAGCGCGTCATACCATTTCCGGCCGGGGCGCCTGGGCAGGATAGAGCTTGCCGAACAGCGGAAGGTACATCGCGCCCTTGCGCATCAGGAACTCGTGGAAGGTGGACATTGCCGGCGAGACCGCCCGGTCCGCCCGCATCACCGCGAACCATTGCCGGCGGATCGGCATGCCCTGTACGTCCAGTATGACGAGACGCCTCGTTTCCACCTCGAAGGCGACGGTATGCGCAGAAATGAAGGCGATCCCCAGCCCCGCCATCACTGCCTGCTTGATGGTCTCGTTGGAGTCCATCTCGGTGCCGAGGTCGTCGAGCCGGCCGGGAATTTCGCTCAGGAAGATTTCCAGCGAAATGCGCGTGCCCGAACCCGGCTCGCGGATCAGGAAATTTTCGCGGGCGATGCGCTCCTTGGATATGTCGCGGGCCTTCGCCAGCGGATGGTCGGGTGCTGCGATGATGACCAGCGGATGATCGCCGAAAGCCGAGGCGCGCACCGGCACGTCGCGCGCCGGGCGCCCCATCAGCGCGATGTCGACGTCGTGGCTCTTCAGGTTGGCGATCGTCTCGGCCCGGTTGCCGACCAGCAGCTTCATCTCGATGTCCGGATGTTCCCTCATGAAGGCGGCCATCAGCCGTGGCGCGAAATATTTGGCGGTGGAGACGACGCCCAGCGTCAGGCTGCCGGTGCGCACGCCCTTGATCGCGTCGATCTGGTCTTCCAGCAGGCGCAGCCGCTCCTCGATTGCCTGGGCCGCATCGACCAGGGCTAACCCTGCGGCAGTCGGACGCATCCCGTCCGCGGTGCGGTCGAAAAGGGCGATGCCCAGTTCCTCCTCGGCCTGCCTCAGCTGGATCGTCACAGCCGGCGCGGTCAGGCCCAAGGCCTTGGCTGCGTTGACGATTTTGCCGCTGGCGATGATCGCCTGGACTGCCCTGAGTTGCCTGAAAGTAAGGTTCCGCATGCAGGATGCTAAATCTTTTTTATCGGAAAAGTAAAGTTATTAAAATTTACTTAGGTTAGCGCCTTTGCTCTCCTTCTCTCAAGCCCGGTCGACGCTCGACGACCGCTCGGGAGGACAAGATGACGACGGCAACACTCGATGCGGTTCTGAATTCTTACGTCGGCAGCGGCGGCGACCTGCGTCGCGAGGCCATCGCCACGACGATCCGCCAGCTCGCCCAGGCGGCGGTCAAGGTGCGAAATACTATCAACCAGGGCGCGCTTGGCAGGGCCTTCGCAGGCACGCGCGGCGCCAATCACGACGGCGACGTCCAGAAGGATCTCGATGTCTTCGCCGACGACATCTTCCTCGACGCCATGCGCCATGCGCCGGTGCGGCTCTACGCCTCCGAGGAACTTGACCAGCCGGTCCTGCTCAACACGGATGCCGAGCTCGCCATTGCCATCGATCCTCTCGACGGCTCCTCCAACATCGACACCAATGTGTCGATCGGAACGATTTTCTCGCTCCTCCCTGCAACTGGCGCGCCGGATGAAAGTCCGGCCGCCTCCTTTTTGCAGCCGGGAACGAAACTGCTGGGCGCAGGCTTCTTCATCTATGGCCCGCAGCTGGCTCTGGTACTCTCGCTTGGCAGCGGCACCCATGTCTTCGTCCAGTCGGCGCGGCTGGGCACCTTCGTGCAGGCCTATGAAAGCCGCATCGTGCCGCCGCGCGCCCATGAATTTGCGATCAACGCCGCCAACTACCGCCACTGGGACGAAGCCGTGCGGCTCTATGTCGACGACTGCCTGAAGGGCACGGAAGGCCCGCGCGAGCGCGACTTCAACATGCGCTGGATCGCTTCGCTGGTGGCCGATTGCTACCGCATCCTCATGCGCGGCGGCGTCTTCCTATACCCGGGCGACCAGCGCCGCGGATACGCAAACGGTCGCCTGCGTCTCGTCTACGAGGCCATCCCGATCGCCTATCTGATCGAACAGGCCGGCGGTGCCGCGACCGACACGATCGAGCGCATCCTGGACGTCCATCCGCAGAGCCTGCACCAGCGCGTTCCGCTGGTCTTCGGCTCGGCTCGCGAGGTGGCCCGCATCACTCGTTATCATCTGGATCCGAGCAGCATCGGCGAGCGGTCGCCGCTGTTCGGCCATCGCGGCCTGTTCCGCGCCTGACCTGGGGGGAGAAAGCGTTTCATGTCGGCCAAGCACCCGATCATTTCCATCACAGGCTCGTCCGGCGCCGGCACCACTTCGGTCAAGCGCGTCTTCGAGCAGATCTTCCGGCGCGAGCGCATCGAGGCCGCCTTCATCGAGGGCGACGCCTTCCACCGCTATGATCGCGCCGCGATGAAGGTGAAGGTCGCCGAGGAGGAGGAGAAGGGAAACCCCAACTTCACCCATTTCAACATTGAGGCCAACGAGCTTGAGATCCTTGAATCGGTGTTCGAGGAATATGGCCGCCGTGGAACTGGGCGCACGCGCACCTACGTCCACGACGAGGAAGAGGCCAAGCTCTACGGCCAGCAGCCGGGCACCTTCACCGACTGGCGCGAATTCCCGCCCAGCGACCTTCTGTTCTACGAAGGGCTGCACGGCTGCGTGGCGACAGAACAGGTCAACCTTGCCCGCCACGCCGACCTGAAGATCGGCGTTGTGCCTGTCATCAACCTGGAATGGATCCAGAAGATCCATCGCGACCGGTCCACGCGCGGCTATTCCACCGAAGCCGTGATGGACGTGATCCTGCGCCGCATGCCCGACTATGTGCGCTACATCACCCCGCAGTTCACCCAGACCGACATCAACTTCCAGCGCGTGCCCATCGTCGACACGTCGAACCCCTTCATCGCCCGCTGGATACCCACGCCCGACGAGTCGATGCTGGTCATCCGCTTTGCGCGGCCGCGCGGCATCGACTTCCCCTATTTGCTGTCGATGATCCACGACAGCTTCATGTCGAGGGCGAATTCCATCGTGGTGCCTGGCAACAAGCTCGACCTGGCCATGCAGCTCATCCTGACCCCGCTCATCCTGCAACTCATCGAGCGCAAGAAGCGCGCGTCGTGAGGAGGAAGCCATGAACCTGCAATCGTCTCTCAAGCCGAATCCGGCCGCCGAAACCGTGTCGGAGCGCGACATGGCCAATGCGATCCGCGCACTGGCGATGGACGCCGTGCAAAAGGCCAATTCGGGCCATCCCGGCATGCCGATGGGCATGGCCGACGTGGCGACGGTGTTGTTCCGCCGCTTCATCAAGCTCGACCCGGCAAAGCCCGACTGGCCCGACCGCGACCGCTTCGTGCTCTCGGCCGGCCACGGCTCGATGCTGCAATATGCGCTGCACTATCTGATCGGCTATCCCGACATGCCGATCGAGCAATTGCAGAATTTCCGCCAGCTCGGCAGCCGCACCGCCGGCCACCCCGAATACGGCCATGCGCAGGGCATCGAAACCACCACCGGCCCGCTCGGCCAGGGCATCTCCACCGCCGTCGGCATGGCGCTGGCCGAACGCATGCTGGCCGAACGCCACGGCTCCGACCTCGTCGACCACTACACCTATGTGATCGCCGGCGACGGCTGCCTGCAGGAAGGTGTCAGCCACGAGGCGATCGACCTTGCCGGCCACCTGAAGCTCGACCGCCTGATCGTCTTCTGGGACAACAACTCAATTTCGATCGACGGCCCGACCTCGCTTTCGACCTCGATGGACCAGCCGGCGCGCTTCAGGGCGGCAGGCTGGGACGTGCAGGAAATCGACGGCCATGACATGGACGCGATCGCCGCGGCAATCGAGCACGCACGCAGTTCCGACCGCCCCTCGCTGATCGCCTGCCGGACCATTATCGGCAAGGGCGCGCCCCACCTCCAGGGCTCCGAAAAGACCCATGGCGCGCCGCTCGGCGAAGTCGAGGTCGCCGCAGCGCGCGAAAACATCGGCTGGTCCTGGCCTCCGTTCGTGGTGCCCGACGAGATCCTGTCCGCATGGCGTGATGTTGCCGGCCGCGGCGGAGCCGCGCGCCGCGAGTGGGAAGCTCGGCTTGCCGCTTCACCGAGGCGCGATGCCTTCCAGACTGCAATCGCCGGCGAAATCCCCGCTGCCGTGTTCGAGGCGCTGGACGCCTTCCGCAAGGAGCATGTCGAGAAGGCCACCAAGGTCGCCACCCGCAAGGCTTCCGAGATGGCGCTTTCCGTCATCAACGGCGCCACCGACCTCACCGTCGGCGGCTCGGCCGACCTCACCCACTCGAACCTGACCATCACCAAGGGCATGAACCGCCTCGTCGCCGGCGATTATTCCGGCAGCTATGTCCACTACGGCATCCGCGAGCACGGCATGGCGGCAGCCATGAACGGCATCGCGCTGCACGGCGGCTTCGTGCCCTATGGCGGCACTTTCCTGTGCTTCACCGACTATGCGCGCGGCGCCATGCGCCTCTCGGCGCTAATGGGCCAGCGCGTCATCTATGTCATGACGCACGACTCCATCGGTCTGGGCGAAGACGGCCCGACGCACCAGCCGGTCGAGCACCTGGCCATGCTGCGCGCCACGCCGCATCTCAATGTGTTCCGCCCCGCCGACATCATCGAGACGGCGGAATGCTGGGAGCTGGCGCTGAAGACGAAGGACCGGCCAAGCGTTTTGGTGCTGTCGCGCCAGAACCTGCCGATGCTGCAACTCGCCCATTCGAGCGAAAACCGCTCCGCGCGCGGCGCCTATGTGCTTCGCGAGACGGAAGGCCCGCGCGCCGTGACGCTGATCGCCACCGGCTCCGAGGTGGAGATCGCGGTGGCCGCCGCCGACAAGCTGAAGGCCGAGCGCGGCATCGAGGCCGCTGTGGTCTCCATGCCCTGCTGGGAGCTGTTCGAGGCGCAGGACGCGGCCTACCGCAAGTCCGTCCTCGGCACTGCCCCGCGCGTGGCTGTGGAAGCCGCCGCCCGCCTCGGCTGGGACCGCTGGATCGGCGAGAACGGCGCCTTCATCGGCATGTCCGGCTTCGGCGCCAGCGCGCCGGCCGCCGACCTCTACCGCCACTTCAACATCACGCCCGAAGCGGTCGCAGGTGCCGCCCTCGAGCTCATCGACTGAACGGGAGGAGCAATTGGCAGTTCGCGTCGCAATCAACGGCTTTGGCCGCATCGGCCGCAACATCCTGCGCGCCATCATCGAGTCGGGCCGCACCGACATCGAGGTGGTGGCGATCAACGATCTCGGCCCGGTCGAGACCAATGCGCATCTGCTGCGCTACGACAGCGTCCACGGCCGCTTCCCCGGCACGGTGACCGTCAAGGGCGACACGATGGTCGTCGACGACCTGCCGCCGATCAGGGTGACGGCGATCCGCAACCCGGCCGAACTGCCGCATGCGGAGCTGGACGTCGACATCGCGCTCGAATGCACCGGCATCTTCACCTCGAAGGAAAAAGCCTCGGCGCATCTCGCCGCCGGCGCCCGCCGCGTGCTCGTCTCCGCCCCCGCCGATGGCGCCGACCTGACAGTGGTCTACGGCGTCAACGACGACAAGATCAGCAAGGAGCACGTCGTTGTCTCCAACGCGTCCTGCACCACCAACTGCCTGGGGCCGGTGGCGAAAGTGCTGCACGAGGCCATCGGCATCGAACGTGGCTTCATGACCACGATCCACTCCTACACCGGCGACCAGCCGACGCTGGACACCATGCACAAGGATCTCTACCGCGCCCGCGCCGCCGCGCTCTCCCAGATCCCGACCTCGACCGGGGCCGCCAAGGCCGTCGGCCTGGTGTTGCCGGAACTGAAAGGCAAGCTGGACGGCGTCGCCATCCGCGTGCCTACCCCCAACGTCTCGGTGGTCGACTTCAAGTTCGTGCCCTCGCGCCCCACCACCGTGGAGGAGGTCAACGAGGCGATGAAGGCAGCCGCCAGGGGCAGGCTGAAGAACATCCTCGCCATCGTCGACGAGCCGCTGGTCTCGATCGACCTCAACCACAATCCGGCCTCGTCGTCCTTTGCGCTCGACCAGACCAAGGTCATCGAGGGCAACCTCGTCCGGGTCATGTCCTGGTACGACAACGAGTGGGGCTTTTCCAACCGCATGGCCGACACCGCCGCGGCGATCGGCCGGACGCTCGAACCCCGCAAGCAGCACAGCAGGACGAAGGAGGAAGCCTGACCATGGCGCGCATCACGCTGAGGCAATTGCTCGACCACGCCGCCGAACGCGGTTACGGCGTGCCGGCATTCAACATCAACAACATGGAACAGGGCCTCGCCATTATGGAGGCGGCCAAGGCCTGCGACGCGCCGGTCATCATCCAGGCGTCGCGCGGCGCCCGCTCCTATGCCAACGACATCATGCTGGCCAAGATGATCGACGCGCTGGCCGAGATCTATCCCGACATCCCGGTCTGCATGCACCAGGACCACGGCAACAACGAAGCCACATGCCTTACCGCCATCCGCCACGGCTTCACCTCGGTGATGATGGACGGCTCGCTGAAGGCAGATGCCAAGACGCCGGCGAGCTATGAATACAACGTCACTATTACGGAGCGCGTGTCGCGCATGGCCCATTGGGTCGGCGCCTCCGTCGAGGGTGAGCTCGGCGTACTCGGCTCGCTGGAGACCGGCCAGGGCGAGGCCGAGGACGGCCACGGCGCCGAAGGGGCGCTGTCGCACGATCAGTTGCTGACCGATCCCGACCAGGCGGTCGACTTCGTGACCCGCACCAAGGTCGACGCGCTGGCGATCGCCTGCGGCACCTCGCACGGCGCCTACAAGTTTACCCGCAAGCCCGACGGCGAGATCCTGGCCATGCGCGTGATCGAGGAGATCCACCGCAAGCTGCCCAACACGCATCTGGTCATGCACGGCTCCTCCTCGGTGCCGCAGGAGCTTCAGGACGTCATCAACAAGCATGGCGGCCAGATGCCCCAGACCTACGGCGTGCCGGTAGAGGAGATCGAGCGCGGCATCCGCCACGGCGTGCGCAAGGTAAACATCGACACCGACTGCCGCATGGCCATGACCGGCCAGTTCCGCCGCATCGCCATGGAGCATCCGAGCGAGTTCGACCCGCGCAAGTTCCTGAAACCGGCGATGGACGCCATGCGCGACCTGTGCCGCGACCGCTTCGAGCGCTTCGGCACCGCCGGCAATGCCTCGAAGATCAAGGTCATCGCCATGGACGAGATGGCCAAGCGCTACGCCGCCGGCAAGCTCGACCCGCAAATCGCACCCGCCAAGGCCGCCTGAGCGGTCCAACCCAAGCTAAGAAAGGACCAGACCTATGGCCAACAAGTCAGAAACCGTCACCGGAGCCGAACGCTACAGATCCGGTGTCATGCAATACAAGAAGATGGGCTATTGGGAGCCCGACTACGAGCCGAAGGACACCGACATCATCGCGGTGTTCCGCATCACCCCGCAGGACGGCGTCGACCCGATCGAGGCCGCGGCGGCGGTGGCCGGCGAGAGCTCTACGGCAACCTGGACCGTAGTCTGGACCGACCGCCTCACGGCCTCTGAGAAGTACCGCGCCAAGGCCTATCAGGTCGACCAGGTGCCCAACGCGCCCGGCCAGTATTTCGCCTACATCGCCTACGATCTCGACCTGTTCGAGCCGGGCTCGATCGCCAACCTCACGGCCTCGATCATCGGCAACGTCTTCGGCTTCAAGCCGCTCAAGGCGCTCAGGCTCGAGGACATGCGCCTGCCGGTCGCCTATGTGAAGACCTTCAACGGCCCGGCCACCGGCATCGTGGTCGAGCGCGAGCGCCTCGACAAGTTCGGCCGCCCGTTGCTGGGCGCGACCGTCAAGCCGAAGCTCGGCCTCTCCGGCCGCAACTACGGCCGCGTAGTCTACGAGGCGCTGAAGGGCGGGCTCGACTTCACCAAGGACGACGAGAACATCAACTCGCAGCCCTTCATGCATTGGCGCGACCGTTTCCTGTGGTGCATGGAGGCCGTCAACAAGGCGCAGTCCGAGACCGGCGAGATCAAGGGCACCTATCTCAACGTCACCGCCGCCACCATGGAGGACATGTACGAACGCGCCAACTTCGCCAAGGAACTCGGCTCCACCATCGTCATGATCGACCTGGTCATCGGCTACACGGCCATCCAGTCCATGTCGAATTGGGCGCGCAAGAACGACATGATCCTGCACCTGCACCGCGCCGGCCACTCCACCTATACGCGCCAGAAGAGCCACGGCGTCTCCTTCCGCGTCATCGCCAAGTGGATGCGGCTGGCAGGCGTGGACCACATCCATGCCGGCACGGTGGTGGGCAAGCTGGAAGGCGACCCGGCCACGACCCACGGCTACTACGACGTCTGCCGCGAGGATTTTAATCCGAAGCGGCTGGAGAACGGCATCTTCTTCGACCAGGACTGGGCCTCGCTCAACAAGCTGATGCCGGTGGCGTCGGGCGGCATCCATGCCGGCCAGATGCACCAGCTCCTCCACCTGCTCGGCGAGGACGTGGTTTTGCAGTTCGGCGGCGGCACGATCGGCCATCCGATGGGCATCGCGGCGGGCGCCACCGCCAACCGCGTCGCGCTCGAATGCATGGTGCTTGCCCGCAACGAGGGCCGCGACATCGTCCGCGAGGGACCGCAGATCCTGCAGGACGCCGCCAAGACCTGCCTGCCGCTGAAGCAGGCGCTCGAAACCTGGAAGGACGTGACCTTCAACTACGCCTCGACCGACTCGCCGGACTTCGTGCCGGTGGCGACGGCGGCGGAGTAAGACCGCACCTTACCCTTCCCCTCGTGGGGAGGGTCGACCGCATCATTCGCCGCCCCTCCCCGCAAGGGGGAGGGTAAAGCGGCGCAACCGACAGGAGCCAATTCCAATGCGCATCACCCAGGGAACCTTCTCATTCCTGCCCGACCTGACAGACGACCAGATCCGGGCGCAGGTGCAGTACTGCATCGACAATGGCTGGGCCGTCAGCCTCGAATTCACCGACGACCCGCACCCCCGCAACACCTATTGGGACATGTGGGGCCACCCGATGTTCGACAACCCCGACGCGGCGGCCCTGTTGATGGAGTTGAAGGACTGCCGCAAGGTCTACGGCGACCGCTACATCCGCGTCGTCGCGTTCGATTCCAGCCCTGGCTGGGAATCGGTGAAGCTGTCCTTCATCGTCAACCGCCCGGCCGAGGAACCCGGCTACCGCCTCGAGCGGCAGGAAGCCCCCGGCCGCGTGGTGCGTTACACGACCAAGCCCTACGCAGCCGACCGCCCGGCCGGCAACAGATACGGGTAACATTCGAAGGAACATCGAAGCACCCCTCACCGGCTCGCTTTGCTCGTCGCCTCTCCCCAGCCGGGTAAGCGCCAACCACGAATGCCGCGGCCGGCCAGGACTAGCGTTCCTCTCCCCGGCAGGGGGAGGTGGTTTGCGCAGCAAACCGGTGAGGGGGTGCTTCAATTACAAATGCACTGAACAGGTAGTTCCCATGTCCGCAACAGCAACAGCCGAAACCGAAACCCCCGTCGAGGAAGTCCCGACGGCAATCGACCTGCGCGAGGAGTTCGAGAGCTCGGGCGTCAAGGACGTGCTCGCCGAGTTGGACCGCGACCTGATCGGCCTCGCCCCAGTCAAGAAGCGCATCCGCGAGACCGCGGCGCTGCTGCTGGTCGAGCGCGCGCGCCGGCGCATGGGCCTGGCGCACGAAACGCCGACGCTGCATATGAGCTTCACCGGCAATCCCGGTACGGGCAAGACCACAGTTGCATTGAGGATGGCCGACCTGCTCCATCGCCTCGGCTACATCCGCAAGGGCCACCTCGTATCGGTCACCCGCGACGACCTGGTCGGCCAATATATCGGCCACACCGCACCGAAGACCAAGGAGATCCTGAAAAAGGCGATGGGCGGGGTGCTGTTCATCGACGAGGCCTATTATCTCTATCGCCCGGAGAACGAGCGTGACTACGGCCAAGAGGCGATCGAAATCCTGCTTCAGGTGATGGAAAACCAGCGCGACGACCTGGTCGTGATCCTCGCCGGCTACGCGCCGCGCATGGACCGCTTCTTCGAGAGCAATCCCGGCTTCCGCTCGCGCATTGCGCACCACATCGATTTTCCCGACTATACCGACGACGAACTTCTCGGGATCGCCAAGAAGATGCTCGACCACCAGAACTACAGGCTCGATCAATCCGCTGTCGCGGCGCTCAAAGACTACATCGCGCGTCGGCGCGAGCAGCCGCATTTCGCCAATGCGCGCTCGATCCGCAACGCACTCGACCGGGCGCGTTTGCGGCAAGCCAACCGCCTGTTCGAGACCTCCCAGGGCCCGCTCGACGCCAAGGCCCTGTCGACTATTTCCTCGGATGACATCACCGCAAGCCGGGTCTTCGCAATGAAGACGAAGGGGGAGGAAGCCAGCCAATGACCGCAAAAACCCTGATCGCGCCCTCGGTTCTGTCGGCGGACTTTTCCCGCCTCGGCGACGAGGTCGAGGCGGTGGCGGCCGCCGGCGCCGACTGGATCCATCTCGACGTCATGGACGGCCATTTCGTGCCCAACATCACCTTCGGCCCGCAGGTCATCAAGGCGATCCGCGCCCGCACGACCAAGGTGTTCGACTGTCACCTGATGATCGCGCCCGCCGACCCCTATCTCGCCGCCTTCGCCGATGCCGGCTGCGACATCATCACCGTGCACGCCGAGGCCGGCCCGCATCTCGACCGCTCGCTGCAGGCGATCAGGAACCTCGGCAAGAAGGCCGGCGTGTCGCTCAACCCGTCGACGCCGGAAAGCGCCATCGAATATGTGCTCGACCGCCTCGACCTTGTGCTGCTGATGACGGTCAACCCCGGCTTCGGCGGCCAGGCCTTCATTCCGGCGGTGGTGGAGAAGGTCAAGCGCGTGAAGGCCATGATCGGCAACCGGCCGATCGACATCGAGATCGACGGCGGCGTGACGCCCGAAACCGCGCCGCTGGTCACGGCCGCCGGCGCCAATGTGCTGGTGGCGGGCTCGGCCGTGTTCAAGGGCGGCACGGCCGAGGCCTACGCCCAGAACATCGCCGCGATCAGGGCTGCGGGTGACGGCGCTTTGAAGTAGCGCCTGCAAGTTTGCGGCCGGACGAAAATTCGATGGCGGCTCTGGCTCCGCCGCTGTCGAGGCATGGATTCCCGACACTCTCCGCTCGTTTCACTCGCTCACGAGGTCGGGAATGACGGAGTTGAGGTTGCGGTTGAATCATCCTGAAACGCTGACCACAGCGCGGCCTCACACATTGCCGTCATCCTCGGGCCGGAGCACGAGCGGAGCGTAGTGCGGAGGTTCCGGGGATCCAGGCCTCGGACTCTCCGGCGGCAGTTCGGTGCCGACAGCCAAGGCTGCGCTTACGGTCGGATTACAGGCGAGGGCCAGCCGCCGTCAGGCGGCTGCCGAAAACACCCGCTCCCCCTCGATCCAGACGCCTCGCATGTCGAGATCATCGGACAGATGCACGATGTTGGCAGCCGAGCCCATGATCAGCCGGCCTAGCCTGCCGTCCTGGCCGACCGCCTCGGCCGGATAGAGCGAGGCCATGCGCAGAGCCTCGTCGAGCTCCAGGCCGATAGTCTGATGCATGAAGCGCACGGCCGAGATCATGTCCAGATCGGCGCCGGCCAGCGTGCCGTCCTCAAGCCGCAGGCTGCCGCTCTCGCGCCTGATGACACGGCCGTTAAGCGTGAACGATTTCATGTCGGTGCCGATGGTGGCCATGGCGTCGGTGACGAGGAAGATCTTCGCCGGTCCGACCTTGGCGCGCAGCGCGATGCCCATCGTCGCCGGGTCGACATGGATGCCGTCGGCGATCATGCCGGCATAGAGCGTCCCGGTGTTGATGGCCGCCCCGACCACGCCCGGCTCGCGGTTGCCGATCTGGCTCATCGCGTTGAAGAGATGCGTGACCATCGTCGCTCCGGCTTCAGCAAACGCCTGCGCGGTGTTGTAGCTGGTGTCGGTATGGCCGAGGCTGACCACCACGTCTGCTTGCTTGAGGCGGCCGACACGGGTCTGGTCGACGGATTCGGGCGCGATGGTGGTGAGCAGCACCGGCATCTTTTCCCGCGCGGCGATCAGGGCTGCCTCGTCGGCGTCGGTCATCGGCCTGATCAGCGCCGGATCATGCGCGCCCTTGCGTGCGAGCGACAGGTGCGGCCCTTCCAGATGCAGGCCGAGGAAGCCGGGCACCTTTTCCCGCGCCGCCTCGGCGCCGGCTTCCACTGCCGCGGCGGTGATCTCGGGCGTGTCTGTGATCAGCGTCGGCAGCAGCGCGGTGGTGCCGAAGCGCGCATGCGCCGCGCAGATGGTGCGGATCGCCTCCACCGAGGGGGCGTCGTTGAGCATCACGCCGCCGCCGCCATTTACCTGGAGGTCGACGAAGCCCGGCGCAATCATGCCGCCGTCGAGTTCGACCACCTTCATCCCGGCCGGCACGTCGCCAGCGGCCTCGATGCGCTCGACGACGCCGTTGCGCACGATCACGGCGGAGCGATTGTGCCATGCCTGGCCGTCGAAGATGCGCGCACCGGCGATGGCGAAGCTGTCGGTCATAGCGTCTCGGTCACTTTCCTCAGATTTGGCGGCTCGTCGGGGTTGAGGCCGCGGTGGCGCGCAAAGGCCTCGACGAAGCCGTAGAAAGACACGATCAGCGCCAGCGGATCGGTCAGCGGGTGGCCGGTCGCGACGAAGGGCAGGCGCGTGGCCTTGCCGGCATTGTCCGACGTGATGAACGCCGTCGCGCCCTTGTTGGCGAGGCGGCCGGCGGTATCGACCACGGAGGCCTCGGAAGCATCGCGCGCCGCCAGCGCCAGCACCGGGAAGCCGGGCCGCACCAGCGCCATCGGCCCGTGCATGACCTCGGCCGCGCTATAGGCCTCGGCGTGCATGGCGCAGGTTTCCTTGAATTTCAGCGCCGCCTCGCTGGCGAGGGCGACGGACGGGCCGCGCCCGAGGA
The DNA here is from genome assembly GCA_023387775.1 of Pseudomonadota bacterium. Lineage (GTDB taxonomy): Bacteria > Pseudomonadota > Alphaproteobacteria > Rhizobiales > Rhizobiaceae > Pseudaminobacter. Next base: position 1,212 of record JAEWHN010000041.1, on the reverse strand, counting down.
TGAACAGCGAGCTGGCGCCGTCCAGAGCGGCCGCCATCTGCATCCAATCGCAGTCCACTGCCTTGCGCAGGTGGTTCGGCAGTTCGGCCAGTGCTGCAAGCAGCGCCTGGTCGTTGGTGCAATGCGCCATCAGCGCCACCGCCGCCACGGCAGAATTGACGAAGGTCTTGGTCGCGGCCACGCTCTTCTCGACGCCGGCGAGGATGTCGATCGTGTGCTCGCAGGCCGTGGCCAGCGGCGAGTCGGCGGTGTTGGTCAGCGCAATGGTGAGGGAGCCCGCCTTGCGTGCGGCCTCGGCCATCGCCACGATGTCGGGGCTTTTGCCGGATTGCGAGATCGCCACGCAGGCCGAGCCGGAGAGCTTTAGCGGCGCATTGTAGATCGAGGCGACCGAAGGGCCGACCGAGGCGACGGCCAGGCCGGCTGTCAGTTCGACGGCGTATTTCAGGAAGGTTGCGGCATGGTCGGAGGAGCCGCGCGCAACCGTGACCACGAAGCGCGGGTCGCGCTTGGCAATGTCGCGGCCGGCCTCGGCAAGTGCCGCCCGGGAACCGTCGAGCAGCCGCGCCACCGCATCGGGGATCTCCTCGATCTCGCGGCGCATATGGGTCATTGCAGTCAAGTCTTGCCTCCGAAGTCTTCGCCTGGGCCCGCCAGCCTGAGTTCGGCGACGAAGTCATAGGCGTCGCCGCGATAGACGGAGCGGGTGAATTCTATCACCTTGCCGCTAGCAAGGTAGGAAATCCGCTCGATGTGCAGGCAGGCCGAGCCGACCGGCACGTCGAGCAGTTTGGCGTCGCCGGCGCCGATATTGATTGCCGAGATTCGCTGCACGGCTCGCAGCGGGCGATTGCCGGTCATTTCAAGCGTGTTGTAGAGCGAGGAGCCGACGGCGGCAGGGTCGGGGAGGACGGTTAGCGACAGCGAGGCGCGCTCGATCGCCATCGGCGTATCATTGGCGATCCGCAGCCGGCTGACGCGCGCCACCATCTCCTTGGCCGAGAGGCCGAGTATCATGATCTCGTCGGGCGAGGGCGGGTAGATGCCCTTGTCGAGCCAGACGGAACTTGCCGTCATGCCGCGCCGGGCCATGTCGTCGGTGAACGAGGTGAGCCGCGACAGCGACTGTTCCACGCGCTCCATTCGCGGCGCCACGAAGGTGCCGGAGCCGTGGCGCTGCACGAGGATGCCGCTCTTGACCAGGTCCTGCAC
>JAEWHN010000345.1 GCA_023387775.1 Pseudomonadota bacterium | reverse complement strand
GATCCTGTTTGCGCTGCCGGGCATCGTGCTCGCCTCGATGTTCGTAACCGCGCCCTTCGTCGCGCGCGAACTGATCCCGCTGATGCAGGCTCAGGGCCGCGACCTCGAGGAAGCCGCCACCTCGCTCGGCGCCTCGGGCTGGCGCACCTTCTTCTCGGTCACGCTGCCCAATATCCGCTGGGCGCTGCTCTATGGCGTGGTGCTGTGCAACGCCCGCGTGATGGGCGAGTTCGGCGCCGTCTCGGTGGTCTCAGGCAACATTCGTGGCCAGACCAACACCATGCCGCTCCACATCGAGCTGCTCTACCACGACTACCAGACCGCCGGAGCCTTTGCCGTCGCCTCGATCCTTGCCGTGTTGGCCGTGGTGACGCTGATCGCCAAGGTGCTGCTGGAACGCCAGGGCGCAGGCCGTCGTGGCCGCCCCGCGCTTGCCGCGCCACAGACCGCTGCGGTCATCCCCCAACTCGCCTCGGAGAAGACGACGTGAAAATCCGCCTCGACAATGTCGTGAAGACCTTCGACACCTTCCGCGCCGTGCATGGCGTGTCGCTGGAGATCGAAAGCGGCGAGCTGGTGGCGCTGCTGGGGCCCTCGGGCTCGGGCAAGACAACCATCCTGCGCATGGTCGCCGGGCTCGAATATGCCGATAGCGGCAAGATCCATTTCGGCGACATCGATGCCACCGACATTCCCGTGCGTGACCGCGGCGTCGGTTTTGTATTCCAGCACTATGCGCTGTTCCCGCACATGACGGTGGCGGAAAACGTCGCCTTCGGCATGAAGGTATCGAAGGTGAAGCGGAGCAAGCAGGAGATCGCCGCCCGCGTCGCCGAGCTGCTGCGGCTGGTCAAGCTCGACGGGCTGGGCGAACGCTTCCCCTCCCAGATCTCCGGCGGCCAGAGGCAGCGCGTGGCGCTGGCCCGCGCGCTGGCCGTGGACCCGAAGGTGCTGCTGCTCGACGAGCCTTTCGGCGCGCTGGATGCCAATGTGCGCCGCGACCTGCGCCGCTGGCTGCGCGAGATCCACGACGAGCTCGGCATCACCACGCTGTTCGTTACGCACGACCAAGAGGAAGCGCTCGACCTCGCCGACCGCGTCGTCATCCTGAAGGACGGCAACATCGTACAGCAAGGCACGCCAGAAGAGGTGTGCCGCGAGCCGAACTCGCCCTTCGTGATGAGTTTTCTGGGCGACACCAACCGCCTGCCGGCAACCGTGGCGAACGGGCAGGCGAAGGTTGGCACCGCCACCCTGCCCGCCCCCGGTGTGGCCGACGGCAAGGCGGAAGTGTTCCTGCGCCCCGGCGATCTCGACTGGACTGCAGATAGCGGCGGCGTGGCGGCGAAGATCCTGCGCGTCATCGACCACCCCGGCGGCCGGCGGCTGCTGGTGACACCCGATCACGGCGGGGTGCTGGAGCTCGACGTTGCGCCGGAAACGCGGGCACGCGCAGGTGATGCAGGATTCGTGGCGGTGCGGCGTGGGCGCGTCTTCGCAGCCTGACGCCTCTTTGCCCGTCGAAAAGACACCGAACGTCAACGAGTTTGCGCTTGTCTATGCCGGCAGGCGCTCTTATGGCAGGCATGCGTGCCTTCCCGGAGGCGTGCTGTCATTATTTGCACACAAACGCTCGCCACAGGCATTGGCGTATTTTCTGTGAGTTCTCGCGGATATGCTGACTAAAAAAGGCAAATACGGCCTCAAGGCCCTGGTGCATCTTTCGGGGCTGCCGGTCGGTCAATTCGCCTTCGTCAACGATATCGCCGTCTCCAACAACATTCCGAAAAAATTCCTCGACGCCATTCTGGGCGAGTTGCGCAATGCCGGCTTCGTGCAGAGCCGCAAGGGCAAGGATGGCGGCTATCGGCTCGCGCGCCCGGCCTCCGAGATCAGGATCGGCCATGTGGTGCGCGTGCTGGATGGCCCGCTGGCGCCCATTTCCTGTGCCAGCCGCACGCAGTACCAACGCTGCGAGGATTGCGACGAGGCCACCTGCCAGGTCCGCCACATGATGCTGGAAGTCCGCCAGGCTATTGCCGAGGTGCTGGACAATCGCAGCCTGGCCGCCATGCGCGACGCCGACAATGACGACGTGCTGCGCACCATAAAATACAGGGTCTGAAAGCCAGCGGCGCCTGACGGGCGCCTCCCTTGTATCGGTCAGCCGATGAGGCCGAACACCAGCGCCGCTGCAAAACCGACCGCAAGCGCGAAAATCAGGAGCTCCAGGCCAAAGCGGAAACCGCGACGGCGCAGGGCCAGCGACGTGCGGGCGCTGTGCCATTTTGCCGTAGACTGCAAGCTGCGAGCCATCGAGACCTCCGTGATCCCGACTAGTCTATGACTTTTGTAGATTTTGTCGATTGCGATTTTCCGGGGCAAATCGAGATTCTTTTTCCAATAAGTCTCACTGCTGGGAAACCTGGTTTCAAAAACTCCGCGGATTTGAAAAACCGGAAAATCAGCTCAGCCCTTGAGTCGCTCCACGCACAGCGCGCGCAGCAGCAGCGCGGCATGTGCATAGGTGACCTGCTCGTCGCCCAGTTCCCGCGCCGCCTTGCCGACAATGTCATGCAGCGCATCCAGTGTGCGGACGGGGATGAGGTCGGTGCAGGAACGCATCCGGCCGAAGACGGCGCTTATGGCCACGCTCCTGCCTTCCACTTCGACGCAAGGCTCCGGCGCATCGAGCCGCCACTCCTCATAGGCTTCCAGCGCATCATGAAACGCCTGGTGAAGCATGATCGGCGCATGGCCCTGGTAGAGCGGCGGCAGCAAGGCAGGCATGTCGGTCTCCTCTCCCCTCTCCGGCTCATAGCTTAGATGTATTTGTTCGCATGAGCCACCTTCAGTAACGGATAGGAAAAAGTTTATCATACGAGTGAAATACTCAATGGGCCAGCAAGACATGAAACGCTGTTCGAAATTCTCGCACCGACACGAAGGAAGCTGACCCGCCCAAAGCGGCTCACAAAGTTTCGGCCCGGGTGAAACGGCGGCCCGGCGCATTGGTCCAGAGCGTCCTTCGGCTGGCCGGAGGGGTTGATTGCCACCCGGCGCGGTGGAATGAATGGCGGTGTCGAGTGTCTTGGCCAACCGGAACCGGGAGGAATTGGCCGCATGACCGAACATGGACCGCTCAGTCTTCACGTACCCGAGCCTGAGGTTCGCCCCGGCGGCACGCCGGACTTCTCCAACGTTCCCATTCCCAAAGCCGGCTCCGTGCCCCGCCCCGCGATCGACGTCGATCCCAGGGAAATCCGCGACCTCGCCTATTCCATCATCCGTGTGCTGAACCGCGAGGGCGAGGCCGTCGGTCCCTGGGCCGGTACGCTGACGGACGAGGAGCTTTTGCAGGGGCTGCGCGACATGATGACCCTGCGCACCTTCGACGCTCGCATGCTGATGGCGCAGCGCCAGGGCAAGACCTCGTTCTACATGCAGCACATGGGCGAGGAGGCGGTGAGCTGCGCCTTCCGCAAGGCGCTGAACCCCGGCGACATGAACTTCCCGACCTATCGCCAGGCCGGCCTGCTGATCGCGGGCGGCTATCCGATGGTCGACATGATGAACCAAATCTTTTCCAACGAGCGCGACCCGCTGAAGGGGCGCCAGCTGCCGGTCATGTATTCGTCCAAGGAGCACGGCTTCTTCTCGATCTCCGGCAACCTGACCACGCAATATATCCAGGCAGTGGGCTGGGCGATGGCATCGGCGATCCGCAACGACACCAGGATCGCGGTCGGCTGGGTCGGCGACGGCGCCACCGCCGAGAGCGATTTCCACGCCGCACTGGTGTTCGCCTCCACCTACAAGGCGCCTGTGGTGCTCAACATCGTCAATAACCAGTGGGCGATCTCCACCTTCCAGGGCATTGCCCGCGGTGGTTCCGGCACTTTTGCGGCGCGCGGGCTGGGCTTCGGCATCCCGGCCCTGCGCGTCGACGGCAACGACTATCTGGCCGTCCACGCGGTGGCCCAATGGGCGGCCGAGCGCGCCCGCAGCAATCTCGGGCCGACGCTGGTCGAATATGTCACCTACCGCGTCGGCGCGCACTCGACCTCCGACGACCCTTCCGCCTACCGGCCCAAGGAGGAGTCATCGGCCTGGCCGCTTGGCGACCCGGTGCTGCGGCTGAAGAACCACCTGATCCTCAAGGGCGTGTGGTCGGAAGAGCGCCACAGGCAGGCGGAAGCCGAAATACTCGATACGGTCATCACCGCGCAGAAGGAGGCCGAGAGCCACGGCACGCTGCATTCGGGCGGAAAGCCCTCCGCGCGCGACATGTTCGAGGGCGTCTATGCCGAGATGCCGCCGCATCTGCGGCGCCAGCGGCAGGAAGCGGGGGTGTAGCTCATGGCCAGAATGACCATGATCGAGGCGATCCGCAGCGCCATGGACGTGTCGATGGCGCGCGACGACAGCGTCGTCGTCTTCGGCGAGGATGTCGGCTATTTCGGCGGTGTGTTCCGTTGCACGCAGGGGCTGCAGCAGAAATACGGCAAGACCCGCTGCTTTGATGCGCCGATCAGCGAATCCGGCATCGTCGGCGCGGCCATCGGCATGGCGGCCTATGGCCTGCGCCCCTGCGTGGAGGTGCAGTTCGCCGATTACGTCTACCCGGCCTACGACCAGATCGTCTCGGAAGCCGCGCGCCTGCGCTATCGCTCCAATGGCGAGTTCACCTGCCCCATCGTGGTGCGCATGCCCACCGGCGGCGGCATTTTCGGCGGCCAGACCCACAGCCAGAGCCCGGAGGCGCTGTTCACCCATGTTTCGGGCCTGAAGGTGGTGGTGCCTTCCAACCCGCACGACGCCAAGGGCCTGCTGATTGCCGCGATCGACGACCCCGACCCGGTGATCTTCCTGGAGCCCAAGCGGCTCTACAACGGCCCCTTCGACGGCCACCACGAACGGCCTGTCACACCATGGTCGAAGCATCCGCTGGGCGAAGTGCCTGACGGCCATTTCCTCGTGCCGCTCGGCACCGCCTCGGTGCGGCGCGAGGGGGCGGCAATGACCATCCTGGCCTATGGCACCATGGTCTATGTGGCGGAAGCGGCGGCCGAGGAAACCGGCATCGACGCCGAGATCATCGACCTGCGCACGCTGCTGCCGCTCGACCTCGAGACCATCGTCGCCTCGGTGAACAAGACCGGTCGCTGCGTGATCGTGCACGAGGCGACGCTGACTTCCGGCTTCGGCGCGGAACTGGCGGCTCTGGTGCAGCAGCACTGTTTCTATCACCTCGAAGCGCCCATCGTGCGCGTGACCGGCTGGGACACGCCCTATCCGCACGCGCAAGAATGGGACTATTTCCCGGGCCCCGCCCGTCTCGGGCAGGCCATGCGCGAAACCATGGAGGCATGAGCATGGGCGAGCATGTGATCAAGCTTCCGGACGTCGGCGAAGGCGTGGCCGAGGCCGAACTGGTGGAATGGCACGTCAAGGTCGGCGACCTGGTGCGCGAGGACACGCTGCTCGCGGCCGTGATGACCGACAAGGCGACCGTGGAAATCCCCTCGCCCGTCCATGGCGAGATCACCTGGCTGGGCGCCGAGATCGGCGACGTGGTCGCGGTGGGTTCGCCGATCATAAGGATCAGAACGGCCGGCGACGCCGATGCACTACCGGAACCGCAGGCGGACATGGCACGTACCCCCACCCCTAGCCCCTCCCCAAAAGAGGCAGGGGAACCGATTGCAGCACCGGTTCAAACTGCCCCGGCTAAAACCGCACAGATTACAACCGAGTCCAAAACGACGGGCACGCCGCCATCCCCCTCGTGGGGAGCGGCTAGGGGTGGGGGTAAGCCGACCGGTGCGCCACGAGCCGAGGGCGAAAAGCCCATCGCCGCGCCCGCCGTGCGCCTGCGCGCGCAGGAAGCCGGGATCGACCTGCGCCAGGTGCCGGGCACTGGTCCGGCCGGCCGTATTACACACGAGGACATCGACGCGTTCCTCGCACGTGGCCCCCAGATCGCCCCCACCCGGGCGCCCGGCCTCGACAGGAACACGACGGTGGAAGACATCAAGGTGGTGGGCCTGCGCCGGCGCATCGCCGAGAAGATGGCAGTGGCCAAGTCGCGCATCCCGCACATCACCTATGTCGAGGAAATCGACGTCACCGCGCTCGAGGAGCTGCGCGCAGCGCTCAACAAGCGCGCCGACCAGCCGAAGCTGACGCTGCTGCCCTTCCTGATGCGGGCCATGGTGAAGGCGATAGCCGACCAGCCCAATGTCAACGCCATCTTCGACGACGAGGCGGGCGTGGTGCACCAATATGGCGGCGTGCATATCGGCATCGCCACCCAGACCCCGGGCGGGCTGATGGTGCCCGTGGTGCATCATGCCGAGGCGCGCGACATCTGGGATTGTGCCGCCGAGGTGAGCCGCCTGGCCGACGCCGCCAAGGCGGGCACCGCCAGCCGCGAGGAGCTGTCCGGCTCGACCATCACCATCACCTCGCTCGGCGCAATGGGCGGCGTCGTCACCACGCCGGTCATCAACCATCCGGAAGTGGCGATCGTGGGCGTAAACAAGATCATGGTGCGGCCCGTATGGGACGGCAGCCAGTTCATCCCGCGCAAGATGATGAACCTCTCGTCGAGCTTCGACCATCGCGTCGTCGACGGCTGGGATGCCGCCGTCTTCATCCAGCGCATCAAGACGCTGCTGGAGACGCCTGCGCTGATATTCGTCGAAGGGTGAGCTGATGAAAGACATCTCCTGCAAGCTTCTGGTCATCGGCGCGGGGCCCGGCGGCTATGTCTGCGCCATCCGCGCCGGCCAGTTCGGCGTCGACACGGTGATCGTGGAGATGAACAAGGCCGGCGGCACCTGCCTCAACATCGGTTGCATCCCCTCCAAGGCGCTGATCCATGCCGCCGACGAGTTCGAGAAGGCCGTGCTGATGGCCAACGGAAACGGCAAGGGCACGCTCGGCATCACCGTCCAGGCGCCGAAGCTCGATCTCGCCAAGACCATGACCTGGAAGAACGGCGTGGTCGGCCGGCTCAACAACGGCGTGGTGGGCCTGTTGAAGAAGGCCGGCGTGAAGATCGTGCATGGCCGCGCAAAGTTCCGCGACGGCAAGACGGTGGAGGTCGAGACCGAAACCGGCACTCAGGTGATCCGCACTGAGACGGTGGTGATCGCCACAGGTTCGGCGCCGATGGAACTGGCCGCTTTGCCCTTCGACGGGCCGGTCATTTCTTCCACCGAAGCACTGGCGCTCACAAAACTGCCGGAAAGGCTGGTGGTCGTGGGCGGCGGCTATATCGGGCTGGAGCTCGGCACCGCCTTCGCCAAGCTCGGCTCGAAGGTGACGGTGGTAGAGGCCGAGGCGCGCATCCTGCCGCAATATGACGCCGAACTGACCCGGCCGGTGGCAAAGCGGCTCGGCGAGCTCGGCGTTGCCGTGCTGACCGGGGCGAAGGCAAAGGGCCTTTCGGCCAAGGGCGACGCCCTCGTGGTCGAGACCGCCGACGGCCGGGAACAGGAACTCCCCGCAAACAAGATACTTGTCACTGTCGGCCGCCAGCCGGTGATGGAAGGGTGGGGGCTGGAGGAACTCGACCTCGACCGCGCGGGCAAATTCCTGCGCATCGACAGCCAGTGCCGCACGTCCATGCGCGGCGTCTATGCCATCGGCGACGTGACCGGCGAGCCGATGCTGGCGCACCGCGCCATGGCGCAGGGCGAGATGGTGGCCGAGATTATCGCCGGCAACCGGCGCTCCTGGGACAAGCGCTGCATTCCGGCCATCTGCTTCACCGACCCGGAGGTGGTGACCGCCGGCCTGTCGCCCGACGAGGCGCGCGCGCAGGGCCACGAGATCAAGGTCGGCCAGTTCCCCTACACCGCCAATGCCCGCGCCCTGACCATGCAGGGGGAAGCCGGCTTCGTGCGCGTGATTGCCCGAGCCGACAACCATCTGGTGCTCGGCATCCAGGCGGTCGGCCAGCATGTCTCGGAACTCTCCACCGCGTTCGGCCTCGCGATTGAGATGGGCGCGCGGCTGGAAGACATCGCCGGCACCATCCACGCCCACCCGACGCAGGGCGAAGCCTTTCAGGAGGCGGCGCTGAAGGCGCTCGGCCACGCGGTTCATATTTGAGTTTGGTCCCTCCCCCTTGAGGGCAGGACAATCGCATATGGCGTGACCTCCCCCCACTCCGCCTCGCTTTGCTCGGCGCCTCCCCCCACTCAAAAAGGGGAGAGGAAGGGAGCGAGGCGAGCGGCCGGTTCTTCCTCTCCCCCGTCGATCGGGGGAGAGGTCGTTTTCGGAGCAAACCGGAGTGGGGGTCGAATTCTATGTGCGATCGTCCTCCCAAGGTGGACACCGGAACGCATCATCCCGCCCTCGCCAGAAACAGCCCAGATCGCATCGCAACATCAGTGCGTCGAATTGTTGCATCGCACAATTTTGCAAGGCTGCCATGCGCCATTGACGATTGTCTTCTCGGCCGAAAGGGCGCATTTGGGGGACGCGATTTCGGAGCGGCCTCTCCTCCTCCCAGGCCAATCCGGATACGGTCGACTTTCACCTCCTCCCGATTGTCGACCACCTTTAGAGACACCCGCCGGACCTCCTCCCCTGGCGGGTGTTTTCTTTTTGGGCTTTGCGCATGGCAACACCGGCTCCGGCGAAGCTATGAAGGCTCAATCTCAAGAGCCACCGCCGAGTTGCTTCACCCCGCGCATTCTTTACCGCCTCTGCCTACACTGCGGTTGAGGCATGGGTCCCCGGAACCTTCGCACTTCGCACCGCTCGTACTTCGGCCCGAGGACGACGGGCGGTAGCGGCAGACGGGTGGCAGTAGGGGCAATCGCTAACTTGAAGATCGCTAACTTGAAGATTGGCGCAAGCAGCCAATACAGCCGTCATCCTCGCGTCCTGGCCGCCGAGCCGCGTGCGCAGAAGGGCAGGATCGCGGGGATCCATGCCTCGGCCGCTCAACAGGCAGTACGATAACGGACGATCCGAGGACGAATGCTGCGGAGGTGCCTATGGCTTTACAGCCGGCCGTTTCGCCCATCCCCTCCGCTCACGGGGAGCGGGAATTCGGGCGCGAACGCCGAACCACCTGCCTCCCCGTCGTCCTCGGGCCGGAGCACGAGCGGAGCGAAGTGCGCAGGTTCCGGGGACCCATGCCTCGGCCTCTCAACAGGCAGTACGATAACGGACGATCCGTGGACGAACGCTGCGGATGAGCCCAGATGGCGGCCATTTCGCCCACCCTCTCCGCACAGTGGGAGCAGGAATCGGGCGCGGCGGCTTTTCCACCGCCGCGCAGGGTGGCAATTAGCCAGCGTAGCCGACGATGCCCTTGATCTCGAGGAAGTCGTGAATGCCCCAATCGGCATATTCGCGACCATTGCCGGACTGCTTGTAGCCGCCGAAGGGCGCGTGCGTGTCCCAGTCGGGGTAGTTCAGATAGACCGAGCCGGCGCGCATCTTCGACGCCACCCGGCGCGCGTTCTCGATGTTCTGCGACTGAATGTAGGCGGCAAGGCCGTAGACCGTGTCGTTGGCGATGCGCACCGCGTCGTCTTCGTCCTGATAGGAGATGACCGAGAGAACCGGCCCGAAGATTTCCTCGCGTGCGATCGTCATATCGGGCGTGACATGGCCGAATACGGTCGGGCGGATGTAGTAGCCGCGGTTCAGCCCCTCGGGACGCCCCGTGCCGCCGGCCACCAGCTTGGCGCCTTCGGCGATGCCGGTTTCGATCAGCTTCTGGATCTTGTCGTATTGGAGCTGGCTGACGACCGGGCCGAGTTGCGTCTCGGTAGAGCGCGGATCGCCGGTCTTGTGCGCCTCGGCCGCGGCCTTCGCCACCTCCAGCGCCTCGTCGTGGCGGGAGGCCGGCACCAGCATGCGCGTGGGCGCATCGCAGGACTGGCCGGTATTGCCGAAGCAGGCATTCACGCCCTCGCGCACGGCATGCTCGAAATCCGCGTCCGGCAGGATGATGTTGGCGCTCTTGCCGCCCAACTCCTGCGCCACGCGCTTGACAGTGTCGGCCGCTGCCTTGGCAACCAGCACGCCCGCACGCGTCGAGCCGGTGAAGGACACCATGTCGACATCCGGGTGCTCGGCCATGACCTGGCCGACATCCGGGCCGTTGCCGTTGACGAGGTTGAACACGCCCTTGGGCACGCCCGCCTCATGCATGATCTCGGCAAAGACGATGCCGCTGATCGGCGCAATCTCGGAGGGCTTCAGCACCACGGTGCAGCCGGCGGCAATCGCCGGGGCCACCTTGCAGACGATCTGGTTGAGCGGCCAGTTCCACGGCGTGATGAGCGCGCAGACGCCGATCGGCTCCTTCACCACCATGGTGGTGCCGCGCAGATGGCTGAATTCGTAGTCTTCCAGCGCCTTGATGGTCGATTCCATATGCACCTGGCCGGCGGCGGCCTGTGCCTCGCGCGCCCAGGTGATCGGCGCGCCCATTTCCTGCGAGATCGCCTGCGCCACATCCTCGTAGCGACGCATGTAGATTTCCAGCACCTTCTTCAGCAGCGCCAGGCGCTGTTCGCGCGTGGTCTGCGAGAAGCTGGCGAAGGCCGCGCGGGCAGCAGCCACCGCCTTGTCGACGTCGGCCTTCGAGCCGAGCGAGATCGTGGTGTAGGCTTCTTCGGTCGACGGGTCGATGACGTCCAGCGTGGCCGACTTCACCGGCGCAACCCATTCGCCGTCGATGTAGAATTTCAGATGGTTGCTCATGTTTTCCATTCCGATCTGGTCAAAGACCGCTTGGGGCGCCGCAGCGCCCCGTTCATGTCAGACGTCCTCGAAGCCCGTCAGCACACCGACGGCATTAATGCCAATTTCCTCGACCGCATAGCCGCCTTCCATGACGAAAAGCGTCGGCAGGCCGAGCCTGGCGATGCGCTGGCCGATCTTGGGATAGTCCTCGCTCTTCAGCTTGAACTGGCTGATCGGGTCCTTCTCGAAGGTATCGACGCCGAGCGAAACCACCACCACATCAGGCGCATAGGCAGCGACCTTCTTGCAGGCGTCTTCCAGGGCCTCGTTCCACTTGTCCCACGGCGTTCCCGGCGCCATCGGATAGTTCACGTTGAAGCCCTCGCCCTTGCCGGCGCCGCGCTCGTCGGCATGGCCGAGGAAGAACGGATACTCGGTGTTCGGGTCGCCGTGCAGGTTCACCACCAGAACGTCGTCGCGCTCGTAGAAGATTTCCTGCGTGCCGTTGCCGTGATGGTAGTCCACATCGAGGATCGCCAAGCGGGAGGCTCCCTGGTCGCGATACCACTGCGCCACCACGGCCGCATTGTTGATGAAGCAATAGCCGCCCATGAAGGCAGCGCCGGCATGATGCCCGGGCGGACGGCAGAGCGCAAAGGCCGCCCGCTCGCCGGCCTTCACCACCTCGGCCGCGGTCAGCCCCACATCGTAGGAAGACTTGATGGCGTCCCAGGTGCCTTTGGTGAAGGTCGCGCCCGCATCGAAGGAATAATAGCCCAGAGCCGCGTCGATTCGCGTCGGACGCACGTCGCCGCGCAGGCCGCGCGTGGGCCAGGTGAACGCCATGGCCGAGCCCGGATAGCCGGCCTCCTGCCACAAGGGCCAGACCGTCGGCAGGAAATCGATATAGTCGGCGGCGTGCACGCGCTTGGCGGCATCAAGCGTATGCTCCTTCGGCGCCAGGATCGGGCCCAGCTTCTCGCTTTCGACCCGTGCCTTGATGTATTCGGCGCGCGAGGGCTTTTCGAAGCCCGGCACGATCTCGCCGGCAACCAGCTCCATCTGTCCGGCATGGCCGGCGTGCAGTGGAGAAAAGATCGTCTTCATTCACTATCCCCATGGTGGTTCGGGGCGTGACCCTAGCCGGATGCCCCGCCTTTCCACAAGGGCACGCCTGTGCCAAGCGCGGCGGCGCTTCTGGCATCATCTCAACTTTCCGGGGATTGCCAGCCTGCTCGGATCACGGAGAACGACATGACATCCTGTGCCGATCTGATCCGACCGCGGCCATTCGGGCTTCAATGACTGGCGAAACATGGGCCGATCACTACGATCTGCGGCGGCCGCATCACAATCCAAGCTTAGAAACAAGCGGCCTGAACAACACATCCACTTGATTCTTTGTTCAGTCGGGCAGTTGCCAATCCCAACTGCATGTGATGACAATTGACCAGAAATGCATCGCCGAAAGAGCGAGCGAAAAAGGGGAACGCGTGCCGGAAATGCCGGAAAAGAATGCGATTGAAGTCCGCGGCGTCAGCAAACTGTTCGGTACGGGGGAGGCCCAGGTCGCGGCGCTCGACAACGTTTCCGTATCGATCCGCGAAAACGAGTTCTTCACCCTTCTGGGGCCGTCCGGCTGCGGCAAGACCACGCTGCTCAGGCTGATCGCCGGCTTCGATTTCCCGACCGACGGCCAGATCATGCTCTATGGCCAGGACATCGCCCCGCTGCCGCCCTTCAAGCGGCCGGTCAACACCGTGTTCCAGAGCTACGCGCTGTTCCCGCACATGACGGTCGGCCAGAACATCGCCTTCGGCCTGGAGATGCTCGGCAAGCCCAAGGCGGAGATCCAGGCGCGGGTCGCCGAGATGCTCAGGCTGGTGCGCATGGAAGCGCTGAAAGACCGTAAGACCAGCCAGATCTCCGGCGGCCAGCAGCAACGCGTGGCGCTGGCCCGCGCATTGGCGCCGCAGCCGAAGGTTCTCCTGCTCGACGAGCCGCTCTCGGCGCTGGACTACAAGCTGCGCAAGGAGATGCAGATCGAACTGAAGCGTCTGCAGCACGAGACGGGAATCACTTTCATCTTCGTCACGCACGACCAGGAAGAGGCGCTGACGATGTCGGACCGCATCGCGGTCATGTCGGCGGGCAAGATCCTGCAGGTCGGCTCGCCCTGGGACATCTATGACCGCCCGGCGGTGCGCTTCGTGGCCGACTTCATCGGCGAGACCAATTTCCTCGAGGCGCAAGTGCTGTCGGCCGCCGACGGCCGCGCCACCGTGCGGCTCTCCTCCGGTGCCGAGATCCCGGCCACCTGCCCTGCCGGCCTGAGCCCGCAAGGCAAGGTCACCATCGTGGTCAGGCCCGAGCACGCGCGCGTGGCGGCCCCCAACGGCGCTGCCGCCCATCTCGGCCATGTCGAGAACGTGGTTTATCTGGGCACCGACACGCATTTCCACGTGCGCCTCGACGACGGCACGCCCTTCATCGTGCGCCAGCAGAACAGCCGCAACGGTCACGACGGCCATAACGGCTTCGCCAAGGCCGATCGCGTCGGCATCGAGTTCGGCCAAGACGTAGCGCAGATCCTGAAGGATTGACCAGATGGCGAGCGCACAGGAAACCGTCAGGGCTGCCGAAAGGCAGGACGTGCGCAATCGCTGGCTGCTTTCGGCGCCGGCATTGCTGATCATCTTCTTCGCCGCCGTCGGGCCGCTGTTCATCATGCTGGTCTATTCCTTCATGGCGAAGGGCGATTACGGCGACGTGAAATTCGGCGAGTTCTCGCTCGACGGCTGGTTCTCGGTCTTCCTTCAACGTGACATTTTCGACGATACGGTTGCGTTCGCCGACGCCAACCTCGCCATCTTCTGGCGCTCCGTCCGCCTCTCGCTGGTGACCACCGCCGCGACGTTCCTGCTCGGGTTCCCCACGGCCTATTTCATCGCCACGCGACCGCCGGAGAAGCGCGAGATATGGCTGTTCCTGGTAACGATCCCGTTCTGGACCAACCTGCTCATCCGCACCTTCGCCATGCAGGAAGTGATCCGCAACGAAGGCATCATCAATTCGACGCTCATCTGGCTCGGTCTCATCGATCGGCCCATCCAGATCATGTTCACCGACACGGCGATCCTGTTCGGCATGGTCTATGTCTACCTGCCGCTGATGGTCCTGCCGCTGTACGCCTCCATGGATAAGCTGGATTTCCGGCTGGTGGAGGCCGGCTACGACCTTTATGCCAGCCGGTTCAAGGTGTTGCGGCGCATCATCATTCCGCTGGTCATGCCCGGCATCGTGGCCGGCTCCATCCTCGTCTTCATTCCCTCGCTCGGCGCCTATGTGACGCCGCGCGTGCTTGGAGGCGGCAAGAACATGATGCTGGGCAACCTGATCGAGCTCCAGTTCGGCCAGGGCAGAAACTGGCCGCTGGGCGCGGCGATCTCCATCACGCTCATGGTGCTCGTCATGACGGCATTGCTCTTCTACGTCCGCAGCACGACCAGATCGGGAGCCGAACGGAATGGCTAGGCGCTTCGACATCCGCGCACAACCCGGCTTCGCGGTGATCGCGCTGTTCACCTTCTTCCTGCTCTATCTGCCGATCGCGACGCTGGTCGCCTATGCGTTCAACGCTGGTAATTCGATTGCGGTGTGGGAGGGCGTGTCGCTGCGCTGGTTCATCTCGGCTGCAAGCAACGACGTCGTGCAGGAGGCGGCGAAACGCTCGCTCATCATTGCCACCGTGGCGGCCACCATCTCAACGATTGCGGCTACGATGGCTGCGCTGGCGACGACCCGAACGCGTTCCTACCGGGGCCTCACCTTCAAATACGCCTTCATCAACCAGCCGCTCATGGTGCCCGAAATCGTCACGGCGGTGGCGCTGCTCATCGTCTTTTCGCGCATCAAGGTGTGGACCGGCTATTCGGGGCTCGGCTACCTGCTCGCCGCGCATACGGCCTTTTGCATTCCCTTCGCCTACCTGCCCATCCGGGCGCGGCTGGAAGGCATGGACCTCATGCTCGAGCGGGCGGCCGCCGATCTCTACGCGACACCCTGGATGACATTCCGGCGCATCACGCTGCCTCTGCTTCGGCCGGGCATCATAGCCGGGTTCATGCTGGCCTTCGTCATCTCGCTCGACGACGTGGTCATCACCGAATTCGTCAAGTCGGGCGGCCAGGAAACGCTGCCCACCTACATGCTGGGCCAGCTTCGCCGCATCGTCACGCCCGAGATCAACGCCATCGCCACCGTGTTCCTGGCGCTCTCGGTGACCATAGTGACGGCCTTTTTCTTCCTGAACCGGAAAAAGGCGCAATGAGTACATTTCGACGCCAAACATTGGGAGAGGAACTATGAAACGGACACTGACAGCGCTGGCGACGGCCATGACCGTCGCGGCTTCCGCCGGGGCGGCATGGGCCGAAGGCGAACTCAACATCTACAACTGGGGCAACTACACCAGTCCGGAACTGATCAAGAAGTTCGAGGACACCTACAAGGTCAAGGTGACCGTAACCGACTACGATTCCAACGATACCGCGCTGGCCAAGGTGCGCGCCGGCGGCCACGGCTATGACCTCGTCGTGCCGTCCGCGAACTATGTGCAGATCTGGGTCAAGGAAGGCCTGCTTGCCGAGGCTCGCCCCGACCAGATGGAGAATTTCAAGAACGTCGACGCGCGCTGGGTGGACGTGCCGTGGGATCCGGGCCGGCACTACACCGTGCCCTGGCAGTGGGGCCTGACCGGCATCATCGTCGACACGTCGCTCTACAAGGGCGACATCAACACCTCCGCCATCTTCCTCGATCCGCCGGCCGAGCTGGAAGGCAAGATCAACGTCGCGCCGGAGATGAACGACGTCCTTTACGCCACGATCCGGTATCTCGGCGGCAAGTGGTGTACCGATGATCGCGAGTTGCTGAAGAAGGTTCGCGACAAGGTGGCCGAGGCGAAGCCGAAGTGGATCGCCATGGACTACGGCACCATCGAAAAGTTCGCCAGCCGCGACTACGGCGCAGCCTACTACTGGAACGGCGCGGCGATGCGCTCGCGTGAAAAGAACCCCGACGTTCGCTTCGGCTATCCGAAGGAAGGCTTCCCCTACTTCATGGACAGCGTCGCCATGCTGAAGGACGCCAAGAACCCCGAGAACGCCAAGCTGTTCTTGAACTTCATCATGGCGCCTGAGAACGCCGCGCTCATTTCCGCCTTCGCGAAATACGCCAACGGCATCAAGGGCTCCGAGGAATTCATGCCCGAGGACATGAGGGGCGCTCCGGAGCTGAACGTGCCGGAAGAGTACCAGGCGGCCGGCGAATTCCTGGAGACCTGCTCGCCCGAGGTGCACGACCTCTACACCAAGATCTGGACGGAGCTTCAGAAGTAACAGCATGAACGCGGCCCGGCGGACACCGCCGGGCCGCTCCCCTCGCCGCGCCATACGTGCGGGCTAGCGCCCCTCCTCTTCATCCCGGACCCCTTATCATCATGACCGCCCAGACCGCTTTCGCGCGCCAATTCGGCTTTGCCCGCTCCGACGTCACGCTGGAGAACTGGCGCACCCATCCCTACAACCGCTGGGCCTTCCAGAATGTCGGCGAGCTGGTGCCGAGCGCCGAGATCGCAGCTCCGGGCGACGCGCCCGAGGCATCCGCCGGCGACCTGAAGGAACTGCTTGCCGAAACCGTGGTCACTGCCGCCGGGTCCGAAACCATCTCCGCCTTCCTCGAGCGCACACACACCGACGCTTTCGTGGCCATGAAGCGTGGCCGCTTCCTGGGCGACTACAACGCGCCCCACATGAAGCCGGGCGGACGCCACATCATCTTTTCCATCTCGAAGTCGCTGACGGCCATCCTCGCCGGCTCGCTCCAGGCCGACGGTCTGCTCGACCCCGCCGCCCCGGTCACGCGCTACATCCCCGAGGCCGAAGGCACGGCCTTTGCCGACGCCACGGTGCAGCACGTGCTGGACATGACCAGCACGATCGACTTCGAGGAGCTTTATCTCGACCCCGAAAGCGCCTTTGCCCGCTATCGCCGGGCGACGCTGTGGAACCCCAACACCAATGGCCCCGACAGCGAGAAGCTGCTGCCCTTCATCATGTCCATCTCCAAGGGCGCCGGCGAGCATGGCGAGGTCTTCCGCTATCGCTCGCCGAACTCCGACCTGCTCGGAGTCATCGTCGAGCGCGCCTCCGGCAGCCGTTATGCCGACCTGATGGTCGAACGCCTATGGGCGCCGCTGGGCGCCAAGCGCGGCGGCCGCGTGACCGTCGACGGCGAAGGCACCGCGCGTGCGGCCGGCGGCGTCTCGGTCACGGCGCGCGACCTGGCCCGCGTCGGCGAGATGATGCGCTGCAGCGGCGTCTACGACGGCAGCCGCATCCTGCCCGAGAGCTGGGTCAAGGACACCGCCACGGGCGGCGACCGCGACGCATGGCAGAAGGGCGATTTCGCTTTCCTGCTGCCCAACGGCAGCTATCGCAACAAGTGGTACCAGACCGGCTTCGAGGGCGAGCCCTATTGCGGCATCGGCATCCACGGCCAGTGGCTCTATGTCGACCCGGCAAACGAGGTCGTGCTGGTCAAGATGTCGTCGCAGCCGCTGCCGGTGGACGACGAAATGGACAAGCAGAACCTGGCGTTCTTCCAGGCCGTTTCACGCCTGCTGTAGGCATTGCGGGCGGGCAATCAGCCCACTTCAGGATGCGCATGGGGTTGGTAGTTCGGCCGCAATGGTGTAGGAGCATCCGCTGCCCCATGCTAAACTTGGGCGCAAGACGAAGCCGCAGGAACGACCTGGCACGATGAAGTTCAGCAACGCCCACACGCCTGCAGGACGCGGATATGCTTCCGCCGTTCTGCTGTGGCTTGTCGTTGCGGCGGCCGCGGCCCATGGACTTGTAGGTGCGATCTCTCCTGCCCGCGGGCTGAGACTGCAGGCCGACAGCGTCGGCGCTGCGGGCCAGCAGGGCGGCGAGCGCACCAGCATCGTCAGCCATCAGCGGCTGGTGGCCATTGCCGAATGGCGCGGCCTGGCACTGAAATCGCAGCTTCCCGGGACCGACACCGGACCGGCCATACTGCCCGCGGCGCAATGGCGCGTCGCTTCCGAATTCCGCCCTTGCCTGAGCGACAAGGCTCCGCAGGGTCTGCGCGAGGTCTGGGCGGCAGCTCACCGCGCGCGCGCGCCGCCGGCTGCGGCTTGAGCGAGCCGCGCGCTCGACAGGATTCACCTGCTTTGAAATTGACTGCGGATTGACCGGCTGATCGACCGGCATCGCGCATAGACAGGACCAGAACCAATGCGAACTTCCAAATGGGTGGTGGCGTCTTATGTCGTCATCATCCTTATCGGCATCTTCGCCGCCCTTCCAAGCGCCATGCCGCCCTCCATGCTCGAGAAGATGCCGAGCTGGTTCAGGCACCAGGTCACCCTCGGCCTCGACCTTCAGGGCGGCTCCCACCTCGTGCTCGAAGTCGACGCCAACGCGCTGAAGACAGAACGGCTGCGTTCGCTGCTGGACGATGCACGCGGCGCCCTGCGCAAGGACCGCATCCCCGTGCAGTCGGCTCGCGTGGCCGGCGATGCCGTCGTCATCAGCATCGATGACGACAACCAGCGCGCCCAGGCGCTCGACGTGCTGAAGAAGCTCGCCGCTCCCGTCAGCGGCATGGGCTTCGGCGCAGGCTCGGCCGACATCGACGTCACCAGCCAGCAGAAGCAGATCAGGCTGGTGCTGACGGAAGCCGGCATCCGCGACCGCATCGACGCGGCGATCCAGCAGAGCCTGGAGATCGTGCGCCAGCGCGTCGACCAGGTCGGCGTGGCGGAGCCCACCATCCAGCGCGTCGGCTCCGACCGCATCCTGGTCCAGCTTCCCGGCCTGCAGGATCCGACGCGCCTGCGCGAACTGCTGGGCAGTACGGCCAAAATGGAATTCCACATGGTCGCCAACAATGTGGAACCCGGCCAGCCCCTGCCTCCCGGCGTATCCATGTTGCCCGACGCCAAGACCAACCAGCAATATCCCATCGAGGACCGTGTCGCGCTTAGCGGCGAGCGTCTGACCGATGCACGCGCCGGCTTCAACCAGACCACCCAGGAGCCGATCGTCTCCTTCCGCTTCGACAGCGTCGGCGCCCGTCAGTTCGCCGAGATCACGCAGGCCAATGTCGGGCGGCCCTTCGCCATCGTGCTTGACGGCAAGGTGCTGAGCGCGCCGGTCATCCGCGAGCCGATCACGGGCGGCTCGGGCCAGATCAGCGGCAACTTCACCGTCGAAGACACTACGGTTCTGTCGGCCCTGCTGCGCGCCGGCGCGCTGCCCGCGCCGCTGACCGTCATCGAGGAACGCACTGTCGGTCCCGACCTCGGCGGCGACGTCATCCGCATGGGCCTCTACACCGGCATCGCCGGCTTCCTGGCCGTCGTGGTGTTCATGGTGCTGCTCTACGGCAGCTGGGGCATGATCGCCAATTTCGGCCTGCTGCTGCACCTCATCCTCACCATCGGCGGCCTTGCCATCATCGGAGCGACGCTGACCCTGCCCGGCATCGCCGGCATCATCCTGGGCATCGGCTTCGGGGTGGACGCCAACATTCTCATCAACGAACGAATAAGAGAGGAATCGAAGAAGGGTATCAGCGCCTTCGCCGCGCTCGACCACGGCTTCAAGCGAGCCTTCTCCACCATCGTCGACGCCAACGTCACCTCGCTGATCGTGACCGCGCTGCTGTTCATGTTCGGCTCCGGCCCGGTGCGCGGTTTCGCCGTCACCATGATCCTCGGCACCTGCCTGTCGCTGTTCACGGCCGTGGCCGTCGTCAGGGTGCTGATGACCGCGGTGGTGCGCCGCCAGAAGATGAAGACCATCAAGATCGAGCCACTGGTCCGCTTCTTCCCCGACCACACCTCGATCTCCTTCATGAACGCCCGCTTCCTCGGCATCGGCATGTCGATCCTGCTGTCGCTGGCGTCCATCGCGCTGTTCATCAAGCCGGGCCTCAACTACGGCATCGACTTCAAGGGCGGCATTCAGGTCGAGATCACCACTTCGCAGCCAGCCGACCTGGCCTCGCTGCGCAGCACGCTGAGCGGCCTCGAGCTGGGCGAAGTGGCCCTGCAGAGGATCGGCGGCGACAACGACGTGCTGATCCGCGTGCAGCGCCAGGACGGCGGCGAGGCCGCGCAGACGGCGGCCGTGACCAAGGTCAAGGAAGCGGTCTCGAAGCTCGATCCGGGCGTGAAGTTCGACCGCGTCGACGTCGTCGGGCCGAAGGTCAGCGGCGAGCTCGCGCAATCGGGCGTGCTGGCCGTGGTGCTTTCGGCACTAGCCATGCTGATCTATATCTGGTGGCGGTTCGAGTGGAACTTCGCGCTCGGTGCCATCGCCACCCTGATACTGGACACCACCAAGGCGGTCGGCTTCTTCGCGTTGATGGGGCTGGACTTCAACCTGACGGCCATCGCCGCGCTGCTGACGATCATCGGCTATTCGGTGAACGACAAGGTCGTGGTCTACGACCGTATGCGCGAGAACCTGCGCCTCTTCAAGAAGATGCCGCTGCGCCAGATCATCGACATGAGCATCAACCAGGTGTTCGCGCGATGCATCTACACCTCGGTCGCGATCCTGCTCTCGATCCTGCCGATGGCGATCTGGGGCGGCAGCGCGGTCGAGAACTTCGCGATCCCGATGGTGTTCGGCGTCTTCATCGCCACCTCCTCGTCGATCTTCATCGCAGCACCGATCCTGCTGCTGCTCGGCGACTGGTGGGCCAAGAACCACCCGCAGCGCGCGGAAGGCGCTCCGGCCAAGAGCTAAGGCCGGCGTTCCCCTCCGGCTTTGTCGGAGCGGCTTATCGACACAAGAACGGCGCCTCTCGGGGCGCCGTTTTTTTGTTTGGCCGTCTGATGGGTCGAGAAAGGAGCGAAGCGGTTCAGGGTAGATGGAACCGGTTCTGTTTTGCCGATAGCTCCGGCAGGAAGGCGGCAGCCGATGCCGCTGTCTCGGGCGTGTGCCAGCTTAACAATAAGGGCATCCGCAGGCGGGAAACCCTTTGGCGGGGTCCATTCTTAAATCCGGCGGCGTCCGCCTTGAGCGTAGCGCAGGCATGGCCTTTGCCTCACCCCGCCGCCCCTCCTGTCGCAGGAAGGGCATGCGGTGGCATGGGAAGCCGGCTTGAAGAAGTACGGCCGCTCAAGTGGCCAGCCCATCATTGCGTCGAAGAGATACCGGACGTGGAGTCGTATTCGCGGGACGGAAGCTTCCGCCCCGCCACCGGCGCTCAGGCCGCAGCCGTGCGCACGGCCTTCATCGACGGCAGGAAGATGGTCAGCAGCCCCAGCAGCGGCAGGAACGAGCAGATCATATAGACGAAGTCGATGCCCTTGATGTCGGCGATCACGCCGAGCACCGCGGCCGCTATGCCGCCCATGCCGAAGGCGAAGCCGAAGAAGATGCCGGCGATCATGCCGACCCGGCCCGGCACCAGTTCCTGCGCGAACACCACGATGGCCGAGAAAGCCGAAGCCAGGATCAGGCCGATCAGCACGGTGAGGATGCGCGTCCAGAACAGGTCGGCATAGGGCAGCGCCAGCGTGAATGGCAGCACACCCAGGATCGAGAACCAGATGACGAATTTCGGGCCGAAGCGGTCCCCGATCGGTCCGCCAGCCACGGTGCCGACCGCGGCGGAGCCGAGGAAGATGAACAGCATGATCTGCGCTTCCTGCACCGACACGCCGAATTTATGGATGACGTAGAAGGTGTAGTAGCTCGACAGGCTGGCCATGTAGATGTTCTTGGTGAACACCAGCGTGGCCAGTACCACCAGCGCGATCACCACCTTGCGGCGCGGCAGCGAAATGGCGTGGCTGGTGGCCGGGCGCTTGGCCGAGGCGGCGCGGTAACGGCTGTACCAGCCGCTGACCTGCCAGAGCACGAAAATGCCGACAAGAGCCGCCGCCGAAAACCAGGCGACGCTTGTCTGCCCCTTTGGCACCACGATGAAAGCGGCCAGCAGGGGCCCGAGCGACGATCCGAAATTGCCGCCGACCTGGAACACCGACTGGGCAAGCCCGTAGCGGCCGCCCGAGGCCATGCGCGCCACGCGCGAGGATTCGGGATGGAACACCGCCGAGCCGATGCCGATGAGCGAGGCGCCCAGCAGCAGCATCGCGTAGTTGCCGGCATAGGCGAGCACGAAGAGGCCGATCATCGTCGACGTCATGCCCGCCGGCAGCGAATAGGGCATTGGCCGCTTGTCGGTGTACATGCCGATGACCGGCTGCAGCAGCGAGGCAGTAAGCTGGAAGGTCATCGTCAGCAGCCCGATCTGCCAGAAGTCGAGCCCGTATCCGGTCTTCAGCATCGGGTAGATCGCCGCCAGAAGCGACTGCATCACATCGTTGATGAGATGGCAAAAGCTCACCGCCAGGAGGATGGCGTAGACTGTGTTGTCCGCCTGGATACGGCCGGCTGTCGCCGAAGCATCGGTCACGATAGTCTTCCTGCTGTTGGCCCCCCGGAAACGACAAGCGTTCGGGCGGACACTTGGCCTGCCACTCTCATACCCCCCGCATGCCAGGCGCGTCTTATGTCAGCCGGCGGCCTCCCTATAGGGCAGGTCGCCGGCGGCGTTCTGGAGTATCAGTCTTCGCCCAGGTCGCGCACGGCGCCACGGGCAGCGCTGGTGGCGAAGGCTGCGTAGGCCTTCAGCGCGGTCGTGACCTTGCGCTTGCGCTGCTCGACGGGCTTCCAGCCGGCGGCGTCCTGCTCGGCGCGGCGCGCGGCCAGCGTCGCCTCGTCCACCGCCAGGCGGATGGTGCGGCCCGGAATGTCGATCTCGATCATATCGCCGTCGCGCACCAGTCCGATCGTGCCGCCTTCCGCCGCTTCCGGCGAAACATGGCCGATCGACAGGCCCGACGTGCCGCCCGAGAAACGTCCGTCGGTGAGCAGCGCGCAGGCTTTTCCGAGGCCCTTCGACTTCAGGTAGCTGGTCGGGTAGAGCATTTCCTGCATGCCGGGTCCGCCGCGCGGGCCTTCATAGCGGATCACCACGACATCGCCGGCCTTCACCTCGTTGCCGAGGATGCTCTTGACGGCCGCGTCCTGGCTTTCGAACACCTTTGCCGGGCCGGTGAATTTCAGGATCGACTCGT
This sequence comes from Pseudomonadota bacterium, assembly GCA_023387775.1. Lineage (GTDB taxonomy): Bacteria > Pseudomonadota > Alphaproteobacteria > Rhizobiales > Rhizobiaceae > Pseudaminobacter. The sequence goes on along the minus strand of JAEWHN010000345.1, from coordinate 727 downwards.
CGACGCCGGCGGTCTTCACCACGCAGCCGTCGAGCGCGATGTTGCCCTTGAGCACGGCAAGGCCGCCGTCCTTGGAGAACGGATGCTCGGCAGAGCGGATCACGCCGTTTTCGCGATCGAGGTCGAGCTCGTCCCAGCGGCGATCCTGGCTGAAGGCGGTCTGCGTCGGCACGCCGCCGGGTGCGGCCAGGAAGAAGTCTCGCACGGCCTGGCTGTTGGAGCGAGAAATGTCCCAGTGCTCCAGCGCCTCGCCGAGGGTGGCGGCGTGGACGGTCGGCGAATCCCTGTTGAGCAGGCCAGCCTTGTCGAGCTGGCCGAGGATGGCCATGATGCCGCCAGCGCGGTGCACGTCTTCCATATGCACGTCGGCCTTGGCGGGCGCGACCTTGCACAGCACCGGAACCCGACGCGACAGGGCGTCGATGTCGTCCATGGTGAAGTCGATCTCGCCCTCATGCGCGGCGGCCAGGATGTGCAGCACCGTGTTGGTGGAGCCGCCCATGGCGATGTCCAGGGTCATGGCGTTTTCGAAGGCGGCCTTGGAGGCGATGTTGCGCGGCAGAACGTTCTCGTCGTCCCGCTCGTAGTAGCGCTGCGCCAGGTCGACGATGAGGTGGCCCGCTTCGACAAACAGCCGCTTGCGGTCGGCGTGGGTGGCCAGCGTCGAGCCATTGCCCGGCAGGCTGAGGCCCAGCGCTTCGGTGAGGCAGTTCATCGAATTGGCGGT
>JAEWHN010000342.1 GCA_023387775.1 Pseudomonadota bacterium | reverse complement strand
CACCGCTTCCGTTGCGCTGCGCAACCTCATTCTCTGCTTCGGCGCCATCGCCATGATGGTGGTCACCAGCCCCAAGCTCTCCGGGCTGGTGCTGGCCGCCATCCCCGTCATCGTGCTGCCGCTGGTGGCGTTCGGCCGCTCGGTGCGGCGCAAGTCGCGCGCCGCGCAGGACACCCTGGCCGACGCCACGGCCTACGCCAGCGAGCAGATCGGCGCCATGCGCATCCTGCAGGCCTTCACCAACGAGAAGCTGGTGACGGGTCGCTTCGCGCGCGCTGTGGACATTGCTTTCGAGGCGGCGCGCTCCTCCATCCTCGCGCGCTCCTTCCTCACCTTCTTTGCCATCTTCACCATCTTCGCCTCCGTGGTGGCGGTGCTGTGGTTCGGCTCGCGCGACGTGCTGACGGGCTCGATTTCTGCCGGCACGCTTGGCCAGTTCCTGCTTTATTCGGTGTTTGCAGCCGGCGCGCTCGGCGCCCTGTCGGAAGTCTGGGGCGATCTCAGCCAGGCGGCAGGCGCGGCCGATCGGCTCACGGAAATCCTCGCCGAAGAGCCGCAGATCATCGCGCTGGCCACCCCGCAGGCCTTGCCGGCAAAGGCCGAAGGCCGGGTCGAGTTCCGCAACGTTTCCTTCGCCTATCCGGCACGGCCCGACCGGCCGACGCTGCACGATGTCAGCTTCGCGATCGAGCCGGGCGAGACGGTCGCGATCGTCGGGCCGTCGGGAGCCGGCAAGAGCACCATCTTCTCGCTTATCCTGCGCTTCTACGATCCCAATTCGGGCTCCGTGCTGATCGACGGCGTGGACGTTTCCAGGGCAGATCCGCAGGCGGTGCGTGGCCGCACGGCAATCGTCCCGCAAGATGTCACCGTCTTTGCCGCGACGGCCGGCGAGAACATCGCCTTCGGCCGTCCCGGCGCGTCGCCGGAAGATATCCGGGCGGCGGCGCGCGATGCGCTGGCCGACGAGTTCATCGAAAAGCTCGAGAACGGCTACGACACGCCGGTTGGCGAACGCGGCGTCATGCTGTCGGGCGGCCAGCGCCAGCGCGTCGCGATCGCCCGCGCCATCCTGCGCGACGCGCCGATCCTGCTGCTCGACGAGGCCACCTCCGCGCTCGACGCGCAGAGCGAGACCGCGGTGCAGACCGCGCTGGAGCGGCTGATGCAGGGCCGCACCACGATCGTCATCGCCCATCGGCTGGCGACCGTGCTCAAGGCCGACCGCATCCTGGTCATGGATGGCGGCCGCATCGTCGAGGAAGGCACCCACGCCTCGCTGGTGCGCAAGGGCGGCGTCTATGCCGAGCTCGCCCGGCTGCAATTCGAGAACGGCGCTACAGCGTTCCAGGCGGCGGAGTAGCTATCGCCCCGCCGCATGCCGGCCCGCGGCGCGGCCGGAAAATATGCAGCCGCCAAGGAACGTGCCTTCCAGCGCGTTGTAGCCGTGGTAGCCGCCGCCGCCGAAGCCGGCCACTTCGCCCGCTGCATAAAGGCCGGGGATCGGCTCGCCGGCAGCATCCAGCACCTGCGCGTTCAGGTTGGTGTGCAGCCCGCCCAGCGTCTTGCGGGTGAGGATGTTGAGCCGCACCGCGATCAGCGGGCCGTTGGCCGGGTCGAGGATCTTGTGGGGCCTTGCCGTGCGCACCAGCCGGTCTCCGAGATAGTTGCGCGCGCCGCGTATGGCGGTGACCTGCGCATCCTTCGAGAACGGGTTGTCGATCTCGCGGTCGCGCGCCACGATCTGGCCGCGCAGATGGTCGTGGTCGATCAGGCTTTCGCCCGTCAGCGCATTCATGCCGTCGACCAGGTCGCGAAGATTGTCGCGCACGACAAAATCCTCGCCATGCTGCTTGAAGGCTTCCACCGGCGGCGGTGCGCCGGCCCCGCGCCGGCTTTTCAGCACCGCGCGCCAGCTCTTGGAGGTGAAGTCGGGGTTTTGCTCGGAGCCCGAAAGCGCGAACTCCTTCTTGATGATTTTCTGGGTCAGCACGAACCAGGAATAGTCGTAGCCGGTGGCAAGGATCGCCTTCAGGGTCGACAGCGTGTCGAAGCCGGGCAGGCAGGGCGCCGGCAACCGGTTGCCGCGCGCGTCGAACCATAGCGACGATGGCCCGGGCAGGATGCGGATGCCGTGGTTGGGCCAGATCGGCGCCCAGTTCTTCACGCCCTCGGTGTAGTGCCACATGCGGTCTGCGTTGATGACGGCAGCACCCGCGTCCTGCGCAATCGCTACCATGCGGCCGTCGACATGGTGCGGCACGCCGGAGACCATGTTTGTCGGCGGCGGCCCGAGGCGTTCCCGCGGCCAGTTCTTGCGCACCAGCTCGAAATTGCCGCCGATACCGCCCGAGGTGACCAGCACCGCCCCGGCGTGAAACTCGAAATCGCCCACCACACCCCGCCCGGACTTCTGGCCGCGCTCCACGGTGGACGGTTCGAGGATTTCGCCGGCAACACCGGTGATCGCGCCGTTGGTCCTGAGCAGGCGGCTTGCCTGGTGCCGAAATTTCAGGTCGATCCTTCCCGCCGAAGCGTGTTCGTGCACGCGGCGCAAAAAAGGTTCAAGCACGCCCGGACCGGTGCCCCAGGTGATGTGGAAGCGCGGCACGGAATTGCCGTGGCCGGTGGCCAGCGCGCCGCCCCGCTCGGCCCAGCCCACGACAGGAAACCAGCGCATGCCCTGTGCATGCAGCCAGGAGCGCATTTCGCCTGAAGCGAAATCGATGAAGGCTTCGGCCACCTTGCGCGGCCAATGATCCTCCGGCCGGTCGAACTGCGCCGATCCCAGCCAGTCCTGCAGCGCCAGCTCGGGACTGTCCCTGATGCGCATGCGCCGCTGCTCGGGACTGTCCACGAAGAACAGCCCACCCAGCGACCAGAAGGCCTGGCCGCCGAGTGAGTTTTCCCCTTCCTGCTCGAGGATGATCACGCGCCTGCCGGCATCCGCCAACTCGGCCGCCGCCACCAGTCCGGCCAGCCCGCCGCCCACGACGATCGCGTCCGCCTTCTCCGCCATCCTTTTGGTCTCCCCCACCTTACGGGTAGTTTCGGCGAAAGGCGGGGGAGATCAAGCGGGAATTTGGGGGGACAAGGTGACGATTTGGCAGGCAGTTCTTTCGCCAACGCACAGTGAACGTTGGGTAATAGAATACCGGGCGACCTACCCCCCCCCACTCCGCCCCACTCCGCCTCGCTTCGCTCGGCACCTCTCCCCCTCAAAAGGGGAGAGGAAGAGGCGCCAAGCTCGCGGACGGCATTTCCTCTCCCCCGTCGATCGGGGGGGCCGAAGGACGGGCGAGACCCGTGGCTCGCCCCGAAATGGTGGTTTGCGAAGCAAACCGGAGTGGGGGTCGAAATCCCGAGGGGTTCAGGCCCCGTAGCGCTTTCGCAGATGCTCCGTGAAATACTTTCCGTTCAGCTTCTCGCCGGTGGCGCGTTCCAGAAGCTCCGGCGTCGAATAGCGCGAGCCTTGCGACCAGATGTTGTCGCGCCGCCAGCCGTTCACCGTCTCGAAGTCGCCCTTCGCGATCTCGTCGTCGATCGACGGATGCTGCCGCTTCAGCGCCGCCCATTGCTGCGCGGCCATCATGGCGCCCAGCGTATAGGACGGGAAATAGCCGAAGGCGGCACTTGGCCAGTGCACGTCCTGCATCGGGCCGTCGGCCGGGTTGTCGATGGTGGAAAGGCCGAGATAGTCGCGCATCTTGGCATCCCATGCCTCGGGCAGGTCGACCGGGCTCAGCCTGCCGCTCACCAGTTCCTGCTCCAGCTCGAAGCGCAGGATCACGTGCAGCGGATAGGTCACCTCGTCGGCATCGACGCGGATGAGGCCGGGCTCCACGCGGTGGACATGCGCGAGTATGTCGGCCTTGTTCCAGTGCTCGCCGAGATGTTCTTCGACCAGCGGCAGGCCCCAGTCCCAGAAGGCCGGGTTGCGGCCGAGCTGCTTTTCCACGAACAGGCTCTGGCTTTCATGCACGGCCATGCCGCGCGCCTTGCCGAGCGGCCAGTGCGACCACTCCTTGGGCAGGTTCTGCTCGTAGAGCGCATGACCGGTCTCGTGCAGCACGCCCATCAGCGAGGACAGGAAGTCGGTGGTCTTGTAGCGGGTGGTGATGCGTACGTCGGTCGGCACGCCGCCGCAGAACGGATGGTGGGAGACCGACAGGCTGCCGCGCGTCAGGTCGAAGCCCACTGCCGCCATCATCGCAAGGCCGAGTTCGCGCTGCCGCTCGATCGGGTAGACGCCGGAAAGCGGCTTCAGTGGCGTCTTCGCCAGCCGCTGCGCCTGAACCTCCAGCGCCTCCGGCACGAAGCCTTTCAGGAAGCGCTTCAATTCATCGAACACGGGCGCGATCTCGGCGGCGCGGTTGCCGGGGTCGTACTGCTCCATCAGCGCGTCATAGGGCTGGAGCTTGAGCGCGTCGGCGCGCATGGCGGCTTCCTCGCGCACCAGCGCAATCACGCCCTCCAGCGCCGGCAGGAAGCCGGCCCAGTCGTTCTTGGCGCGCAGGTCGCGCCAAAGCTGCTCGCAGCGCATGCGCGCCACCGTCTGCCGCTCCACGAATTCGGAGGGCAGGCAGGTCATGTTGGTGTATTGCCGCTTGAATTCGCGCAGCGCCGCCTGTTGGTCGATATCCAGCGCCTCGCCTTCGGCCGCCCCGATCCAGTCGGCGATTTCCGGCGCGGTCGCCTGGCGGTGGTGCATGCCGGCGAGTGCTGCGAGCGCCTCGGCGCGCTTTTCGCCGCCGCCCACCGCCATGTGGGTCGCCTCGTCGGCGCCCAGAATGGCCAGCGCGTGTTCCAGCGCCTCCAGCTTGCGGCCGAGCTGGTCGAGTTTTGCGAATGACATGGTGCCTCCGGACTTTCTGCTGGTCGGAGAGGAACACCAACGTGCCGCAGCATGCAAGCCCTTCGCCAACGCTGGGCAGGGCGCCTCAGCGCTCGGTCAGCTTCAGCTCGATGCGGCGGTTGCGCGAGCGCGCCTCGTCGGTGCCGGCCGCGTCCAGCGGCTGGTATTCGCCGAAGCCGGCGGCCACCAGCCGGTTGGCCGGCACGCCGTTCTCGATCAGGAATTTCACCACGGAGGTCGCGCGGGCGGACGAAAGCTCCCAGTTGTCGCGATAGCGCCCGGCGCCCGAAAGCGGGCGGTCGTCGGTGTGGCCGTCCACGCGCAGCACCCAGTTGATCTCGGGCGGGATTTCCTTCTGCAGGTCGATGATGGCGTCGGCCAGCTTCTTCATCTCGGTGCGCCCGGCATCGTTGATGACCTCGGAGCCGACCGGGAACAGCACTTCCGACTGGAAGACGAAGCGGTCGCCGACGATGCGGATGTTCTCGCGGTCCGACAGGATTTCGCGCAGGCGGCCGAAGAAGTCGGAACGGTAGCGGTTCAGCTCCTGCACGCGCTGCGCCAGCGCCACGTTCAGCCGCTTTCCGAGATCGGCGATCTTGGTGTTGGATTCGCGGTCCTTGGCCTCGGAGGCCTCAAGCGCCTGCTCCAGCGCGCCGATCTGCTTGCGTAGCGCCGCGATCTGCTGGTTGAGCAGCTCGACCTGCGACAGCGCCCGCTGGCTGACCTGGCGCTGCTCGTCGAGTTCTCCGCTCAGCGAGCCGATGCGCGCTTCGGCTGCCGCGCCGGCGCCCGAGCCCTGCGCCAGAAGCTGCTCCAGCCGGCTCTTTTCTGATTCCATGGCCGAAAGCGATGCCTGCAGATTGGCCAGCGAATCCTGCGCGTCCTGACTGTTGGATTTTTCCAGCGCCAGAAGCTGCGTCAGCTCGTTGATCTGCGAGTTGAGGCGGTTCAGCACCTCGTCCTTGCCGGTGATCTCGCGGCTGAGCAGGAACTGCGCCAGCACGAAGACGGAAAGCAGGAACATGATGGCCAAGAGCAGCGTCGACAGCGCGTCGACGAAGCCCGGCCAGTAGTCGATGCGGCGGTCGCTGCGCCGGCGGCTCAGCGCCATGTCAGCTGTGCTCCCTCGTCTTCAAGGCTTCGGCGATCTTCTCCAGCGTCGCCCGCATCGCCTGCTGTTCCTGCGACTGCGCCTCCACCCAGTCGCGCATGATCTGCTGTTCGGAGCGCATGTTCTTGACCAGGCCGGAAATGCCGTCGGCCAGATTGGCCATGGCGGTGGCCACGCGCGGGCTGGAGCCGCCGCCTTCCTGAAGGCTGTGCAACCGCTCGGCCAGCACGCGGAGCTCTTCGGAAGAGCCGGCATGGACGGGCTCGGCCACGGTCTGGATGTCGGAGGAGAGGTCGGTGACCGAGGATAGCCAGTTTTCAAGCTCGGTGTAGAAGCGCGTCTGCGCCCGGCCCGATTGCAGGTCGAGGAAGCCCAGCACCAGCGAGCCGGCGAGGCCGAACAGCGAGGAGGAGAAGGCCGTGCCCATGCCGG
>JAEWHN010000139.1 GCA_023387775.1 Pseudomonadota bacterium | reverse complement strand
TGGGGCTCCAAGCGCACCGGCCCCGACCTTGCCCGCGTGGGCGACAAATATTCCGACGAGTGGCACGTGGCGCATCTCATCAACCCGCGCAACGTGGTGCCGCAATCGGTTATGCCGAAATATGGCTGGCTGGCGCGCAACACGCTCTATGTGGACGACCTCGGCCTTCATCTTGCCGCCATGCGCGATGTGGGCGTGCCCTATACCGACGAGATGATCGCCAATGCGGCAAACGACACGCGCGGCCAGGCCGCGCCCGACAGCAGCCTGGCTGCCGGCGTTTCCAAGCGCTATGGCGAGGCAACCCAGATACGCGCCTTCGACGCCAATCCGGGCAGCCTCACCGAGATGGACGCGATGGTGGCCTATCTGCAGATATTGGGGCGCCTGACCGACGCCGCTTACAAGCAGGAGGGTTCCCAGGCAGCGGAGGCGGGGCAATGAGCTTCGACCACGATTCCGTCGTCTCCTTCGCCACGAGCTGGGGGCTGATCTATTTCATCATGATGGCGGTCGGTGTGCTTGTCTATGTCTTCTGGCCCTCAAACAAGAAGCGCTTCGACGACGCGAAGAAGAGCATACTCGACGAGGACGACGAGCCATGGAAGAAGTAGGCGAGCGCGATCCTGTCACCGGCCGCATGACCACGGGTCATGACTGGAACGGCATAACCGAGCTCAACACGCCGGTTCCGCGGGTGGTGATCTTCTTCCTGGCAGTGACGACGATCTTTTCCGTCGTCTACTGGATCCTCATGCCCTCGTGGCCACTCGGGAGCACCTACACCAAGGGGCTGCTGGGCATCGACCAGAAACACGTCGTGCAGACGCAACTGGAGGCCGCCGCAGCCCAGCGGGAGGGCTGGATGAAGCAGATCGCAAGCGATGACTTCGCCACCATCCAGGCCAACCCCGCCCTGATGCAGATCGTGCACGAAACCGGCAAGACCCTGTTCGGCGACAACTGCGCGGTGTGCCACGGCATCGACGGCAGCGGCGGCAAGGGCTTTCCCAACCTCAAGGCCGCGGCCTGGCTGTGGGGCGGCGACCCGCAGACCATCTACCAGACCCTGACCGCGGGCATAAATTCCGCCAATGCGGAGACGCGGACCTCGCAGATGCCGGCCTTCGGCCGCGACGGGGTGCTCAATGCGGGTCAGATCGACGATGTCGTCGCCTATGTGCGCTCGCTGGGCGGTTCGACCGACACTACCGGCATCACGCCCGAAAAGGTGGCGCGCGGCAAGGAGGTGTTCCAGGCCAATTGCGTCGCCTGCCACGGCGACGACGCCAAGGGCAATCACGACATGGGCGCGCCCAACCTGACGGACCCGGTGTGGATCTATGGCGGCGACCGCCAATCCATCACCGCATCCGTCTATGGCGGCCGCCAGGGGCACATGCCAAGCTGGCAGGACCGGCTGTCGGACGCGCAGCGCAAGATCCTGACGCTCTATGTGCTGTCGCTGCCGGAGCAACGGTCGTGACGGCCGCGACGGCCCCGATGCCGCGAGGGCGGGCAAGGCGCGTGACCCTGCTGCTGGCAGCCGCCGGCTGCGCGGCACTGTTGGCTGCGAATGCGCACCTTGTCTATGTCGCGGTGAAATCGCAGCCGGACTGCGTGCCGCATTCCAAGCAGGCCGGTTCCGGAAAGCCCGGCTCGGCATACCGGGCGGCGAGCCCGGCATGCTGAGGCCGGCGACATGAAGGGCAAAGGAGCAGACGGAAAGGACCATCGCTATGGGAACTGCTGATCTGGCCCATGGGCAAGTGGCCGCAACGCCGCCGACGCGCAACAAGGGGCTGCCGGCCACGGCCGCCTTCGGCTGGCTGCACGCCGGCTGGCGGGATCTCATCCCCGATGCAGGCGCAAGCCTGGCCTACGGCCTCGCGGTATTCGCAGTTTCGGCGCTGATCGTAGCCGGGCTGTTCTCCCTGGAGCTCGACTACATACTGTTTCCCGCGCTGGCCGGCTTCATGGTGGTGGGCCCGCTGATCGCGATCGGCCTTTACGAGAAAAGCCGCCGGCTGGAAGCGGGCGAGCCTGTTTCCCTGCGCAGCATGATCTTCGTGCATCCCAAATCCGGCGCGCAGGTGCTGTTCACCGGGGTCATCATGTGCGGGCTGATGCTGCTCTGGATGCGGGCGGCCGTCATCATCTATGCGCTGTTCTTCGGGCTGCGCCCCTTCCCCGGCATCGACCACATCGCGCCGATGCTGTTCACCACCGGCATCGGCTGGGCGATGCTGGTGACCGGCACGGTGGTTGGCGGCGTGTTCGCGGCCTTTTCCTTCGCCATCAGCGCCTTTTCGGTGCCGATGCTGCTCAACGAGCGCACAGACGCCTTCACCGCCATGGGCACCAGCATCTCTCTGGTGTGGAACAATTTGCCGGTGATGATCGTATGGGGCGCGATCGTGCTGGTGCTGACGATTGTGGCGCTGCTGCCTGCCATGGTGGGGCTGATCGTGGTGTTTCCGCTTCTGGGGCACGCCACCTGGCACGCCTACAAGGCCATTCGTTGAATACGAATGCGCGGGGAGCCGGGATGAGCTGCCACGCCCCCGACGCGAAGGCGACACCTGCCCCGCAAGCAGGCCCCACGGCCGCCGGCGTGGAGGAGCTGCTGCTCGCCAGCCGCGACCTTGGGGGCGGCACCTGGCAAAGCGAGCTTTCGGTGCCGGGGGTGCACTGCGCGGCCTGCATCGCAAGGGTCGAGAAAGCGGCGCGCGGACTGCCCGGCGTGGCACGCGCCCGCGTCAACCTTTCCACGCGGCGCCTGACGGTCGACTGGACGCCGAGGGAGGGCCGGCCGCCCGACCTGATCGGCACGCTGGGCGCAATAGGCTACGAGGCCTACCCCTTCGGGGCGGAGGCCGGCGCGAAGGACCCCGAGCTTGGCCGCCTTATCAGGGCGCTGGCCGTCGCCGGCTTCTCGGCGATGAACATCATGCTCTATTCAGTTTCGGTGTGGGCGGGCGCCGACGAAGCCACGCGGCATTTCTTCCACTGGATTTCCGCCGGGCTGGCGCTGCCGGCGATCGTCTATTCGGGGCGCGTGTTCTACGCCTCGGCATGGTCGGCGCTGCGGCGCGGCCGCACCAACATGGACGTTCCGATCTCGGTCGGCGTCCTCCTGGCATTCGGCCTAAGCCTCTACGACACGCTGCACAACGCCCGGCACGCCTATTTCGACGCGGCCACCACGCTGCTGTTCTTCCTGCTTGTGGGCCGCACGCTGGACCATGTCATGCGCGAGAGGGCGCGCTCAGCCGTCGCGGGGCTGGCCCGCCTTTCGCCGCGCGGCGCAACCATTCTCGCCGGCGACGGCGCGCGGCATTACCTGCCCGTGGAAGACATCGAGGCCGGCCAGACCGTGCTGGTGGCCCCGGGCGACAGGGTGCCGCTGGACGGCATCGTCAAGGAAGGCCGTTCCGAACTCGACTGCTCGCTGGTGACGGGCGAAGCCGCGCCGCGCCGTTTCGAGCCCGGCATGGCGGTGCAGGCGGGGCTGCTCAACCTCACCGGCCCGCTGGCGGTGACGGCAACGGCCAGCGCGCAAAACTCCTTCCTGGCCGAGATGATCCGCCTGATGGAGGCGGCCGAAGGCGGCCGCGCCCGCTATCGCCGCCTGGCCGACCGCGCCGCCGCGCTTTATGCGCCGGTGGTGCACACGATTGCGCTGGCAACCTTCGCGGTGCGGCTGGCGGCGGGCGGCGACTGGCATTCCGCCGCCACCATCGCCATTGCGGTGCTGATCATCACCTGCCCCTGCGCGCTGGGACTGGCCGTGCCCATCGTGCAGGTGATGGCGGCGCGGCGCCTCTACGAAGGCGGCATCATGGTCAAGGACGGCGCGGCGCTGGAGCGGCTGGAGCGGGCCGACGCGGTCGTTTTCGACAAAACCGGAACCCTGACCGCCGGCAAGCCGCGGCTGACAGGGGCCGAAGCGCTGGAGCCGGCAGCGCTTGCAGCCGCGGCCGGCCTCGCCGCCAATTCGCGGCACCCTTTCGCAGCCGCCATACTTGCAGCCGCGCAGGCAAGGCGACTGGAGGCGCCGGCTTTCGACACGATCCGCGAACACCCCGGCCTCGGGCTGGAAGGCACCACGGGGGAAAACGTCTATCGCCTCGGCCGGGAGGACTGGGCGACAGGCGGCACCGAAAGCCGGGGCGACGCGGACAGCGCCTCAGTGCTTTCCCGCGACGGCACGGCGATCGCGCGTTTCCTGTTCCGCGACAGCTTGCGCAACGGGGCGCAGACAGCGGTTTCCGGCCTGCAACGGCAGGGGCTGCAACTGGAGATCCTTTCAGGCGACCGGCACGGCGCGGTCGCGGCAATGGCGGAGGCGCTGGGCATCGAGCGGTTCGACGCCGGCCTTCTGCCGTCGCAGAAGGTGGCGCGCATCGAGCAGCTGCGCCAGGCGGGGCGCAAGGTTCTGATGGTCGGCGACGGCCTCAACGACGCGCCGGCGCTGGCTGCCGCGGACGTTTCCATGGCCCCGGCCACCGCCGCCGACATCGGCCGCAACACGGCCGACTTCGTGTTCCTGCATGAGAGCCTGACAGCGGTGCCCGAGGCGATCGCGGTTTCGCGCAAGGCGGGCTCGCTGGTGCGCCAGAATTTTGCATTTGCCGCCGCCTACAACGCCTTGGCCATTCCCGTGGCGGTGCTGGGCTATGTCACGCCGCTGGTCGCGGCCATCGCCATGTCCGCATCGTCACTGGTGGTGGTGGCAAACGCGATGCGGCTTGCCGGCGGCGAACGCCGGAAAGCCGATGTGACGAGCCCGGGCAAGGCGCCCCGGCCGGTTGTGGAAGCGCCGTCGGCGCCCAGCTGAGAGGCTGCGGCGGGCCGGGCGCCAACGGCTGCCCGGCCCGTCTTGGGAGTCAAAGGTCCTTGGCCAGCCTCAGCGCATCATAGATCGCCGCATGCGTGTTGCGCGCCGAGACCGCGTCGCCGATGCGGAAGAGCTGGAACCCCTCGCCCGCCAGCTGCTGCGGCTCGCCGGCGATGAGGCGGTTGTAGTCGACCGCGCCGCGATTGCTCGATTGCGGCTTGAGCGCGAAATAGAGGTCGTCCATGGGAATGGTGCCGTGGTTGACCACGACCTGGTCCACCCGGCGCTCCTTGTCCACGCCGCCATAGTCGCTGCCGATGGAGGCGACCAGCTCGTTGCCTTGCCTGACGACCTTGTCGAGGCGGAAGGTGACGGTGAAGGCGACGTCGAGCTTCTGCAGGCTGCGCATATAAGGCACCAGGTTCATGGCCATGACCTCCGGCGCGAAGGCGCGGTCGGGCGTCATGACCTCCAGCTTCGCGCCGGACCTGGCGATCACCTCGGCGGCCTGCAGCGCCGGATTGTCGCCGGCGTCGTCGAACAGCAGCACGTTCGAGCCCGGCTTCACGTCGCCTGAGAGAATGTCCCAGGTGGAGACGACGAGATCGTTGCCCTCGGAAAGCACTTCGGTGTGCGGATAGCCGCCGGTGGCGATGATGACCACGTCCGGCTTTTCGGCCAGAACGTCGTCGGCCTCGGCCCATGTGCTGAAGCGGAAGGTGACGCCCTTGGCCGTGCACTGCGCCATGCGCCAGTCGACGATGCCGATCATTTCCTGCCGGCGCTGGGTGCGGGCGGTGAGCCGCACCTGGCCGCCATGATGCGGCGAAGCCTCGAAAACCACCACCTCGTGGCCGCGTTCGGCCGAGACACGCGCGGCCTCCAGCCCGGCGGGGCCGGCGCCGACGATCACCACCTTGCGCCTGACCTTGGCCGGCGGAATGTCGTGCGGCATGGTCAGCTCGCGGCCGGTGGCTGGGTTGTGGATGCAATAGGCCGAGCCGCCCTGGTAGATGCGGTCGAGACAGTAGTTGGCGCCGACGCAGGGGCGGATGTCGTCCTCGCGGCCTTCCATGATCTTGCGCACGATGTGCGGGTCGGTCATGTGCGCGCGCGTCATGCCCACCATGTCGAGCTTGCCCGAGGCGATGGCGTGGCGCGCCGTCGCCACGTCGGGAATGCGCGCGGCGTGGAAGGTGGGCATGCCGGTTTCGGCGCGCACCTCGCCGGCGAAGTCGAGATGCGGCGCGCTGGGCATGCCCTGGATGGGGATGACGTCGGTCAGGCCGGCATCGGTGTCGATGTGGCCGCGGATGATGTTGAGGAAATCGACCATGCCGGACGACTTGAAGCGGCGGGAAATCTCCAGCCCGTCCTCGCGGGTCAGCCCGCCCTCGAGATCCTCGTCGGCGGTGTAGCGGACGCCGACGATGAATTCCGGCCCGACGCGCTCGCGCACGGCGGCCAGCACGTCGAAGGTGAAGCGCAGGCGGTTGTCGAGCGAGCCGCCATAGGGGCCGTCGAGATCGTTGGTGAGCGGCGACCAGAACTGGTCCATCAGATGGCCGTAGGCCTGCAGCTCGATGCCGTCGAGGCCGGCCGCCTTCATGCGCTCGGCGGCGTCGGCATAGTCCTTGATGATGCGCTCGATGTCCCAGTCCTCGAGCTTCTTGGGGAAGGCCCGGTGCGCGGCCTCGCGCCGGTTCGAGGGCGAGACCACGGGCAGCCAGTCGGCCTTGTCCCAGCG
>JAEWHN010000313.1 GCA_023387775.1 Pseudomonadota bacterium | reverse complement strand
CGTCATGATCCACCCGCCGAAATTCGGCGCGGAGGTCGAAAGCTTCGACGCAGCCAAGGCCAAGGCGCTTGACGGCGTCGTCGACGTTGTCCAGACGCCGCGTGGCATCGCCGTCATCGGCACCAATATGTGGACCGCCCTGAAAGGCCGCGATCTGGTCGAGGTGAAGTGGAACGAGGCTAAGGCCGAGAACCGCGGCACCGCCGAGATCATGGCCGAATACAACAAGGCCGCCGACGGTCCGGCAGCCGCTACCGCCCGCAATGATGGCGACGTCGACGGTGCGCTGGCGAGCGCCCACAAGGTGATCGAAGGACGTTACGAGTTTCCCTATCTCGTTCATGCCTCGATCGAACCGCTCAATGCGGTCGCCCGCGTCAACGAGGACGGTACCATCGACGTTTGGGGCGGGCACCAGATGCCCGACATCTATCAGGCGGCCGCAGCCCAGGTGGGCGGCACGACGCCGGACAAGGTGAAGCTGCACGTGATGAAGACCGGCGGCAGTTTCGGCCGCCGCGCGGTCTCGGATGCCGACCTCGTGGTCGAGGCGGTCGCGACCGCGCGCGCGCTCGGCCCCGGCAAACCGGTGAAGGTACAGTGGACGCGCGAGAACGACATGCGCGGCGGGCGATACCGCCCGGCCTATGTCCACGCAATCAAGGCGGGTCTGGACAAGGACGGCAAGATCGTCGGTCTCCACGATCATATCGTCGGCCAGTCGATCATGAACGGTTCGCCCCTCGCGGCGATGATAAAGGACGGCATCGACCCGACCTCGGTCGAGGGCGCATCGAACCTGCCCTACGCCATCCCGAACCTGAAGGTCGACCTGACGACGAGCGACGTGAAGATCCCCGTCCTGTGGTGGCGCTCAGTCGGCTCCACTCACACGGCCTATGTGATGGAGACCTTCATCGACGAACTCGCCGCCGCCGCCAATCGCGACCCGGTCGAGTTCCGCTTGTCGATGCTGGAAGACCACCCGCGTCATGCCGCCGTGTTGAAGCTGGCGGCAGAGAAGGCCGATTGGGGCAAGCCGTTGCCGGAAGGCCGCTTCCGTGGCGTGGCGCTCCATGAGAGCTTCTCGACCTTTGTCGCCGAGGTGGTCGAGATCACCTACAAGGGCGGCAGCGACTTCACCGTTGTCCGCGTCGTCTGCGCGGTGGATTGCGGCACGGCGATCAATCCCGACCAGATCCGCGCCCAGATGGAGGGCGGCATCGGCTTCGGGTTGGGTGCGATTCTGCAGGAGGAGTTGACGCTGACAGGCGGTGTGGTCGATCAGGAGAACTACGACACCTATACGCCACTTCGTATCGACCAGATGCCGCGCGTGGAGGTGCATATCGTGCCTTCGGACGAGCCGCCCACCGGCGTTGGAGAGCCCGGCGTGCCGCCGATCGGACCAGCCGTCGGCAATGCACTGCGCGCGGCGACCGGCAAGACCATTCGCAAGCTGCCGCTGATCAAGAACCTATCAGCGTGAAAAAGGCGAACCATAAGCAAACGGCCGCGATGAAGAAATCGCGACCGTTTTGATTTCGCTCGAAGCACTGCATCTAATCAATTGCCGGAACGGTGGTGCGCAGGCCAGAGCGGCCGTTTCATGAAGCACCTAAGGGGTGGTGTCAGGTCAACTGGGATCAGTGATAGTTTCGTAGAGGCGCCCTATAATCATCCATCTGCACCGCCGCAGGCGATCGCGCAGTGGAATGCGGTGGCCGGCAGAGAGTATTACGTCAGCAGATTAATGAGACACCATCCCTTACAGCCGCATCGCTTTCCGGCTGAATTCGTCGGCCGTGCTCTCTTCGGCCAGAAGATAGCACCGTTCGTTCCTGTCGAAATCGACGATCGAGCGCCCGTTTGCGAATGCCGTCTGCAACAGATCGCGTAGCCCGTTGCGCAGGTCGCGGGCATGACCAGGCTCCGTTTTCGTCAGTTGCTCCAGATCTTTCGGAAGGGAGAGCGGTACCGCTGTGGCCGGCTGCAAAGGGCGCTGCCCACCCTGCGCGAGGGCGGCGACCACCGGGGCTTCGAGGTGCCAGTCCACCAGAAGTCGGTCGGAAGCGAGGCCGCGGTTGATCCCTTCCATCTCGCCGTAATAATCCTCGAGATAGGTGTTCGAGGTCGCCGCCAACTGATGGATATTCAAGACGGCGTTCACTGCCCGCAAAGGATCGAATGTCCAGCGAATGAGGGTTATGCCCCGCGCCAGGCACCAACTGCGCTGATACCGCTTGAGGCGGACGCCTAGGCCACCGCCGCGCGCCATCGGCCGTACGGCCAGCCGGTGCGAATGCTGGATCGAAGGGTCGCGTGTCGGAAAGCCGAAGACGTAGCCGAGAAGCTGCCCCTCCGCAAAGGCGCCGCCGGCGAGGCCGCCCTCGGCCTGGATCACCATCATCAAATCGGCCGGATCGGGCAGGTCGCCCTGACCCCAGACTTCGCGCTGAAGCGCCTCGGCAGCGCGGAATTCCGCCATCCCGGACAGTTCGCGCAGGACAACGCCGCTCATGGCCGAAATTCCTGCCGCGACAGGGTGGCGGTGGCGAGATAATGCCGGTCCAGCGTCACGCCGATACCGGGACCTTCGGGCACCGGCATCCTTCCATCCCGGGCTTCGAGTTTCTGCTCGATGATGTCGCGGGTAAAATAGCGGCTGGCCGAGGAGGTGTCGCCGGGCTTTGTGAAATTCGGCAGGGTCGAAAGGTGGATGTTGTGCGCCCGGCCGACTCCCGCTTCCAACATTCCCCCGCACCAGACCGGCACGCAGAAGGCTGCGCACAGATCGTGGATGGCGCGCGCCGCCGCATGACCACCGACGCGTCCAACCTTGATGTTGATCACCCGTGCCGCATCCGTTTGCAGGGCCTTGCGCGCGTGCTCCACCGTGCGGATGCATTCGTCGAGGCAGATCGGCGTGCGGACGCGCGATTGCAGCGTGGCGTGATCGTGGATGTCGTCCCAGGCCAGCGGCTGCTCGATGTAGTCGAGGTCGAATTCGTCCATCCGCCTGATCAGGTCGGTGTCGGCCAGCGTGTAGCTGCAATTCGCATCCACGGTCAGATGGGCGCCCGGGAATTCCTGCCGAACGGCCTTGAGGAGCGCGATGTCGTGGCCGCGCTTCACCTTGAGTTTGATCCGCCTGTAGCCCTGCCGCACATGGGCGGCGACGCTGTCCAGCGTCGAGGCAATCGGCGCGATGCCAAGCGAGACGCCGACGTCCACCGCCTCGCCCTCGCCGCCGAGCGCGGTCTGGAGCGGCATGTCCAGCGCCTTGGCCCACAGGTCCCAGAAGGCCATCTCCAGCGTCGCCCGGGCCATGAAGTTGCCGCGCCATGGCTCGAGAGCCCGCGCCAGCGATGACGGATGGGGGAATGCCTTACCCAGAACCTGCGGCAAAAGCACGGTCGCCAGAAGGTCCATAGCCCCGGTTACCGTCTCTTCCAGATAATCGGGCAGCGTGTCCATCACACCCTCCGCATAGCCTTCCAGCCCGCCCGAGCGAAGGGTCAGCAGCGGGAAAATCTTTTCGGTCATCGTGCCGGTGGCGATGGTGAACGGGTTCACCAGCGGCAGCCGCACCAGGCGCAATTCGGCGCCGTCGATGCGAAGCGGCAGGCGGGTGGACGTGGAATCGGGCATGGCGGGCATCCTCAGCAGTGCGCTTCCGAAGCATCTTTACAGTTTACTTGCATTGTTGACGAGGTGAAAGATTCCTGTCACGCTCGGTTCATCTAACACGGGAGGGGAGAGCCGGTGGGCCGCTCGCAGGAGGCGCAATCTAACGGTACGGCCGATCGGACCGCCTTTGACGGCAATCTGCATGACCGTCTGACCGCAGCCGTGGAAGGCGGCACGCCTTCGGAGCGCGCGCTGGCGCATTATCTGCTGGCCAACCAGTCGTCGCTGCCATTCGAGACCGCGGCGACGCTTGCCCGCAAGGTGGGGGTTTCCGAGGCCTCTGTCGGCCGGTTCTGCCGTTCCATCGGCTACCGCCATCTCAAGGACATGAAATCCGGCCTCCAGGCGGATCTGGGCGACAAGCCCTGGCTCATCGGCGATCGGCTGAAGGATTTCCACCGACGCAGTCGCGAAGGCGGGGCGGAACTCGCGCGGGCGCTGGAACGCGAGATTGCCGCGCTCGTCACCGTATACGAGCTTGCGGCGACGCCGGCCTTCGAGGCGGCGATCGAGCGGCTGGCGCGCCGGCGCTCGGTCTTCATCGCGGGGTTCCAGACGGAGCGCGGCCACGCTGTCGAACTGGCCCACAACCTGCAGTATCTACGGCCAGGCGTGCATCTGGCAGATGTCGCGGGCGGCCATTTCGCGGAAATCCTGCTGGGAGAAGCGGCCGAGACCACGCTCGTCCTGATCGATGGGTTGCGCTATTCGCGCCTGACGCACGATCTGGCATTGGCCGCGCGAGACGAGGGGATCCCGGTGACGCTGATCACCGATCCCTATTGCGACTGGGCGCCCGGCGTCGTCACCGAATTGTTCGCCGTGCCGACCGACCTCAATCAATTCTGGGACGCCACCTCGGCCATGTCCTCCCTGATAGGGCTGATGGTGAATGGCGTCTTTCGCGAGCTGGGGGCCGAGGTCGAAACCAGGATTGCCCGCGTTTCAGCCCTCTACGACGAGTTCGTCGGCCATATCGTTCCCGGGCGCAGTCCGGGCAAAAAGTGAACCACAGGTTCCAACACAGAGGAAACGCCATGACCTTTCCCTTCCGCAAGACCTTGATTTCAGCCTCCGTCAGCCTTGTCGCGATCTGCGCCGCCCAGGCCCAGGAGGCAGTGTTCGTCGCTCCCAACAGCGAAGTGGGGATACCGACGCTGGATCCGATCCGGGCCAACAATCTGGGCCGCGGGACGGTGCTGATCTTCGACCGCCTGGTGAGCCAGGCAGCGGACCTGTCCTATCACCCCTGGCTTGCGGAAAGCTGGGAAGAAGCGCCGGACGGCATGGCCTGGACGTTTCATCTCAAGAAGGGCGTGACATTCCACAACGGCAAACCGTTCGACTCCGGTGCGGTCAAGGCCTGGCTGGAACAGTTCAAGGCCAGCGAGAACGCCTATATGAGCGAGGCGATCGCCGAGGTTCAGGTGATCGACGGCGACACGGTGAAGTTCGTGATGGCGCGGCCGGAGCCCAACCTGCTCTACAACCTGTCTTCGAGCTACATGTCGGTCGTTGAACCGGAGTCCAGGGCCGCGCTCGGCGAGAATTTCGGCGTGACCGAGGTGTACGGCACCGGTCCGTTCAAGCTGGGAAGCTTTACGATCGGCCAGGAGACGGTGCTTGTTCGCAACGACGATTACAAGTGGGGTCCGTCTCTGGCCAAGAACGCCGGGCCGGCGAAGATCGCCAAGCTGACGCTGCGCGAGATCGCCGAGGATTCGACGGCGCTGCTGGAACTCAAGACCGGCGGCGTCGACCTTCTGCTGAGCGTTCCCGCCGACCTCACCACCGAGGTGGAGAAGAGTGCGAACCTCGCCGTCCTGACCATGCCCGGCGAGGACGTCTACTACATGCAGATCAATGTGACGAAGGCCCCCTTCGACGACATCCGCGTGCGCGAGGCGGCGTCCAAGGCTATTAACCAGGAAGAAATCCTGGCATCGGTTTTCGGGGGAGTCGGATCCGTGGCCGACACGTTCCTGATTTCGGCCTTGCCGGAAAGCCATGTCTCCGACAGCGCCAGGATCCACTACGATCCTGACCGCGCGAATGCGCTGCTGGACGAGGCCGGCTGGCAGATGGGTGAAAACGGCGTGAGGGCCAAGGATGGCGCCTCTCTGAAGGTCAGCCTATGGACTCAGTCAGATTCAATCTTCCGCCGCCTCTCCGAAGTGATCCAGGCGCAACTGAAGGCGGTCGGTATCGAAGCCGACATCACCACCTTCGACAGTTCGATGATCCGCGACCAGTACAAGACCGGCACCCAGCAACTGGCTGTGCGTTCCTATAACTGGGACAATGCCGACATCGTCGACTGGTTCTTCGGCGCCGACCGGCTGGGCTATCCCAACGTTTCCATGTTCAACGACCCCAAGGCGGAAGAACTGCGCGCAAAAGCCATGACCGGCGCGAAAAACATGGAGGAGCGCGTGGCGAATTTCACCACCTATCATGACTATGTGCTGACCCAGTTCCCGATGGCGCCGATCTATCAGCCAGTCCAGGCGGTCGCCTACAACAAGGACCGCCTGGTCATGCCCGGAGAGATCAATGCACCGGGCATCAGCACGGTGGCGATAATGGACATGGAGGTGAAGGAGTAGGCGCGACCGCGGCAAGGGAGGACCGGCATGCTGCCGTGGCTGATCCGCCGTGTGCTGATGCTCGTGCCGGTTTTCCTGGCCGTGTCGGTGGTGATCTTCTCCATTCTCCACTTCATACCCGGCGACCCGATAGATAACCTGTTGAAGGTCGGGTCGCCGGCTTCGGCCCGCGCCGAGATGGAGGCGCGCTACGGTCTCGATCGGGCGCTGCCGGTGCAATACGGCATCTGGCTTGGAAAGGTGCTCCAGGGGGATCTCGGCACGGCCATCGTGGCGCGCCGGCCGGTTGCCGAACTGATCGCGCAGGCGATGCCGCATTCCTTGCGCCTGGGCGGCCTGGCGCTGCTTTTCTCGAGTGTCGTGGGGATAGCGCTAGGGATCATCGCGGCGCTCTGTCGCGACCGCTGGCCGGATCGCGCCATCATGGGTGGCGTGCTCGTTGGCTCCACCATGCCCAACTTCTGGCTGGGGCTGATCCTGATGCTGGTCTTTTCCGTCTGGATGGGATGGTTCCCGGTTTCGGGCGCGCGCGGCTGGAACTCGCTGGTGCTTCCGGTGCTGACGATCGGCCTCGGCGGCACCGCGCTGGTCACGCGCATCACCCGCGTGGCGATGATCGAGGCCGTAAGGCAGGACTTCGTCACCCTTCTGCATGCCAAGGGCCTGCCTCGGTGGCGCATCGAACTCCTTCACGTCCTTCGCCACGCGCTGATCCCGGTGGTGACGATCCTCGCGCTCAGGATCGGCTGGATCCTCGGCGGAGCGATCACCGTCGAGGTGGTGTTTGCCCGTCCGGGTCTCGGGACCCTGCTGATCAAGTCGCTCGGTCAGCATGACTATCCGGTGGTGCAGGCGTGCCTGCTGATGCTGGCGATGGCGGTGATGCTGGGCACGCTCCTGGGCGACGTCCTGCAGGCGATGATGGATCCGCGCGTCAGGGCGGCGATGGCATGAGCGCGTGGCCTGCCCCCTTGCGTGCGCTGCGCTGGCCGGTCGGCGGCATCGCCGGCGCGTGGCTCATCCTTATCGTCGCAGCGGCGCTTTTCGCCCCGGTGCTCTCGCCCTATGCCTATGACGCGCAGGCCTTGAAGGAGGCCTATGGCTCGGCCTCGGCGGCCCATTGGCTGGGCACGGACGAGTTCGGGCGGGACCTTTTGACCCGCCTTATGTACGGTGCCCGCACCTCGCTTTCGGTCAGCGCCACCGCCATATCGCTATCGGTGGCATGCGGCATGGTGCTCGGCGCGGCCGCTGCTTGGTTCGGCGGCCGGTTCGACCGCACGGTGACGGTGGTCGTCGACCTGACCTGGTCCTTCCCGGAAATCCTGATCGCGCTGATCCTGGTCGCCATCATCGGCCCCGGCACCACCGGTACGATGATCGCTATCGCCGTTGCCTATCTGGCGCAGTTCACCCGCCTGACCCGGGCCCAGATCATGACGCTGAAGGGGGAGACCTTTGTCGAGGCGGCGCGCAGTCTCGGTGCCGGCAACACGCATATCCTGCTGCGCCACCTGTTGCCCAACGCGTTCGCCCCCGTGCTCGTCGCGGCGATGCTGGCCACGGGCGATGCGATCATCCTCGAAGCGACGCTCGGCTTTTTCGGCCTTGGCGCGCAGCCGCCGGTGCCCTCCTGGGGCGGCATGATGTCAGCCGGCTCGGCGCTGATGTTTAAGGCGCCCTGGATCATCATCTTTCCGGGCCTTGCCGTGGCGGCGACGGTGCTGGCGATCAACCTTTACGGCGATGCGCTGATCGCCGAACTCGATATCCGTTCGAAGCTGCGGGGTGCCGGATGAGTCCGCTTCTGGAACTCTCGGGCGTCAGCGTCGCCATCGGCAATGTGGCGCTCCTCGACCGCATCAGCCTCAGCGTCGAAGCCGGCCGCATCCTCGGCCTCGTCGGTGAAAGCGGCTCGGGCAAGTCGCTGACCGCCATGGCCGCGATGGGGTTGTTGCCGCTGATCGGCGGGCGCGTCACCGAAGGCGAGGTGCGCTTTGCTGGACGGGATATGGCCGCGATGAGCGAGGGCGAACGCCGCGCGCTGCGGGGCCGGCGCATCGGTTTCGTTACCCAGAACCCGATGACCGCCCTCGACCCGGTGCAGCGGATTGGGGGGCAGGTCGATATCGTCTCGCGCCTGCACCTTCGCCTGACGAAAAGTGCGGCGCGCGCCCGCACGCTGGACCTGTTGACCCAATTGCGCATTCCCGACGCGGCAGCCGTGGTCGATGCCTATCCCCACCAGCTTTCCGGCGGCATGAAGCAGCGCATCGTGATCGCCATGGCGCTTGCCGGCGAACCCGAGTTGATCATCGCCGACGAGCCGACCACGGCGCTCGATGTCACGGTGCAGGCCCAGATCATCCAGATACTCGGCGCTCTGGTGCGCGACCGCGGGCTGGCGCTGCTGCTTATCACGCATGACATGGGAGTCATCGCGCAGATCTGCGACCGGGTCGCGGTGCTCTATAGCGGCCGCTTGGCCGAAGAGGGGCCGGTCGGCCCGATTTTCGCGGCCCCCGCCCATCCCTATACCGCCGCCCTGATCGACTGCATCCCGCAGGAAGGGACCGCCAGGGGTAGCCTTCGCGGCATTCCCGGCGCAGTGCCCTCGGCTCTCGCCTTCCCGACCGGCTGCCGCTTTCATCTGCGCTGCCGGCGGGCGACCGGGATCTGCCGGGACAACGCCCCGCCGCTTCTACACCGGGACGCGGCAAGCGTCGCCTGCCATCATGCAGGGACTGCGCCGTGACCGGGCCCCTGCTCCGCATCGAAGGGCTGACGAAACGCTTCCGGTCCGGCGGCGGCCTGTTCTCGCGCGAGCGAGCCATGATCGCGGTGCGCGATGTCTCGCTGGAGATCGCCCGTGGCGAAGTGCTGGGCGTGGTCGGCGAGAGCGGCTGCGGCAAGTCCACGCTGGCCCGCCTGATCCTGCGGCTGATCGAGGCGACCAGCGGCCGCGTCGTCTTTGACGACACCGAACTGACCGCCCTGTCCGCGTCAGCCCTGCGCGCGATGCGTAAGCGCATGGCGATGGTCTTCCAGGACCCCTATTCAAGTCTTGATCCGAGGTTCACCTTGGCCAGGGTGCTGGCCGAGCCCTTCCGGGTGCAGGGCCGTGTCATGCCGCCGGATGCCGTGGCCGCCATGCTCGCCGCCGTCGGCTTGCCGGAAACGCTTGTGACCAGTTACCCGCACCAGCTTTCCGGCGGGCAGCGCCAGCGTGTCGGCATCGCCCGGGCCTTGGCCCTGCGCCCCGATTTCGTCGTGCTGGACGAGCCGACCGCCTCGCTCGACGTCTCGATCCAGGCCCAGATCATCGCGCTTCTCGCCGATCTCCGCGACAAGTTGGGGCTCACCTACCTGTTTATCAGCCACGACCTCGGCCTCGTCCGCTATTTCTGCGACCGCATCGTGGTGATGTATCTCGGCTCGGTGGTGGAGGTGCTGCCGAATACCAAAGCCGCCCCACGCCACCCTTATACCCATGCGCTGATGCGGTCGGGCTTTGCCCCTGATCCGACCCGCAGGCGCGAAATCGCGCCGCTTGGCGGTGAAATCCCCAGCCCCTTCGCCTTGCCTGCGGGCTGCGCCTTTGCCACGCGCTGCGCCTTTGCGTCCGACCGCTGCCGCAGCGAGCGGCCGGTGCTGTCACAGGACCCGGCCCATCCCGTCGCCTGCTTCCATCCTCTCTGAAAGCCACATCCGATGCCATTCCACGTCCTTACTGCCGCCTTCGTCCATGAAAGCAATACCTTCAAGAAGGGCGAGACCACGCTCCAGGACTTCCGCGAGGGTGTGCTCGATATCGGCCAGGCGGCCGTCGACCGGTTCGGGGACGTAAATGACGAACTGGCGGGGTTCCTCGACGCGGGCCGAGAGGCCGGCTGGCGCGTGACCCACGCGGTTTCAGCACATGCCACGCCGGGCGCCCGCGTCTCGCGCGAAGCCTTCGACCACATCGCTGGGATCATCTGCGAGGCTGCCCGCACTCATCGCGCCACGCTCGATGGCGTGGCACTCAGCCTGCACGGCTCCATGGTGCCCACGTTCTGCGAGGATGGCGAGGGGGAGCTTCTTGCCCGCCTGCGTGCCATCCTAGGTGAGGCACTCCCCATCGCCGTTACGCTGGACTTGCACGCCATGGTGACGCCCGCGATGGTGGAACAGGCACAGATATTTGTCAGCTACAAGACCTATCCGCATGTCGACATGCGCGAGACCGGCCGCCATGCCGGCCGCCTTCTCGATGCGGCGATGCGCGGGTCGGTCCGGCCGCGCACGCTGCGCGCCCACCGCCCGATGCTCGACGAGGCCAATGCCGGCCGCACCGATGTGCCGCGGACGGCGGCTCTCTATACCCGTGCCAGCGCCTTCGAGGCCGAACCGGGGATCCTCGCCGTCTCGATCAACGCCGGCTTTTCGGAAGCCGATATCGAGGAGATGGGTCCGACCGTTCTGGTGACGCATGACGAAGGCGCCGGACCGCGCGCCCGCGAAATCGCCGAGGACCTCGCCCACGCCATCTGGGAGGGCCGTGGGCAGACCTCGAACGATTTTCTCAGCCCGAGCGAGGCTGCCGCCGCCGCCCGCGGCTTCGATTCATCCCAGGGGCCTCTGGTGATCGCCGACTATGCCGACAACCCGGGCGCCGGCGCCTATGGGGATGCCACCGCCCTTCTCGCCGCCCTTCTGAAGGTTGGTGCCGCGGGAGGGGCCCTTGCGCCGATGATCGATCCGGCCGCCGCAGCGGAACTT
Organism: Pseudomonadota bacterium; assembly: GCA_023387775.1. Classification (GTDB taxonomy): domain Bacteria; phylum Pseudomonadota; class Alphaproteobacteria; order Rhizobiales; family Rhizobiaceae; genus Pseudaminobacter. Next base: position 7,413 of record JAEWHN010000313.1, on the reverse strand, counting down.
CATCGGCACGCGGTCGGCGAGACCGTGACGCTGGCGATCGGCGGCAAGTGCGACCCAGCCTTCGGCGGCGGCCCGCTTACTTTAACGGGTGAGATCGTTCACCTTTCGGACGGCACCTATACCGGCGACGGGCCGATCCTTGGCGGTATCACCCACAGCTTCGGCCGGACCGCCGTGTTTCGCGTGAAGGGGATCGACATCCTCATCGTCACCTTGCCGGGGCAGATGCTCGACCTCCAACAGGTGCGCACCTTCGGCATCGAGCCCTCGCGACTGCGCTTTCTGGTGGTGAAGTCGATGCAGCATTTCCGTGCCGCCTTCGAGCCGGTCGCAGGCCAGGTGATCGTCTGCGACACCGGAGCGCTCGCTACCCCGCAGGCGCACCTTCGACCCTATGTTCGCGTCCGCCGTCCGGTCTGGCCGCTGGACCGTGTCGGCTTTCCCCATGAACTGTGACAATGGTCCGCCGCCGGCTTCGCAGGCCAGAACCTCAGAGACTATTGATGGTTCTGGTGCTCGGGCTTGGCAGGCTCAATCGGCCTGAAGCTGAGATATCGACCCGAGGGCGCCGCCGAATATCCAACCACGGCCTCCCGAGACAGGATGGGAACTGGTTGGGTCTATTGAGCTGATCTTTGGGACGCGCTCGGAGAAGGTGATAAGGAATTCCCGCGACAAGACGTTGGCGTCCTGAGCCAAAGAACTGCACACTCCAGTAATGTCCGCTTCCGAGCGAAAGCAAAGTTCGCCTCAACGACCGACATGGGGCGCAACCTCGACGTATAAGCCTTGCAGGCGATGTCCGCTTTGGGTCCAGGTCGACGGCCGACACTAGGCGCGGTTCTGCTCGATCCGGTCGGGGACAAAATCAATAACGGCCCCGCGGCGGACCCGAGAGGCCGCCCTGAGATTAGATCTCGGTTCCCTCGGCTAGGGTCAGCGCATCTTCGATGTCTACTCCGAGATACCGCACGGTGTTTTCTATCTTGCTGTGGCCGAGCAGGATTTGCACCGCTCGAAGGTTGCCTGTCGCCTTATAGATGATCGAAGCTTTGGTGCGACGAAGCGAGTGCGTGCCATAGTCCTCGCGACGAAGGCCGATCGCGGAGACCCATTCATCGACCAAGCGGGCGTATTGTCTAGTGCTCAAGTGGTCCGCCTGGTCGATCCGACTGGGGAAGGCGAAGTCGTCGATCGTTCCGCCACGTCGCTGAAGCCATGCCAGCAAGCTCGCGCGGGCATCGGCCATCAGTTCGAATTGCACGGGACGCCCCGTTTTTTGTTGCACCACTATAGCGCGCGTTCGAATATCCCGGCCAACGACCAAGCTGCCAATCTTGATCTTCACGAGATCGCATCCGCGCAACTTGCTGTCGATCGCAAGATCAAACAACGCTCGATCCCGCGAGCGACCTTCGCGATCCAGGAAGAACCGGATGGCCCATATCTGCCGAGGCTTTAGGGGTCGCTTTGCGCCTACCTTCTTGCCTGCGTTCCAAGCCCGTTGATTGTTGGCTGCTTGGTCATACTGTGAAAGTCCCATGGCTTTTCTCCTCGGCCACCATTGGCCAAGCAAGAAACAATCGCCCTGAAGGCATGGGGCCGTGAGCGGACCGTCCGGTATCGGGCTGCATGTTGCGGTAAGCTGCCGTTAGATTGGCGCCGTGGAACTTCTATTATTTGGACCGTCGCAAGCTGACGGGGCTGTACCGGAAGCACAAAAGTTCAGATGCGACTGAAGGCACTCGAGGAAGAAACTGCCAAGCTGAAGAAACTGCCCGCCGAACCGATGCTGGACCCAGCCGCACTTCCATGATCGTCTCTGACCAGGGAACAGAGTGCACCTCGAATGCGATCCTTGCCTGGTCGAAGATCACAAGTCGGACGGCACCGCATCGCGCAGGGAAAGCCGATGCAACGGCTGTGTCGAGTCCTTTAGCGGCCGGGGCACGACGAAAGGCTGTTCTTCGGCTCAATCATGCCCGAAGCGCCATTGCCGAGTTGGCAGGCGATTACAACCATTCCGACCGCGCTCATTGCTCGGATACCCCGGCAAACACGCCGGGACCATCGCCGCAACCGGCGTTCCAACGCTGCGCAAGATGAAAGCTTCGCGTTACGCCGGTTGCTCACACCGCGCCCATCGGCGTATTTAGAACCGTTGAGGCTCTCATCGCAGCCGGATGAAAGTGGCAGGTCATCCGGCTACATAAACGGTCGCCAATTCTGTGTCAGCGGAACTAGAGCTTTACCATCCTTCCATCGATTTCTTGAACTTGACGGGCTCGCAGTCTCTGAAAGCATTGGTGGAGAAATCCGGGTCCGCCATGACACCCCAGATTTTTCGACGCTGCATACCCATCGTTCCCGCGTCGTATATCGGAAAAACGGCAGCTTCGCGCAAATATCTCTCCAGAGGGTACTCCTTGTTCAGCGAGTTCACTCCAGCGATTTGCATGCACTTGTAGACAGTATCGAAAAGCAGTTCGCAGGAAAATACCTTGGCCATGGCGCCGAAGGCCTGCCCCTCTGACTGATACATGTCGAGATAGTGCGCCGCCTTCCAACAAAGATAGCGACTGGCTTCGATCCGCATGGCTATATCGCCCAGCGCGTAACCGACATTCTGATGGTGCATGATGGGTCTGTCACCGGCAGCAGTATACGTTTTTGACCACTCCATGGTCCATTCATATGCCGCACGCGCCACCCCCACTGCGGCAATGCCCGCAACTGGACCGGACCATGTGAATGCTTTTGAGATGATCAGGTCGCCGTCGCCGACCGCAAACACGTTTTCCTCAGGAACCCGGCAGTTGTCGCACTCAATCCAGTTGTTCTGGTTGGTTCTGTGGCCAAACTTGTCAATTGGTGCCTTGAAGGTCATGCCTGGTGTGCCCCGCGGCACCAGTATGGCGCTCAAGCCCTCCTTGCCACCCTTGTGGCGATCCGTCCGCACGATGAACATGTTGACGTTCGCGCCCTTGAGATCCCACCCTCCCGAACTGCTCGGCCAGTACTTCGACCCACTGAGGACATATTCGCCTCTCCCCTTGTCATGCTCTGCAGTCATCTGCATGCCTGATGGATATGCGCCAGGGTGATCAAAGTTTGCCGTACCCGCGGACTCGCTCACATTGTATCCGGCAATATATTCGCCCGTCTGATCGCTGGTGGCCTCGACCAACCACTTCCTTCTTTGTTCTTCCGAACCGAACCAGACCAATGGCAGCAGCGCGAGCCCGTTGACGAGCAAAATACACCCGAAGCCCGGATCCACCGCGCAAATTTCCTCAGCAACAATCTGGAGGTCGACATTGCTGATACCCGCGCCGCCATATTCCTTCGGAATGAACCCGAAAGTGAGGCCAAGTTTATGCGCCTCCCTGTATACAGGCTTCATCATGGAGAAGGCTGTTTGCGGGTCACGTTCTGCATCTGCCTCTATGGCGACGGGCTTGAGAATATCTTGGGCAAACTCGCGCGCCGTCTTCCTGATAGCGATCTGTTCACTGGTCAACGTGAAGTCGATTGCCATATCTTCCTCCATCAGATCAGTGCCCTCAGCCGTACCGTGATCGTCCTCCTTACGGTCGTATTGGAATAGCGAGTGAAATAGTGGCGCTGCATACTCAATAATGATCAATGAACTGCGCCCCCCAATTCGACGGGACAGGTGGCATAAGCAGAAATGCTTAGAGCAGGCTTGAGTGTAGACCTATGTCCGATGAGTATGGACTCATCGAAGTGATCACCGGCGATGCAAGAGCTGCAGATCATCAAAGAAAGGTTTGGGACGGGAGAATTTCGTCGACCGCTAGGCGTCATGGAATTGCGCCAACCGTCTCTATCGCGTGCACAGGAGATCGACAGTTGCCGGACGATTCAGATCGGCCTCGGAGCCTGACGCGCCATCAGAATTCCAACACGGTGGTCGAATGCTGATCGAGGCAGACGCGGATTACCCAGACCTGCCGTGGTTCAATGGCCATCCAGCCCAACGAATGCGCCAACTACTTCGAGAACGCTGGATACGCTTCCGTCAAAACCTGAAAGGCTCCTAGCTCTGCACCTTCCAATTCAATAGTATCGCAGCGGCAGCGGGAGCCCGGACTTGTCGCCCAACTTGCAATCGCAACTTCGCTCATTTAGGTCCGCGTTTGCGGCGGCAGGTTTCGCCCTATGTGCTGCGGTGAGTGTTTATGTCTTGCCAGCCTTGGATGGGGTTTTGCCCGGGGGAGCAATCATCTGGCAGGTAGCGGCGCTTGTGACTGCCTTCTTGGGGGCGACCTGGGCTTGGCGGCGACTTCCCAATGCACCGTTATGGTCGCGGGCTTTGGTCGTCCGCTTCATTGTTGCGGCGGCGTTATTAATAGCGCTGCTTTGGCTCATAGGCGTGGGGATTCTCTGGCTGGTGTGGCCGCGCTAACCGTAGGCCCATCTTGTCACCTCTCATCCCGTTTATCGCCCCCCCGCCAGAGCCGCGCCGAAGCACTGGCTATCACTCCGCATCTATGCCCGGCATCGGCGCTGATGGGAAAGCACGTCCAGACGTCACTTTGGGCTGCACCGACATTAAAACAAACCTGAAAGAATAATTTATCCGATCGGTGAGGTTCTGCGCGCTAGCATCGGGGTCCAACGAATCGGAGGCCCCCATGTCTTCTCCAATGCGAGCAGCCGTTGCAAAAACCACATTTGCGCGCGCATTCGTCGTCCTTGGCTGCACAACAGCCCTCATGCTTTTGCCGATCCTGACTGGAAGCGGGAGGGGCTCCCTCGATGTCTTTTCCCACCAGGCCCATGCCAAGGGCGAAGGCGGAGGAAAGGGTGGCGGCAACGGTGGTGGAAACGGCGGCGGCAAGGGGGGCGGCAACGCTGGAAGTAACGGCGCCGGCAAAGGTGGCGGTCAAGGAACTGGTGCCGGAAAAGCTGGCGAGCGCGGCAACGCGAAGGGCCTGGGGGGCCAGCTCGGTGGCAGCGCCAGTGCTTCGCCGGCCAAGGGCAAGGGCGCGGTGAAGTCGCAAGCGGCAGCAGTGTCGGCCAAGGACACCGGTCGCAAAACCAACAAAGCTTCGGCTGCCAAGGCGAAGGAGAAGAACCTGCACGCCAAGCTTGGTGGCCTCAATTCCCTGAAGCGGAATGTCAACGCCTTCATCAACGCGAATGACCCGAAATTCGCGGCGATCCGTTCCTATGTGATGGCATCTGCCAATTATGACCTGACGCAGGCTGAACTTGGGAAGGCCACTGCCGCGTTGGCTGCTGCGGATGCGAAATTCGCTGAGTCGGTCGGCGCGATCGAACCGTATGACGACTTCTCCTATACCGCCGACCTGACGACCGCGGATCTGGAGGCGCGCCTTGGCGATCTCGAGGCGATCGATCCCTCTACGCTGGATGCCGATGCGGCCGCAGCACTCGCGGCGGAAATCGATGCCGTTCGCTCAGCCCTTGATAGCGCTGCGGCGGTCAGCGAGGCGGAAAAGCAAGTCGCCGATCTCGAGGCCAAGCAAGCAGAGCAGATGGAGGCCGTCACGGACGAGGCGCTCACGGCGGCGCTGCAGGCGGGCGCGAATCCGAACCAAGTGGTCGATCAGGAGATGGTGGACTGGGCAAAGGATGTGCTGGGCGTGGGAGAAACCTACGGCAAAATCGATCAGGTCCGCGAGGCGCTCCAAACGCAGACCGCCGAACTCACCGATCCCAGCAACGCTGCCGAATAGCTGTATTCATGACGATGGGTCGCCACCGTCTTTCTCGTCTGCCCGAGATCGGCAACTGATCACATGCCCGCCTCCCCTGGGGCGGGCAATTTTTTCTGCTTTCGCGGTGATTGACCTTATGGGCTGAATTGGCGGTCTGATGCATTGCCGTCGCGCTAACTTCGGGACTGTTTCGTAGTCTGCGGCACATGTTCACTTGAAGCAACCTTGATGGCGAACGCTCCTGATCTGAGTGGGCGCCCGCCGAGGAGATGTCATGAACGCTCCCTTAAGAAGGTACCCTCCCGACATATATTGGAGCCTCCATTGGCTAGATTATTTTTTCCCGGGCTTGTCATCACTTCTTCTTCTTTTATGTATTAGTAGGACCACGCAGATAATACTTAAAGTAAAAGTTCTACGGTGCCCGTCCGGTGAGCTCCTAATAGAGGAAATAGATCGATTTGCAGAAGTAAATGGCTACCCAAGGGTAATCACGACAGACCCATATTTCACCAACAGCACCGACTATCGCGCCAGTTTTGACGCGTGGCTTGAGCAGCACCAGATAATTCACACAATCGTATCCCTCACGCCGCCCGACAGCAGGTTTGTCGGTCCGAAAATCGCGCGCGAATTGCGGCAGATCGTTGGATGCCTTCACGATAGTAAACAGCGGCCGTCAAACCACTGCGGCAAGGTCGCCTCCCAATTCGATGTTCAGAGCCGATTCACCCGGCCTATGAAGATGGATCCGGTCACCCGACGAATGTGGGTGAAGATGCCCTCAGGAGAGTACGCGAACTGTATCGCACCCAGGCCACCAGGGCCGACCGCACGGCGCGCAGCACCCCATTGCAGCAGGGATGGGCTTCCCCAAAATTGGAAGCCCTCACGAGCAGCTTGCGGGCGCCCGGCAACCGGAAGGCCCCCATTGTCAAGGAAACCCTCGGGTCAGCGGCACCTACACCAACGCCGAGCCTCCGAATGATTCGCCTTGGCGAGGCGCAAAAAGCCCGTGAACAGATTCACTTGCTCATCAGGGCCAGAGGCAAATGGGCTGAAACAAACGTCGGCCCGGTACTGACTGCGGAATTCGGCCGCTTCCTCTTTCTATACCAGACGCCATTCCAGCGTGAGATGATGACTAAGAAGGCCGGCCCAGGAGCCTGTGCGCCGGTGAAGATCCGCCCACTCACCTATGAGCTCAATGCCTGGCACTCACGGCGGAAAGTTCTAGCAATGGAGTGGGAGGAAGGAAAAACTCCGCGCCTTCTGGTATTCCGGAGAGGACCCTGGATGGGGGAGCTAACCAGCATCGTCTCAGAAATCTGGAGCAAGGGGCGATGACGAAGCTTCCTCTCCTGCAACTGGCATATGAAGCCTTTAGCCACACCGGAAGCTCCGGAGTGGACCGATACGCTCCGCCCCATACGGAGGCGGGAAGCGTCGGCGGCAGTTTGCAGGAATTCCTGAGCGACCAGCTCAAACGTCTAGATTGCTGCAAACCTCCGCAACCCACTCCTGCGATGCGCCCCCCAGACAGGGTATGGCGTCCTGGGGGGATCCCGGAAGTGCCCTTGACATTGCCCCTTTGACTTAATCCGGTTTGAAGTTCGTTCTGGCCCAAAGAGAGGACCAGAACATGAAACGCAGCCGCTTCTCGGATGAGCAGATCATCGGGATTTTGAAGGAACACGAGGCCGGG
>JAEWHN010000282.1 GCA_023387775.1 Pseudomonadota bacterium | reverse complement strand
CGAGCAAGCGAGGGGTTACGGGGACCCATGCCTCGACGTCGCCGCTTCCGCTCCGGTACAAGCTCTTAAGCCAGCCACTCCGCCAGCTTTGCCTTGCGCACGTCCTGTAGCAGCCGGACAAATCCGTCGGCCTGGTGCTCGGCGGTCAGTCGACCCTTTTCGGCGGTCGCAACTGCCGCATTGCCGACCACGCCATGCTCGTTGAGATCGGCGGAAAGCCAGGCATAGGCATGTGTGCCGGTCTGGCGCATCAGCTCGAAGTTTTTTTCGGCCCTGGCGACGTTGGAGCCAAAGTTCTCGGCCTGGCTCATGTCGACCAGATCGGGCCGGAAATGCAGCATCAGCGAGGTTTCGACATCGCCGCCATGGATCCCGTGGCGGTCTTCCAGCTCGGGATACATGCCGGCAGGCCGGCCGAAGCGCTGCCAGCTCGTCTTCACCGCCAGCATGTCGAAGCGCACGCGCAACTCGCGCGTCACGATGCCCATGATCTCCTCGTTGCCGCCGTGCGAATTGACGATCACCAGCTTGCGCACGCCGGCACGGGCGATTGAAACGCCAAGCTCGGTCCAGGCCTCGATCAGCGTGGTTGCCGGCAAGGTCAGCGTGCCGGGCGAGCGAATGTGCTCGTTGGATTTGCCCACCGCCTGGATGGGAAGGATGCGCACGTCGAGATCGTCGGGCAGGCGCGGGATCACCGTGCCCAGCATGCCCTCCATGATGGTCGTGTCGGTCGAGACCGGCAGGTGCGGACCGTGCTGCTCGATCGCCGCCACGGGCAAGACGGCAATCGTCGTCTCCGGATCGATGTTGGCATATTCGGTGGTGCGATAGTCGCCCCACCAGACGCGTCTTCTTGCTTCGGCCACTGCGAACCTCGTTTGCTGTTTGAAGCGCGGCCTAACTCCGGATCGCGCCTTTGTCGATCACCCGGCCGCGATAACCTCGACCTCGATCTTGAATTCGGGCCGCGAGAAGCCGGCGACAATCAGCAGCGTTGAGGCCGGCGCCGGCTCGGAAAACAAGCGGTCTCGCACCTCCATATAGGGCTTCAGAAAGGCGCGGTCGCTGACGAAGGTGTTGATGCGCACGACATTGGCCAGCGTCATGCCGGCTTCGGCCAGCACCGCGGCAATGTTGTTGAAGCACAGTTCGGTCTGCGCGCCGACGTCATCCGGCACCGAATCGTCCGGCCCGATGCCCACCTGGCCCGAGCAGACCACCAGCCTTTTGCCGGCCGGCACCTCGACGCCGTGGCTGTAGCGCGCAAAAGGCGGTCTGATCGATTTCGGCGTCAGGAACCTGAACATTTTTCTCTCCTCCATCCGCACAAGCTAAGGCTGAATCGCCGCTGCATTCAAGCGTCTGACGCTGCGTTAGAATTCTGGACTCGCGTTTGAAAAATGGGCACGATGCTGGTGCGAATGGCATGACGGCGCCGGCGTTTGCCGGAGGAGGGTGAGGCAAGCGCGCCCCGCATCGGCGCCGCCCCATGGACGCGCCCCATGCGCTTCGACGAAGACAACACGCCCGGCGTCAAAAGCCGGCGGGATTTTGAGGGGTGCGTGCATGAGCAGGAATTTCGTGATCTCCATCGGCATCGGCGCGCTTCTGGGCGCCTCCGCCTCGACCGCGCTTGCCAACGAGAAGGTCACCTTCATGACCAACTGGCTGGCTCAGGCCGAGCACGGCGGCTACTATCAGGCCGTGGCCGACGGCACCTATGCCGCCTGCGGGCTGGACGTCACCATCCAGCAGGGCGGGCCGCAGGTCAGCGGCCGGCCGCTGCTGCTTGCCGGCAAGATCGACTTCTACATGGGCGGCAACCTGCTGCAGGCCTTCGATGCCGTGCAGCAGGACATTCCGCTGCGCATCGTCGCCGCCACCTTCCAGAAGGACCCGCAGGTGGTGATCTCTCATCCCGGGCAGGGGCTCGACAAGTGGGAAGATCTGCCCAAGGCGGAGCAATACATTCTCGGCGATGAGGGGATGCAGAGCTTCTTCCAGTGGATGGTCACCGACTACGGCTTCGACCCGGCCAGGCGCGTGCCCTACACCTTCAACGCGGCCCCCTTCATCGCCAATCCGAAGTCGATCCAGCAGGGCTACGCGACCTCCGAGCCCTTCGCGGTGGAGAAGGAGGGCGGCTTCAAGCCCAACGTCTTCCTGCTCGCCGACTATGGTTTCAGCACATATGCCACCACCATCGAGGCCATGCAGAAGACCATCGACGAGCGGCCGCAGGTAGTGCAGTGCTTCGTCGATGGCTCGGCCAAGGGCTGGTACAATTATCTCTATGGCGACAACAAGGCCGCCAACGAGGCGATCAAGAAGGACAATCCCGACATCACCGACGAGCAGATCGCCTTCTCGATCAAGCAGTTGAAGGACCATGGCATCGTCGATTCCGGCGAGGCGGAAAAGCTCGGCATTGGCGCCATGACCGACGAGCGCGTGGCCGACTTCTACGCCAAGATGGTCAAGGCCAAGGTCTTGGCCGACGGGCTCGACGTCAAGAAGGCCTATACGTTGCAGTTCGTGAACAAGGGTGTTGGCCTCGATCTCAAGAAATAAGCCCGGCCGCGGGATGATGCATTCCAGCATGGAAGAACAGCAGCCAGGCGTGACGGGCGGCAGACCGCTCCTCACGCTGCGCGCGGTCGGCAAGACTTTCTCCAACGGCGTCGCCGCGCTCAGCGACGTCAATTTGGCTATCGGGGAGGGTGATTTCATCAGCCTCCTCGGCCCCTCCGGCTGCGGCAAGTCCACTGCGCTACGCATCATTGCGGGGCTGACCTCGCCCACCACCGGCGCGCTGGACTGGTCGCGCCGCGCCGGCGAGCAGGCCTCGGTCGGCTTTGTGTTCCAGGAGCCGACGCTGCTGCCCTGGGCGAGCGTTTTCGACAATGTCTGGCTGCCGCTGCGGCTGAGGGGCGTTTCGCGTGGCGAAGCCGCACCCGCCGTGACCAAGCTTCTGGAGCGGGTGCATCTCACCGGTTTCGAAAAGTCGGTGCCGCGCGAGCTTTCTGGCGGCATGCGCATGCGAGTGTCCATCGCCCGCGCGCTGGTCACGCGGCCGCGCCTGCTTCTGATGGACGAGCCCTTCGCCGCGCTGGACGAGATCACGCGCTTCCAGCTCAACAACGACCTGCTAGAACTCTGGCAAGAGGAGCGGTTCACGGTCGTCTTCGTCACCCACAGCGTGTTCGAAAGCGTGTTTTTGTCCAACCGCATCGTGGTGATGGCGGCGCGGCCGGGGCGCGTGTTCGAAGAGGTCGCGGTGGACGCAGCCTATCCGCGTGACGAGGCGTTTCGCACTTCGCCGGACTATGCGGCACTGTGCCGGCGGGCCTCCGATGTGCTGGGCGAGGCGATGCGGGGTGGCGGGGCATGACCGCAACCCGGGCACCGGCGGTCGACCAGGAAGAGATGCGGCGGGCGCGCAGTGAGCGGCTGGAACGCATCGGCAGATGGGTGGTGCCCCTCGCCATCATGGCGCTGGCGATCTGGCTGTGGGACCGCGTCTGCGTCTGGAACGAGATCCCGCAATATATCCTGCCGCGCCCCGGCGTGGTGGTGCAGACGCTCTATGCGGACGCCGGGCTCTTGTTCGGCTCGCTGCTGGTGACGCTGAAGATCACATTTCTCGGTCTGCTTCTGGCGGTGAGCGGCGGTGTGGGGCTGGCGGTTCTCTTCGCGCAATCGAAATGGGTGGAGATGTCATTCTTCCCCTTCGCGGTCGTGCTTCAGGTCACGCCGATCGTGGCGATCTTCCCGCTCATCAACATCTATGTCGACAACCAGACCGCCAAGCTTTTGCTGTGCGCGTGGATCGTCGCCTTTTTCCCGATCCTCTCCAACACCACGCTCGGCCTCAACTCGGTGGACCGGAACCTGCGCGACCTGTTTCGCCTGAACGGCGCGACCCGCTGGCAGGAGCTTTGGCACCTGCGGCTGCCGGCGGCCATGCCCTATTTCCTCGGTGGGCTGAAGATCGCCGGCGGGCTTTCGCTAATCGGCGCGGTGGTGGCCGAGTTCGTCGCCGGTGCCTCCGGCCAGTCGTCGGGCCTCGCCTCGCGCATCATCGAGGCCGGCTATCGGCTCAACGCGCCGCGGCTGTTTGCGGCGCTGATCCTCATTTCGCTCACCGGCATCGTCATTTTCCTGGTGCTGTCGCTTATCTCGCATCTCATCTTGCGGCGCTGGCACGAAAGCGCGCTGAAGCAGGAGGGGTAGGTGACTGCCAATATCCTCAGCCCGGGCAAGACGATCGGCGAGAACCCGGATTGCGATTGGCGGTCGGGCGAGACATACCTGTTCCGGGCTTTGCAGCTGGCAGTGGGGTGAAATGAAAGTCCTGGTCGTCTATTGCCATCCGGTGCCGGAGAGCTTTTGCGCGGCGGTGCGCGACGCCGCGCTGGAGGCGATTGCGGCCAAGGGCTGCGAGGCGCGGCTGGTCGATCTCTATGCCGAAAATTTCGATCCCGTAATGCGCGACTGCGAGCGGCGGGAATACAACGATCGCGCCCCGACCGATCCGGCGCTGGGCGCGCATATCGAGCACCTGAAGTGGGCCGAGGCCATTGTCTTCATCTATCCGACCTGGTGGTACGGCCTGCCGGCGATGCTGAAGGGGTGGCTTGACCGCGTCTGGGCAACCGACGTGGCTTTCGAGCTGCCGAAAGGGCCGGGTCCGATCCGGCCGCTGATGACGCATGTCTCCAAGATCGCAGTCATCACCACCTGCGGCGCGCCGCGCTGGTGGTCGCATGTGGTGGGCCATCCGGGACGCAAGACGATCCTGCGCGGCATCCGGGCGCTGTGCGGCTGGCGCTGCCGCACACTGTTCCTGGCGCATTACCTGATGGACAGTTCCACGCCGGAAACCCGCGCCGCCTTCCTGCGGAGAGTGCGGCGCAAGTTGACAGCGTTTTGAGCGCCCTCCCCACAAGGGGGAGGGTAATGACGCTTACGCCCTTATCCGCTCGGCCTTCGGATCGTACATCGGCTTCAGCGAAGCCTCTGCAGCAAAGCGCTCGCCGGCGATCTCGATCTCGTATTCCGAGCCGAGGATATCGGCCGCGCTCTGGCCCTTGGCCGGCACGTAGCCCATGCCGACGGCGCCGCCGAGATGGTGGCCGTAATTGCCGGACGTCACCGTGCCCACGATCTTGCCGTCGCGCACGATCGCCTCGTTGTGGAACAGCAGCGGCTCCGGATCGGTGAGGCGGAACTGCACCAGTCGCCGGTCGAGGCCGGCTTCCTTCTTGGCGAGCACCGCGTCGCGGCCGATGAATTCGCCCTTGCCGGTCTTCACGGCAAAGCCGAGGCCAGCTTCCAGCACGTGGTCCTCATCGGTGATGTCGTGGCCGAAATGGCGGAAAGCCTTTTCGATGCGGCAGGAATCGAGCGTGTGCAGGCCGCACAGCTTCAGGTCGAATTCGCGGCCGGCCTCTTCCAGCGCCTCGAAGACATGCGCCGTCTGGTCGGTCGAGACGTAGAGCTCCCAGCCGAGTTCGCCGACATAGGTCACGCGATGAGCGCGGGCAAGCCCCATGCCGATCTCGATTTCTTGGAAAGTGCCAAACGGGTTGTTCTCGTTCGAAAAGTCGTTGGGGCTGACCTTCTGAATCAGTTCGCGCGAACGCGGGCCCATCAGGCAGAGCACGGATTCGGACGCCGTCACATCGGTGATGACGACGAACTCGTCGCGCACGTGCTTGCGCAGCCAGGCCAGGTCGCGCTGCAGCGTTGCGCCCGGCACCACCGCGAAGAAGGCGGTTTCCGACAGGCGCGAGATGGTGAGATCGCTTTCGATGCCGCCGCGATTGTTCAGCATCTGCGTGTAGACGATCTTGCCCGGCGCGACGTCGAGATCGTTGGCGCACATGCGCTGCAGGAAGGCGAGTGCATCGCGCCCTTCGATCCGGATCTTGCCGAAGGAGGTCATGTCGAACAGGCCGACATTGTTGCGCACCGCTAGATGTTCCTCGCGGCCGTTCTCGAACCAGTTCTGCCGCTTCCAGCTATAGCGGTATTCACGCTCCTGGCCTTCCTTGGCAAACCAGTTGGCGCGCTCCCAGCCGGCGACCTCGCCGAACACGGCGCCGCGCGCCTTCAGGTGCTCGTGGATCGGCGAGCGGCGCACGCCGCGCGAGGTGACCACCTGGCGATAGGGGAAGTGGTCGGCATAGAGCAGGCCGAGCGTCTCGGACACGCGCTCCTTGAGATAGGCGCGGTTCTTCTGGAACGGCTGGGCGCGGCGGATGTCGACCTCCCAGAGGTCGAAGGGTGCTTCGCCGTCATTGATCCACTGCGCCAACGCCATACCGGCGCCGCCGGAGGAAACGATCCCGATGGAGTTGTAGCCGGCCGCCACCCAGTAGCCGCCAAGCTCCGGCGCTTCGCCGAGATAATAGCGGTCGTCGGGCGTGAAGCTCTCGGGACCGTTGAAGAAGGTGTGGATGCCGGCGGTGCCCAGCATCGGCATGCGGTTCACGCCCATTTCGAGGATGGGCTCGAAATGCTCGAAGTCCTCGGGTAGCTGGTCGAAGCAAAAATCCTCGCGGATGCCTTCCATGCCCCACGGCTTTGCGACCGGCTCGAAGGCGCCCAGCATCATCTTGCCGGCGTCTTCCTTGTAGTAGGCACACTCGTCCGGCACGCGCAGCACGGGCAGGCGGCCAAGGCCCTCGATGGCTTCGGTGACGAGATAGAAATGTTCGCAGGCGTGCAGCGGCACCGTCACGCCCGACATGGCGCCGAGTTCCCGCGCCCACATGCCGGCGCAGTTGATGACGATGTCGGTTTCGATCGTGCCCTGTTCTTCGCCTTGCGCCCATGAAACGCCGGTGACGCGGCCGTTCTTCTGGTGGACCGCGGTGACCTTCACGCCCTCGACGACCTTCGCGCCGCGCTGGCGCGCGCCCTTGGCGAGCGCCATGGCGATGTTGGCCGGATCGCACTGGCCGTCGAGCGGCAGGTGCACGGCGCCGACCACGTCGGAGACGTTGAGATGCGGATACATCTCCTTGACTTCCTGCGGCGAGATCTCGCGCACGTCGACGTCGAAGGCGCGGGCCAGCGAAGCCTGGCGGTAGATTTCGTGCTTGCGCTCTTCCGTCAGCGCGACCGTTATGGAGCCGACCTGGCGCATGCCGGTGGCAACGCCGGTCTCTTCCTCGAGCTTGACGTAGAGGTCGGCGGAATATTTCGCCAGCCGCGTCATGTTCTGCGAGGCGCGCAGCTGGCCGATCAGGCCCGCAGCGTGCCAGGTGGTGCCGCAGGTGAGCTGCTTTCGCTCGAGCAGGACAATGTCGGTCCAGCCGAGCTTGGCGAGATGGTAGGCGACGGAGCAGCCGGATACGCCGCCGCCGATGATGACGGCCCTTGCTTTGCTGGGAATGGCCTTTTGCGGCAGGGAGGTCATGCGGTTATGCTTTCCTTGGATGTGCTGTAGGAGGCGACGAAGCGGCGCAGGCGCCCTGCGGCTTCCATCAATGTTTCTTCGGGCTGGCACAGGCTGATGCGGATGTGGCCGGCCGCGGATTCGCCGAAGCTCAAGCCGGGCATGACGGCAACGTTTTCCGCCGCCAGCAAGCCGAAGGCGAATTTCTCGCAATCGGGTTCGATGGCGCTCACGTCGAGCATGACATACATGCCGCCCGCCGAGCCGCGCACGGTGATGTTATTGAGGCCGTGCACGGCATCGAGGAACACGGTGCGCCGGGCCGCGTAGCGTTCGGCGATTTCCTTCACGCCGTAGCCGTTTTCCAGCGCCTCGGCCGCCGCGCGCGAGATGAAATCGCCCAGCCCGTAGGTGGTGACGAGGTTGAGGCTGGCCAGAACTGCAATGAGGTCCTTCGGGCCGGTCAGCCAGCCGATGCGCCAGCCGGTCATGCCGTGGCTCTTCGACATGGAGTTGATGACCAGCGTGCGCTCGGCCATGCCGGGAAGCGCGCGTGGTGACAGGTGCTCGCCGCCGCCGAGCGTCCAGTAGACCTCGTCCGACAGAAGCCAGAGGTCGTGCTTGCGGCAGACTTCAGCGAGGCCTTCAAGGCTTTCCCGCGTATAGACCGCGCCGGTTGGATTGTTCGGCGTGTTGATGAGGATGGCGCGGGTGTTGGGCTTCACCGCCTTCTCGATATCCTCGGCGCGCGGCTGAAAACCGTCTTCCGACCGGGCCTCGACCACGGTGAAATCGGCACCTGCCGCACGGAAGGTGGGAGGATAGGTGGCGTAGTAGGGCGCCACCACGATGGCGTGGTCGCCGGGATCGAGCACGGCCTGCGTGGCAGTATAGAGCGCGAGCTGGCCGCCAGGTGCGGCAAGAATCTCGTCGGCGGTGGTGGCAACGCCGGTCGACTGCGTGGAAATCCGCGCCATGGCCTCGCGAAGGCGGGGAATGCCGGGCAGCTGCGTGTAGTGGTGGTAGCCGCCGCGCACGGCGGTTACGCAGGCTTCGACGGTCTCGGCCGGCGTGTCGAAATCGTGGTCGCCGACGGAGAGCATGATGATGTCCTCGCCGGCCTCCTTGCGGGTCACGGCCTCGAAATGCACCTCCCACCCGTCCTTGCCGGAGGGGGTGATGCCGGAAACGCGGGCGGACGGCTTAGGCATCGAAGGCTCCTGCGATTTCGAACCCGTCGGCGACAAGGAAGTCGCGCAGGGCGGCGATGTGTTCCGGTCCGACCTCGCAGCAGCCGCCGATGATGGAGGCGCCGCGCTTTACCCAGCCAATGGCGAAGTCGGCGTAGGCAGCGGGATCGAGATCGTGGCGGGCATGCAGCACGTCGACCGTGCCGCCATGCTTCAGCGCCTCGACGGCGGTGAAGCCGTTGGCATAGGCACCGACCTTGCCGCCCAGCGCGAGCAGGTCCGCAAAGGCCGCATCGACCGCCTCGGGGCGGCAGCAATTGATGAGCCGCGCGGCGAGGGGCCTGTCGCCAAGGGCGGCATTGGCGGCGGCAAGGCTTTCGCCGCTGCGCAGGCGCGGTTCGCCATGGTCGGCCAGCGTCCAGGAGACCCAGACCGGCTTGCCGCTTTCGGTCGCGGCGGTGACGGCGGCGCGTGCCTCGTCGGCCGAGGCCATGGTCTCGCACAGGAACAGGTCGACATGATCGGCCTGTTCGGCAACGACCTGGCGATAGATGTCCAGCGTCTTCTCATAGGAGATGGTCAGCGCCGGCGCATAGCTGCCGAACAGCGGCGGCAGGCAGCCGGCGATGGCGGCGTCTCCCGCCTCGTCGCGCGCTGCCTTGGCCAGTTCGATGCCCCGCTTCTGCAACGGCTTGAACAATTCCGGCGCGCCCTCCCGTTCCAGCCGCTCGGGCGTCGCGGAATAGGTGTTGAGCGTGATCACCCGGGCACCCGCCCGGATGAACTCAGCATGCAGGCCGCGCACCAGATCGGGCTCGTCCATCAGCACCTTTGCCGACCACAGCGGCGTGGGCTCGCTCTTGCTTCTGCGCACGAGCTCCTGGCCCATGCCGCCGTCCGTGAGGACAACCTTCGTCATGCACGCAACCTTTCGTTCTTCGGATCCCACAGCGGCTGGTCTTCCTGCACCACCGCGGCGCAATTCTCGCCGAAGATTTCCACCTGCACCTTGGTGCCAGGCACGGCGAGGTCGGCGCGGATCATGCCAAGGGCGATGGATTTGTCCACCCTGTAGCCGAAGCCTCCTGACGTGGTTTCGCCCACCACCTTGCCGTCGTGCCAGATGGTCGACATGTAAGGCGCGTCGCATTCGCCGGCGTCGATCACCAGCGTCACGAAGCGCTTCGAAACACCCTGCTGCTTCTCGTTCTGAAGGGCTGTCTTGCCCTTGAACTCGGGCTTGTCCCACTTCACGAAGCGTTCGAGCCCGCCCTGCAGCACGGTGTAGTCGGTGGAAAGATCGCCCTTCCAGGCGCGGTAGCCCTTTTCCAGCCGCAGGGCGTCCAGCGCGAACATGCCGAACGGCTTCAGGCCGTGCTTCTGGCCGGCTTCCCAAACCGCGTCGAAGATCGCGGCCGTGTCCTCGATCTTCGTATGGATTTCCCAGCCCAGCTCGCCGGCAAAGGACACGCGCACCAGCTGGCACCAGCGCCCCGCAACCTGCGCGCTCTGGTGGGTGAGCCAGGGCTTTGACAGGTCGGCGTCGGTCAGTTCCGCCAGGATCGCACGCGAATTCGGACCCGACAGGATCTGGCAGGAGAAGTTTTCAGTCACGTCCTGCAGCGTGATCTCCGTGCCTGCGGGCAGGTGCTTCTGCAGCCATTCGAAATCGTGCCACTGGGCAACCGCCGCGGTGATGAGGAAGAAGAAGTCCTCGTCGATTGCCATGATCGACATTTCGGTGACGATGCGGCCGGCGTCGTCGGCGAAGTAGCCGAGGCCGATGCGGCCGGGCTTCGGCACCACGCCGGTGATCAGCGTCGACAGCCAGGCGCGCGCGCCGGGGCCCTGCAGTCGGAAGCGCGAGAAGCCGGGCAGGTCGAGGATGCCGGCGGCGTCGCGCACGGCGAGGCACTCTTCGCGGATTCTTTTCTCCCACGGGCCGGAGCGGGCGAAGGTCTGCGTAGACTCCTCCGACAGGTCGTCGCCGGGTTGAGCGAACCAGGTGGCGCGCTCCCAGCCATTATAGGAGTTGAACTGCGCGCCGAGCTTCTTGATGCGATCGTGGACCGGCGAATGCTTGCGGTCGCGGCCGGCCGGCCAGGCGTGGCGCGGGAACCAGATGGCATATTCGTTGCCGTAGATTTCCATGCCCTTGGCCACCGCATAGTCGGGCGCGGCGGCAAACGAGGTGAAGCGGCGCGGGTCGCACGACCACATGTCCCATTCGGTCTGGCCCTGTGTTACCCACTCGGCCAGCACCTTGCCGGCGCCGCCGGCCTGGGCGATGCCGAAGGTGAAGACGCAGGCTTCGAAGGCATTGGGCACGCCGGGCATCGGGCCGATCAGCGGGTTGCCATCCGGCGCGTAGGGGATAGGGCCGTTGATGACCTTGGAGAGGCCGGCCGTGCCGAGGATAGGCACGCGGCGCACGGCATCGTCGAGATACCATTCCAGCCGCTCCAGATCGTCCGGATAGAGCTGGAAGGAGAAGTCCTCGGGCATCGGGTCGTCGTCGGTAGCCCAATGGGCGCGGCAGTTGCGCTCATAGGGGCCGAGGTTCATGCCGTTCTTTTCCTGGCGCAGGTAGTAGGAGCTGTCCACGTCGCGCAGCAGCGGCAGTTTCTGGCCGGCTTCCTTGCTCCATGCGGCTAGTTCGGGGATCTCATCGAACAGGATGTATTGATGGCTCATGACCATCATCGGCACTTCGCGGCCGAACATCCGGCCCACTTCCTGTGCGCGGTAGCCGGCGGCGTTGACGACATATTCGCAGCGGATCTCGCCCTGTGCGGTGGCGATGACCCATTCGCCGTTTTCGCGGCGCACGCCGCTGACCGGGCAGAAGCGGATGATCTTGGCGCCCATGTCGCGCGCGCCCTTGGCCAGCGCCTGGGTGAGCTGTGCGGGGTCGATGTCGCCGTCGTTCGGGTCGTAGAGCGCGCCTTCCAGCTCATGCGTCTCGATGAAAGGATAGCGGCCGGTGATCTCGTCGCGGCCGATCACCTCGATGTCCATGCCCTGGTAGCGGCCCATGCCCTTGGCGCGCTGGAACTCGCGCATGCGCTCCTTCGAGTGGGCAAGGCGCAGCGAGCCGGTGACATGATAGTTCATCGGGTAGTCGACTTCGGCCGCCAGCCCCCGGTAGAGCTCCGTGGAGTAGCGCTGCATGTTCATCAGCGACCAGGACGACGAGAAGGTCGGCACGTTGCCGGCCGCATGCCAGGTGGAGCCGGAGGTCAGTTCGTTCTTTTCCAGCAGCACGCAGTCGGTCCAGCCCGCCTTGGCCAGATGGTAGAGCGCTGAGACGCCGACCGCGCCGCCGCCAATAATGACCACACGTGCCGTCGTCGGAAACTCCGCCATTCAATCCTCCCTCAATTCACGTTTCGGCGCCGGCTCCTCTGCCGGCGCCCATGTAAGTCCGATATTCCTCAATAGACCGGCGGCGAGATCACCCAGATCACCACAGCCGGCTCGCTGCCCGGATTCCTCCACCGGAACGGCTTGCCCTCAAACCTGAAGCTGTCGCCTTCGCCCAGATGGTGCCATGTGCCGTCGATCTCGATCTCGAACACACCGGACACCACATAGCCGGCTTCCTCGGTCGGCCGGTTGGCGGCCTTCTTCAGCTCCGCGCCGGGCGCGAATTCGGAACGCAGCATCTCGAAGCTGCCGCCGAGGTCCGGCGACAGCAGTTCTTCCACCAGGCCGGTTTCGCTCGTGCCCAGCGAGCGGCGGCGTCCGGCACGCACGATCACGCCGCGTTCGGCCTCGTCGGGCACGTCATGGCCGAAAAACAGGCTGACCGGCACGCCGAACAGCTCGGCAAATGCGCGCAGGTCGCCGATGGAGGGTGTCGACAGGCCGCGCTCGACCTGGCTCAGCCAGCCGACCGATCGGCCGAGCGTCAGCGCGACTTCCGAAAGCGTCAGGCCGCGCCCCTTGCGAAGCGCACGCAGATCGCGCGCCAGCAGTGCATTGGCGCTGTTTTCGGGCGAGCCGGCAGTCGCTGAATGTCGGGCCTTCTGCGGCGACATGAAAATTTCTCCTCAAATTTCACCAGATGACAGTTCGATGAAAAATTCAAGCGGAATTTCACGTAGTGCAGGTATTGCTTGCGAGAGCGAGTGGGCTGGTGCAAATGCTGGGGCAACCGGGGGCGAGGGAGACGTTCCGGTTGCGGACCGTATCAGAAGGAAAAGGTCATGCTTGCACGCGGAACCGGGGCGAATTCGAATGACGTGGCACATGACGTCGATGAGGCGATCATGTCGCGACGCTCGGTGCGCGCCTTTCTGCCGACGCCTGTGGACGACCAGACGGTCCGCGACATTCTCGAGGTTGCCGCGCGTGCGCCCTCGGGCACCAACATGCAGCCGTGGAAGGTCTATGTCACCACGGGCGAGACCAGGCAGCGCATCGCCGACGCGATCCTGAATTCCGGCATCCGCGCCGAAAAGGCAGTCTGGGACGAATACAAATATTATCCCGACCAGTTCTTCGAGCCCTATCTGGCGCGCCGCCGCGCCAACGGCTTCGGCCTCTACAGCGCGCTTGGCATCGGCCGGCGCGAGGTGGAGCGCATGCGCGCCCAGCACGACCGCAACTTTATCTTCTTCGACGCGCCCGTGGGCATGATCTTCACCATCGACCGCCGGCTCAATCAGGGCTCGTGGATCGACTACGGCATGTTCCTGCAGAACATCATGATCGCCGCGCGGGCGAGGGGGCTGCACACCTGCCCGCAGGCGGCGTTTGCGCCCTATCACCAGCAGATCAGGCCTATCCTGAACATCCCCGACGAGGAAATCGTGGTCTGCGGCATGGCGCTGGGGTACGAAGATACGACCAAGCCTGAAAGCACATTCCGCACCGACCGCGCTCCGCAGGACGAGTGGGTCACGTTCTGGAAGTGAGGCTGTTCATCGCTTCCCCGTTTTTTCCTTTAGTGCTGCTGCACCGGGGCTATCTCACCTCATATCCGACTTCCTCCGATGCCTGGCACAGCGCGGTCCAGAAGCTGCGCGCGAAGGAGCGGAAGACGTATAGGTCGAACTGCGTCGGCGCCGTGCGCTGGATCATCGCGAAGATATCGTGATGCACCGTTGAGCGGCCTGCGCCGACCGGGAAGGCGGTTTGCGAAAAATCGATGGCGAAGAATTTCGCCAGCACCCACTCCGCCTTCGGGCCGGCGATGCGGATCGCGGTGCGGCCATGCGACAGGTCAGTCACCGTGCCGACCGAAATGTCGACCTCCTTGGCGAAGGCGTCGGCCAGCCCTTCCTTCTCGTCCACCACGAGGAACTTTCCGGGCGCGAAGCCGAAGGCTGCCTTGGCCTCGCCCGGCGCGCCGCCGCCGGCGCCATCGGGCAGCGTCAGACCCGCCACCTTCCTGATGGCGGCGATGATCGCCTTTTCCTCGCCCGGCCAAGACGCCAACTGGACGATCGAGCCGGGCATCGTCTCCGACAGATAGACGCCGATGCCGGCGGAAAAATTGCCGTGCGAGCCGGGCTTCCACACCGGCTTCAGCGGGGATTCCTGCTCAACCATGCATGCGGCTCCCTTCCGGGTCATAGAAATGGTGGCTGACGATCTCGACCGGCCCAAAACGCTTGCGCAGCGGGTCGGAGACGAAGGCGCGGGTGCCGCGGCGGCTCTTGCCATCCTTCACCAGCGCTAGCGCGATGTATTTGCCGAGCGTCGGAGAATAGCACATGGCCGTGACATGGCCGATAGAGCCGCGCGGGCCGTCCTCGTGCAGTTCCTCGACAATGTGCGCGCCGCCGTTCACCGGGCGGTTGTCGAGCGGGATGATGCCGACGAGCTGCAGCCTGCCTTCGCCGACAAGCCCTTCGCGGTCCATCATGGCCGAGCCGACGAAGGGCTTTTTCTTGGACAGCATCCAGTCGAGGTGCAGGTCGCGCGCGGTGGTGCGCCCGTCGATCTCGGCGCCGGTGACATGGCCCTTCTCGATGCGCATGGTGCCGAGCGCCTCGAGGCCGTAGGGCACGATGCCGAAGGGCTTGCCGGCTTCCATCAGCGCTTCCCACACATGGGTGCCATGGCCGGCGCCGCAATAGACCTCGTAGGCCAGCTCGCCGGAGAAGGAGAGGCGGCAGATCATCATGTTCGCGCCTTCGATTTCGCCATGCACGATGCCCATGAAAGGCAGCGTCTCGTTGTCCACCCTGGTGCCGGTCACGCAGGCGGCGAGCACATCGCGCGAGCGCGGACCGGAGATTGCGGCACCCGCCCACCGGTCGGTAACAGAAGTGAGTTGCACCTTCAGCTCCGGCCACACCACGTCGAGCAGATATTCCAGATGTTGCATCACCTTGCTGGCGTTTGCCGTGGTGGTGGTCATCAGGAAGTCGTGCTCCCCCAGCCGCCATGTCGTGCCGTCGTCGAGGACAAGACCGTCCTCGCGCAGCATCAGGCCGTAGCGGGCCTTTCCGACCGCCAGGGTGGAGAACATGTTGGTGTAGACGCGGTCGAGGAACTCGGCCGCATCCGGACCCTGCACGGCGATCTTGCCGAGGGTTGAGACATCGACGAGGCCGACGCCCTCGCGCACGGTCTTCGTCTCGCGCACATAGGCCTGCTCGACCGTCTCGCCCGGCAGGCCGTAAATTATGGGCCGGTGCCAGAGGCCGGCGCCATACATGGTCGCGCCGTTGTCGATGTGCCAGTCGTGCATCGGCGTCAGCCGGTCGGGCCTGATGTCGCCATAACGTTCGGCGGCCAGCGAGCCCACCGAGACGGGCGCAAAGGGCGGGCGGAACCGCGTGGTGCCGACTTCCGGAATCTGCTTGCCGAGCGCATCGGCCATGATGGCAAGGCCCGGCACGTTGGAGCTCTTGCCCTGGTCGGTCGCCATGCCGAGCGTGGTGTAGCGCTTCAGGTGCTCGACCGAGACAAAACCTTCCTGATGGGCAAGCCGCACGTCGTCGGCCGTCACGTCGTGCTGGTGGTCTACGAAGGCCTTGCCCTTGGCCTTGATTTCGAGGAGCGGCGCGGGGTTCGGGTCGAGCCCATCGTCATCGACGGCCGGCAGTTCGATGTCGGCGACCGGAGCGCCAGCCGCCTTGATGCCGGCAGCGTGCCCCTCGGCCAAGGCTTCCGCAGTGGCGAAGCTGCCGTTGAAGGCACCGGCGCCGACCCAGTTCTGCGTCGCCTGCGGCGGCAGAAAGGCTTGCAGGGCGTCGTCCCACACCGGTTTCAGCCCGGCCTGGCTGGCGAGGTGGATGGTCGGCGACCAGCCGCCCGAAATCAGCAGGCAGTCTGCGAAGATATTGCGCGGATCGCCCGACAACGCCCCGGGCTTGGCGTCGGTGCGCTGGACCTTGATGCCGCTCAGCTGCTTGCCGCCTTCGGTGTCGATCACGGCATGGCCGACAAGATGCGCGCCGCCGACCTTGCCTGCGATCTCGCGGGCAGCAGCGGAGATTTCGTCGCGGACGTCGATGATTGCCGCGATCTCGCCGCCGGCCTTCTTCAGCGCAAGCGCTGTGCGATAGGCACTGTCGTTGTTGGTGAAGATCGCGAACTTGCGACCCGGCAGCACGCCATATTGGTTGACGTAGCGCTCGGCTGCGCCCGCCAGCATCACTCCCGGCCGGTCGTTGCCCGGAAACACCAGCGGCCGCTCCAGTGCTCCAGTGGCCAGCACCACTGCCTGCGCGCGGATAGTCCAGTGGCGGTGGCGCGGCTCGCCTATGGCAGGCGCCAGCTTGTGGTCGGCGACGCGTTCAAGTGCTGCCAGCGTGTTGCTGTCATAGTAGCCCCAGACCGTGGTGCGCGGCAGCACGCGCACATTTTCGCGCGCCTTCAGGTCGCGCACCATTGCGGCCGCCCAGTCGGCAGCTGTCATGCCGTCGACGGTCTCGTCCGACCAGTTGGCCGATCCGCCCGGCGTCGCGTCCAGATCGGCGAGGATGACGCGCGCGCCCTTGTCCGCAGCCGCTCTCGCAGCCATCAGCCCGGCCGGACCCGCACCCACCACCAGCACGTCGCAAAAGGCGTTCATGCGCTCGTAGCGCGACGGGTCCTTTTCCGTGCCGGCGCGGCCGAGGCCGGCGGCGCGGCGGATGAAATATTCGCAGAACATCCAGAAGCGGGTGCCCTTCAGCGGTCCGATCACCGGACCCATGAAGGTCTTGTAGTAGAAGCCGGCGCCGAGGAACCGGCTGCCGAGCTGGTTGACCGCGCCGATGTCGAAGGCGAGCGAAGGGAACCGGTTCTGGCTCTCGGCGACCAGCCCGTCATGGATCTCGATCGTCGTGGCCGGAATATTGGGCTCGCGCACGCCGCCGCTCAGCACGGTGACAAGCGCGTTCGGCTCCTCCACGCCGGCGGTCAGCACGCCGCGCGGCCGGTGGTATTTGAACGAACGGCCAAACAGCGTCACGCCATTGGCGAGCAGGGCCGATGCCAGCGTGTCGCCGGCATGGCCGGTGTAGGGCTTGCCGTCGAAGGTGAAGCGGACGGTGCGAAGGCGGTCGATGCGACCGCCGGACACGGCGCGGCGCGGGCTCATGCCTTGGCTCCCGTCTTGCGATGGCCGTCCGACTTGCGGTGCCCAGCATCGCGCGCGAAGCCGACGCTGGAGATCACATGGGTCAAGGTATTGCGCGTGACTTTCAGGTGAGCGCGGCAGCCGCCCGAGTGCTGCCAGATCTCATGATGCTCGCCGCGCGGGTTCAGCCGGTCGTAGACATAGGCGTTCCATGCCTCCTGATCGGTCGAGGCGGGATCGGGGCGCGTGCGGTTGCCATCGCCCTGATAGGTGTATTCGGAGACGTCGCGCGGGCCGCAATAGGGGCAGGTGATCAGCATCGCAAATCTCCGCTCAGTGCAGGCGCGGGGTCGAGCCCACGCCCTTGTCGTCGATGATGGCGCCGCGATGGAAGCGGTCGAGCGTAAAAGGCGCGTTGATTTCGTGCGGCTCGTCCTTGGCGATGGTGTGGGCAAAGCACCAGCCCGAGCCGGGGGTTGCCTTGAAGCCGCCGTAGCACCAGCCGCAGTTCAGATACATGCCGGGCAGGGGGCCGGTGGTGATGATCGGCGAGCCGTCCATCGACATGTCGCACACCCCGCCCCAGGAGCGCAGCACGCGCACGCGGGCAAGGCTGGGGAACAGAGCCAGCATCTCGCTGTTCACTTCCTCAACAACGGCCAGGTTTCCGCGCTGGGCATAGCTGTTGTAGCCATCGAGGTCGCCGCCATAGATCAGGCCGCCCTTGTCGGACTGGCCGACATAGAAGTGGCCCATGCCGAAAGTCACGACCGTGTCGAGGAACGGCTTTAGCGACTCCGACACGAAGGCCTGCAGAACGTGGCTTTCGATCGGCAGCCTGTCGATGCCGGCCATGCTCATGACATGGCCGGTGGAACCGGCAACGGCCACCGCGACCTTCTTGGCACGGATCTCGCCGCGCGTGGTGGTGACGCCGACCACGCGGTCGCCGTCCTTGATGAAGCCGGTGACTTCACAATTCTCCAGAATGTCGACGCCGCGCCTGTCGGCGCCGCGCGCATAGCCCCAGGCCACGGCGTCGTGGCGCGCAGTGCCCGCGCGCCATTGCATCAGCCCGCCAATGATCGGGAACCGCGCCGATGCCGAAATGTCGATGCCGGGCATCAGGCGCTTGATCTCGGCTGGCGTCATCAGCACGGAGTCGGCGCCCGAATGGATGATGGCGTTGCCGCGGCGCGCATAGTCGTCAAGCTGGCCGGGCGTGTGCGCGAGGTTGAGCACGCCGCGCTGCGAGAACATGACGTTGTAGTTGAGGTCGTGGGAGAGGCTCTCCCACAGCTTCATCGAATGCTCGTAGAAGCGGATGTTTTCCGGCAGGAGGTAGTTGGAGCGCACGGCGGTGGTGTTGCGCCCGACATTACCGGAGCCGAGATAGCCCTTCTCAAGCACCGCGACATTGGTGATGCCGTGTTCCTTGGCGAGATAATAGGCGGTCGAAAGCCCGTGCCCGCCGCCGCCGATCACGATCACGTCGTAGGAGGGCTTGGGCTCCGGCTTGCGCCAGGCAGGCTTCCAGTCGGGGTTGCCCGAGAAAGCGTTCTTCAAAAGCGAGAAGACCGAATATTCCGCCATGATTCCATGCCATCCGGTTTTGGATGCCGCGCACACTAACTGCACCCCGGCCGCGCCAGCGCCAAAATTGCGCCACGGCCTTTCGTATGGCCGACCTCGGAGCCGATCAAGCGGCTTGCTCCGTTGTCCAGCCGTCTTTATCACTGGTGCCCATCGAGAAACCGTTTGTGAACCCTTTGAATCGTCAGCTTCGCCTCCCGATCCTCAAGCGGCTTGCCGCGTTGTTTGTCCTGGTTGCCGTTATCGGCAGCAACGGGCTCGTTGCTCATGCGCAGGAGGCGGCACCCGAGGCGCCTGCCTCCTCGCAGCCGGCAGTCGGGCCCGCCGCGCCGGCAGCGCACGCACCGGTCGCGTCGCCATCCGCGGGGGTGGTGGCTGAACAGCGCCAGAAGATCGAGGATCTAACCAAGCAGGTCGAGGCGCTCGACAAGAAGATTGAGGCCAAGAGCGGCGACGATGCCGCGCTGGTGGAAATCCGCAGTCAACTCGAGGCGATCGACAAGTCGCTGCTGGAGAGCGGCGTCGCCTTCCGTCCGCGCCTGGCCGAAATCAACTCGCGTATCGGCCAGCTGGGCAGCGCGCCCGCCGAAGGCCAGCCGCCCGAACCGGAAATGGTGGCCAATGAGCGCCGCGCGCTGACCACCGAGAAGGCCGAGATCAACGTGGTGCTCGGCAAGGCCGAGGATTTGTCGGTTCGTGTCAACGGACAGCTCAGCAAGGTTGCCGGGCTGCGCCGCGACCTGTTCACCAACATGCTGACCAAGCGCTACGAACTGAGCAGCGCCCTGGACGGCGAGGTCGGCCATGCTGTGCAGTGGGAGTTTTCCCGCCTCTACAACTCGGTTTCCTCGTGGCTGCGCTTCGTGGTGCAGTTCAAGTATCGCGCCGTGGTGGCCGCGACCTTCTTTGCGCTGCTTGCGGCCGCGGTGCTGCAGTTCGGCGGCAGGCGGCTGTTCGGCAGGCTGATCAACCGCGACCCGGTTCTGGAAGCCCCATCCTATCTCAGCCGGCTTTCGGTCGCGTTCTGGTCGACCCTGCTGCCTACGCTGGCGATGGGTGTGTTCCTGGCCGGAACCGTGGCGCTCTACAACTATTTCAACGTGCTGCGCGGCGATATAGGCCTTCTCATCGGCGGCGTGTTCTTCGTGCTGTTCGTTGCCTTTTTCATCAATCGGCTGAGCCATGCTGCGCTCTCGCCGGATATGTCGAACTGGCGGCTGATCCCGATCGAGTCACGCGCTGCGCGCCTGCTGGTCTGGCTGATGACTGCAACGGCGGTGGTCGTAGGCCTCGACTATTTCATGGGGCTGGTCAGCGAAACGCTGAGTTCGCCGCTTTCGGTCACCATCGTCAAAAGCCTGATCGCTTCGCTCGTCGTTGGCGTGCTTCTGGTGCTGATCGGCGTTGTCCGGCCCTTTGCCGACGAAAACGGCGCATCCCGCCCCTGGCCGGCCGCCCTGCGCTATTTTCTGTACGGCATTGGCATTGCCACCATCGTTTCGGCGTTGCTCGGCTATGTCAGCCTGGCGCAATTCGTATCGCAGCAGATAGTCATCACCGGCGCGATGCTTGCCACCGCCTATATCGGCTTCCTCTCTTCGCGCGCCATTTCGGAAGAAGGCAGCTTTGCCGAGACACCGATCGGCGGCTGGCTCAAGTCGCGCTTCGACATGGAAGAGACGACGCTCGATCAGCTCGGCCTCGTCGTCAGCGCGGCGATCAACATACTCATCGTTCTGGTGTTCCTGCCGCTGGTGCTGCTGCAGTGGGGCTTCAAACCCGCAGACATGGCGGCTTGGCTGAGCAAGCTGGCCACGGGCTTCCGGATCGGCACATTCTCATTCTCGCCGCTCGCGCTCGTCACGGGCGTCGTCGTCTTCGTGCTCGGCTATTTCATCACCCGGTGGTTCCAGGGCTGGCTCGATGGCTCCGTCATGGCGCGCGGCAAGGTGGATGCAGGCGTGCGCAACTCCATCCGCACCGTGATCGGCTATGCCGGCATAGCGCTGGCGGCGCTGATCGGCATCTCGTCTGCCGGCATCGACCTTTCCAGCCTGGCGCTGGTCGCTGGCGGTCTCTCTCTCGGTATCGGTTTTGGCCTGCAGAACGTGGTGTCGAATTTCGTGTCGGGGCTGATCCTGCTGGCGGAGCGCCCCTTCAAGGCCGGTGACTGGATCGTTGCAGGAGCGGTGTCGGGCACGGTCAAGAAGATCAGCGTGCGCGCCACCGAGATCGAGACCTTCCAGCGCCAGACCGTGATCCTGCCCAACTCCGAGCTGATCAACGGCGCGGTCGGCAACTGGACGCATCGAAACAAGCTGGGGCGCATCGAGATCCCGGTCGGCGTGGCCTACGGCTCGGACGTCAAGCGGGTGCACGAGGTCCTGCTCGAAATCGCGCGCAGCCATCCGCTGGTGCTGAAGAACCCCGAGCCCTTCGTGCTGTTTGCAGCCTTCGGCGAATCCTCGCTCAATTTCGAGATGCGCATGTTCCTGTCGGACATCGGCAACGGTTCGATCGTGCAGAACGAAATCCGCTTTGCAATTCTCGAGGCCTTCGAGAAGGAGAACATCCAGATTCCCTTCGTGCGCCGCGAGGTCACGATGAAGGCGATCCCACAGCTCACCGAATGGCCCGTGGACGACGAAAAGGCGGAAGCCGAGTACCTGGAACAGCTCAGCACCAAGGCCGCGGCCAAGCAAAAGCAATCCGCGGGCAGGCGCAGGAAACCGGATCCTGCGTGATCAAATTGTGGCATGAACGTGTCATTCAGTTGCCGTTCAGATTGGAACCCTTATAAGATCGCGGCAATGGGCGATAAGCCCTGCGACCCAACAGAGGCGGTGGCGACACCGATAATCGCAATGAGGACCATTATCCTTGCAGCCTTGACCCTCGTCGGCGCGGGCGGCGTTGCCTTCGGCGCGAGCGCTCTCAACAGAGACCAGGAGCCGCGCACGATCATCGTCACGGAAGGCGGCAGCAAGTCCGAATTGGCGATCGGCGCCGGCGAGACTGTCGATTTCTGCTTCAATGGCTGCTTCGTCACTTTGCCCAATGGCGACCGCGAGGCCCTTACCGGGGCCGAGACAATTGAAATCTCGGGCGGTGTTGCCCGCATCAGATAGCCCTGCGGCTCGCATATTCCATAAGGCCGGGTTTGCCCGGCCTTTCGCTTTTCCGGTAGCGGACTCTTAACGATGCAAAGCAAAAGTGCAGTCGCCCGCATCCCCGTTTAACCTTCCCTAGCGCCACCGAAGCTATATCCCGCCAGGCCGCTGAAATTGGTTGCGGCCTCCAACAGGCAGCGCGGGGCAGCCATGGACACGCGAGCTCATCACGATGCGATACCGCTGGCCGTCGATCTCGACGGCACGCTGATTGCTGGCGATCTGCTCTGGGAAAGCTTGTTCGTTCTTCTCCGCAAGAACCCGCTGCTGTTGTTCATGGTGCCGCTGTGGCTGCTGCGCGGTCCGGCCACGCTGAAGCAGGCCATCGCGGCGCGCATCGACATCGATGCCGCCTCGCTG
The DNA here is from genome assembly GCA_023387775.1 of Pseudomonadota bacterium. Taxonomy (GTDB): domain Bacteria; phylum Pseudomonadota; class Alphaproteobacteria; order Rhizobiales; family Rhizobiaceae; genus Pseudaminobacter. Next base: position 2,856 of record JAEWHN010000282.1, on the reverse strand, counting down.
CCCTATCGCGAGGAACTGATCGAGCGCCTGCGCGGGGAACGCGCCGCGGGCCGCAGGATCGTCCTGGCCACCGGTTCGCCGCGAAAGTTCGCGGAAGCGGTCGCAACGCATCTCGGCCTGTTCGACAGCGTGTTCGCAACAGAAGGGCCGGAAAACCTGACCTCCGGGCGCAAGCGCGCTGCGCTGGTGGCCGCTTACGGGGACGGCGGTTTCGACTATGCGGGAAACAGCCGTCACGACCTCAAGGTGTTCGACGCCGCGCGCCAGGCTTTGGTGGTGGCGCCCGACAGGCCTGCCGCGCGCTGGCAGGCGGCGAATGGCGGCGACCTGATTGCCGCGCCGCGCGCGAGCCTGCGCACCGTGCTCAAGATGCTGCGGGCGCATCAGTGGCTGAAGAATACGCTGATCGTCGTGCCGATGGTGCTGGCGCATGATTATTTCCAGCCCGGCATGCTCGCCGCCTGCCTTCTGGCCTTCATCTCGTTCAGCGCGATGGCGTCTGCCATCTATATCGTCAACGACTTCTTCGACCTTGCGCTCGACAGGCGCCATCCCACAAAGCGCAGCCGGCCCTTTGCCAGCGGCGTTCTCTCCATTCCATTCGGATTGGCATCGGTGGCGGTGCTGCTGGCTATAAGCGTGGCGGCGGCGCTCTTCCTGCCCTGGGAGTTTGGCGCCGTGCTGGCCGGCTATTTCGTCGCCACCACGGCCTACTCGCTGGCCGTCAAGCGCATGCTGCTGATCGACGTGCTGACGCTTGCCTGGCTCTACACCGTGCGTATCCTGGCGGGCGCGGCGGCCACGGGCGTCGATGTCTCGTTCTGGCTGCTGGCCTTCTCCATCTTCTTCTTCCTGTCGCTGGCGCTGGTGAAGCGATATGTCGAGTTGCGTTCAACCGAGCTTGTGCCGGGCGAGCGTATCGCCGGCAGGGGCTACCGGGTGGAAGACCAGGAAGTAATCGCCCAGGCCGGAATGGCCGCCGCTTTCTCCGCCACGCTGGTGCTCGCCCTCTATATCGACAGCGCGGCCGTGCGCGAGCTCTACTCCCATCCCTGGATGGTGTGGCCGTTGGCCCCGGTTGTGCTGTACCTCACCATGCGGGTCTGGATACTGGCGCGGCGCGGCGAAATGGATGAGGACCCGGTGGTGTTCATCATCCGCGACTGGCGCAGCCAGCTTATGGTGGGCGCTGGCGCAGTCATGCTGCTGGCGGCGGTGTTGGTGCCGTGACGGGGTCCTGCGAGAGCTTCGGCCGCACCAGCCCGGCAACGTCGCGCGCCATTCCTGCGGGAGAGGCCGTCGCGCTGCTCAAGCGTGCAGGCGGCGTAGCGCCGGGCTCGCTGCTGGCCTATGGCAACGGCCGATCCTATGGCGACACCTGCCAGAACCCTGCGGGCAGCCTGGTCGACATGCGCGGCATGAACCGCATCCTCTCCTTCGATGCCGCAAGCGGAGTCATCGAGGCTGAGGCAGGCGCGCTGCTTTCCGACGTTATCGCGTATGCCGCACCGCATGGCTTCTTTCCGGCGGTGGTGCCGGGCACGCAGTTCGTCACGCTTGGCGGCGCCATCGCCAACGACGTGCACGGCAAGAACCATCACCGCCGCGGCACCTTCGGCTGTCATGTCGGGTCGCTCACGCTGCTGCGTTCCGACGGCAGGAGCTACGTCTGTTCGGCAAACGAGAACCCAGGCCTCTTCGCAGCCACCATCGGGGGCATGGGGCTGACCGGCCTCGTCGTGTCTGCGAAGGTCCGCCTGATGCGCGTGCCTTCGCTGGACGTCATCGAGCAGGTGACCCGATTTCGCGATCTGGCCGAATATTTTGACCTCGCCGAAGCTGCGGATGACGCCAACGAATATGCGGTTGCCTGGATCGACCAGCTGGCCAGCGGTCGGTCCATCGGACAGGGCCTGCTGCTGACCGGCAATCACGCCGAACACGGTGCGCGGGCGGCCAGTTCTGCCGGCGCCCGTCTGGCAGTACCGTTCCAGCCGCCAATTAACCTGCTCAACCGGCCGTTTCTGAAAGTCTTCAACGCGGCCTATCGCTGGGGCAAGGGCAGGGCCGTCGGTCCGCGCAGGACGCCCTATCAAAGCTTCTTCTTCCCGCTCGACGGCGTGCGGAACTGGAACCGGCTCTATGGCCCGAAAGGGCTTTTCCAGCACCAGAGCGTCGTTCCGGAAGAGACCGCGCGGCGCGCGATCCCGAACCTGCTCGCGGCTGCGCGGGACGCCGGGCAGGGGTCGTTCCTTACCGTGCTGAAGCGTTTTGGCGCGCAGCGCTCGCCGGGCCTGCTGTCGTTCCCGCGTCCCGGCTACACGCTGACGCTGGACTTTCCAAACGGGGGGCCCTCGACGCTTGCACTGCTCGAACGCCTCGATGCCATCACCGTTGCGGCCGGCGGCGCGGTCAACCCCTACAAGGACGCTCGCATGGGGGCGGAGACTTTCGAAGCTTCGTTTCCAGGCTGGCGGCGGCTGGAAGCAATGCGGGACCCCGCCTTCGTTTCCGGCTTCTGGGCTCGCACCGCGCTTAAGCTGGGCGGCTGCCAGCGCCAGCAGGCGGCCGAATGAGAAGGCCACATGGTTCCCGGCAATTCGCCCGCGTGGGATTTCGTTAAAGTTGAAGCAAATGTTTCACCAAGTCTTTCGGGCTTGTGTCCTAGGGACGTGATATGAAGTACATCGCATTCATACTCTTCACGGTCATGACCAACGCCGCTGCCCAGCTGATGCTGAAGCAGGGCATGATGTCGCTTGGCCCGAACTCCTTCGAAGGCACCAATCCACTGCTGAAGATGCTGCAGATCGTTTTCAGCCCATGGGTGTTTGCCGGGCTGCTCACCTTCGTCAT
>JAEWHN010000267.1 GCA_023387775.1 Pseudomonadota bacterium | reverse complement strand
GATCCTGTTTGGGTTCATACCTCCACAGAATCCTCCCGTCGTTGTTCAGATCGAGAGCGTATACCGTGTTGGGGAAGGGCGCGTGCACATACATCACGTCGCCGATTACCAAAGGCCCGCCTTCATGTCCGCGCAGCACGCCGGTGGAGAACATCCATTTGACCTGGAGGTCCTTCACATTGTCCTTGGTGATCTGATTCAGTTTTGAATAGCGGGTATTGGCATAGTCGCCGGTGGGCATCGCCCAGTTCTTTGAATCCGCAGCAAGTTTCTGCAGGTCATCGTTTGCCCATACGCCATAAGCCGACGCGCATGTCAGCAGCGCGGCGGCAATTGGCAGGCAAACAGCTTTGTTGAATGCACGCATTGAAATCCTCCCGGGTTGCAGTCAGGAATCAATCATCTCGCCCAATCAATCCTCGCCCATAGGGGGCTTGCCCAAGCGGCCTGGCGGGGAATGTTTCCGGCAGCGTGTCACGACCTAAGTCAAGCATGGACGGAGGGCACCGATACCGCCCACCTCACTTGGACTACGATGGAGCGTCGCGTTTCCCTGATGATAGCGACGTCCTTGAAGCCGGAAACACTGGGAGGCTAAGTCAGAACATTTGGCAAGGCAAGCGCAAACGTCCCTCCGGCTGCTGCAGTGCAATAGTCGTTATGTTGCACTGCAATAGGGGGGAATGTTGCCATTTAATCGCGGAAGTATATGAACAATTATGCCTGATATAAACTTGTGTGCGTAGATAATTGACTTGTTTTCGACGGTCAAAGTTGTCTTTTGAATATTGTGGCGTGTGATGTCATAAGACAATTTTGGAATCCTGTTCCGTGACATCAGGTATTCTTGTGAATTGCTGTTTTTGGAAAGATTAGTCACCCGCATCGCCAGTTGGGCCGCCGCCAGCTTGCATTCACGGCAAGTTCGGAAGCAGCTTTCTTGTGCGCCTCGGAGGGCATTTGAAGCCATTTGGCAGCATCCTCCTTTGGTCCAATATACTGGATACGACCTATGTCGCGCATGGTGGCTGCTGGACAGGCGCCGCACGCCGCGCCACCCTTGGCGTCAGGAAATCGACGTAGGAAGGGATGAACGATCATGTTTCCGAGATTGCCGATTGCCCTGGCCTTGGCATTGACCCTTGCGGCCGCGTGCCCGTCGCGCGCGGCGAGCGACTATCCCACCTCGACCCTGGCCGACTATGTGTTCGGCTGCATGAAAGCCAATGGCGAAACGCACGAGATGCTGGACCGTTGCTCCTGCTCTATCGACGTGATCGCCACGATCCTTCCCTATGACCGCTACGAGACCGCCGAGACCTTCCGGCGCATGGCGCAGACCACCGGCGAGGGCGGCGAGCTTTTCCGCGAGAGCGCCCCGGCCAAGGCCGCCGGTGCCGAACTGCGGCGCGCGCAGGCCGAAGCCGACGTGGTCTGCTTCTGAGCTGTCGGCCGGAACGCCAGCGCAGTTGCCCGAAGCCTTCACTGCAGGCCCATGGCCTCCTGCATGACGCCCGGGAATTTCTGCCGGAAGGACCGCGCCAGATCGGCCATCACCTGCAGGCTGCGGCTCTGGCGCGGGATGCGGATGTCGAAGTAGCCGAGCACATGCGCCGGGCGTGCCGATAGCAGGATGATCCGATCCGACAGCATCAGCGCTTCGCGTATGTTGTGCGTCACCATCAGCGCCGTGGTCGGCCGCGCCGACCACACCGAGAGCACCAGATAGCGCAGACGCTCTGCCGTCTGATCGTCGAGCGATACGAAGGGCTCGTCCAGGAACATGATGGAGGGTTCGATGGCGAAGGCGCGCGCCAGCGCTACCCGCCGGGCAAGGCCTAGCGACAGCTCCGAAGGATAGAGCGAGCGCATCTGCGACAGGCCGAGGCTGCCGAACAGCTGGTCCAGGCTGGCCTCGCGCATGTCCTTGGGCATGGCGAGACGCACGTTCTGCTCCACGGTGCGCCAGGGCAGCAGCGTCGGCTCCTGGAACACGGCCGCGATCCGGTCGCTCTCGGCGGTCGGGAGCTGGAACGAGCCGGAGAACTCGCGGTCGAGGCCGAGCAGGATGCGCAGCGTCGTCGTCTTGCCGCAGCCGGAGGGTCCGAGCAGGCAGGCGAACTCGCCCTGGCGCACCTCGAAGGACAGATCCTTGAGCGCCGTCACTGAGACGCCTTCGGCCGAGCGGAAGGTTTTCTCCAGGATGTCCACTCTAAGCGGCGCGCTGCCGCCAACGGGTTGCATGTCGTTCAAAGGGCTGCACCAGAAAGAGTTCGATGAGAAGCATGATCGCCACGAAGGCCAGCGTGTAGGCGAGGATGGCGGCGACGTCGAAAAGCTGGAAATAGAGATGGATCTGGAAGCCGACGCCATTGGAGCGGCCGAGCAGCTCCACCACCAGCACGATCTTCCAGATCAGGGCGATGCCGGAGCGGGCGGCGGCGGCGAAATAGGGCTGCAGCTGCGGCAGCAGGATATGGCGCAGCCGATCGAGCGGGCTGACGCGATAGACGGTCGCCATCTCGCCATAGCGCGGATCGAGCGCGCGGGCGCCTTCGCGCATCGTCACCGCCACGTTGGGGATCTTGTTGACAGCGACCGCGCCGATGGCCGCCGCCTCGGTCAGCCCGAACCAGATATAGGCAAGCACGATGATGACCAGCGCCGGGATGTTCAGGAACAGGACCACCCAAACGTTGAAAAACTGATCGGCGCGGCGGGAAATGCCGAGCATGATGCCGATGGCCGAGCCTATCACCATCGCCACCCCAAAGGCCGCGACCACGCGGGCCAAGGTGATGGCAAGGTTGTAGGGCAACTCGCCGTTGAGCGTGTCCTTGACCAGTACCGACCACACCTGGGAGGGCGGGGGGAAGGCGCGGCTCGGCCACAGCGCGGCAGCAAGGCTCCAGATAAGAAAGAGGCCGACGAGTGACGCCAGCACGGTGAGCGTCGGCCCAGCCTTGGCCCAGCGGCCCTGAGTGGATGGGGCGCGCGCGGTGCCGACGGCGGGCTGGGTGCGAAGTTCTTCCAGGTTCATGTTTCCGGCCCCAGCCAGAAGGTTCCCGGGGCCATCTCGCGCGCATCTCCGACCAGCCTTTCGCCGCCGATCTGGGCGAGCACGCGATACAGCCGGGCGGCGTCTGCTTCCTCCTCTTCGGCCGAACGGGAAGGAATGCCTTGCCGATAGCGGTCGCGCAGCGTCTCCAGTTCCTTGCCTTCCGCCCGCACCAGCGGCGCGAGCCGCAGCCATTCCGCGTCGGAGTTTGCAAGCAGCCGCTTTGCAGCCGCCGAGGCCTTGATGAAGCCGGCAATTGCCGCGGGATCGGCGCGGGCCCAGCTTTCATGAAACGTGTAGCCGAGGGCCGCGACTGGGCCGGTGGCGCCCAGCGCCCTTGCGGCATCGTCGGCGCCGATGAGGCGGCGGAACCCCTGCGCCTCGAGCCGCGCGCAGAAGTGCCAGAAATTCAGCACCGCATCGAGTTCGCCCTCGATCGTCTTTTCCGAGAGGAGAGGCGGCGCACCGAAGACGATCTCGTTTCGCTCGGCGAGATCCATGTCGTGGTCGCGCCGGAACAGGGCCTGCAGCAGAAGCCAGCTCTTGTCGAGCGGACCGCCGGCCACGCCGATCTTCTTGCCGGTCAGATCGCCGGGACTGCGGATCGGCGAGTCCTGCCTGACCATGATGGCGCCCACGGCGGTGGAATAGGGCACGAGCGTCACATCACCGCCCATCGAGCGCTGCCGCGACACCCACAGCCAGTCGGTGACGATGATGTCGATGTTGCCGGAAAGCATGGCGACATTCGTTGCGTCCTCCCCGGCAAAGAACGAAACCTCGAGATCGATGCCGTTGGCCGCGTCCAGGCCATGGTGCTTGATCGTGTCAAGCTCCCAGCTGACGGTGCCGAACTTGAGAACGCCGATCCTGACGAGGTTGTCCGCCCGGGCGGGGCCGGCTGGCAGGGCGGGAACGCCGGCCAGGGCAAGCCCCATCAAGCACACGAAGTTGCGTCGCGATACCACCACGGCGTCTCCCAATGTGCGACCGCGCCAGGCTGCGGTCTGCCTCAGATCGACTTCTCCTTGACGGGGAATGCGCATTTCCAGCGCACCACCGTGAGGGCAGGGTGCTGCTGCGTCCATTTCGCAATCTCGGGCGGTGCAGTGTACATGCACTGCACCAGCGAACCGCTGCTCTGGAAATAGAGATGCTCGTCGCGGCAATGGCTTGGATTGGCGGTCAGACAAACCGTCAGGATCAGGTCGACCATATTCATGTAAACACCTTTCGCCGCCACGTTCTGGCAGGCGTGCGCCGGCGCTTCCGCGCGCAGCGAGTCTGCCGCCCCAAGGTGCCGTTGGGGAAGGTCCTTTCCGAAGGCTACGCGCTTGCCCGGACGGCGTCAACAAGATGCCCATTCCGGCCTAGTGGACGGCGCGGATGGGGTACGATGGTCGCGATTGACATCCCTTCAACGCGATCTAGCTTGAGGGGCGCGGGTGCAGCGGTCCCGAGGGTCGGACGCATGCTTGCATACCCGTCCAAACAAAAGGCGCATGCCGGGGGAGCCAACACGGCATGTGCAGTCGTTCAGGGCACCCTGACGTCAGAGAGGAAACGCCATGCGCTCCATCGTACTTCTGCTCGCCATATCCGCTGCCGGCATGCTGGCCTCCAATGCTCAGGCGCAGGACGCCGCGGCCGGTGAAAAGGTCTTCGCCAAATGCAAAGCCTGCCACGTTGCCGACAAGGACGAGAACCGCGTCGGCCCATCGCTGATGGGCGTGATCGGCCGCACCGCAGGGACTCATCCGAACTATAAGTATTCGCCGGCCATGATCGAGGAAGGCAAAAAGGGAGTTGTCTGGAACGAGCAGACGCTGACGGAATATCTGAGAGACCCCAAGGCGATGGTGAAGGGCACCAAGATGGCTTTCGCCGGCCTCAAGGAGGACAAGGATATTGCCGACGTCATCGCCTATCTGGAGCAGTACTCCAAAAAGTAGGCAGGAACAATGGCTTGCGGTGACGGGCTCCCGGATTGATTCCGGGAGTTCGTGGATTGCTGCAAGAGCCGTCAGGCCGCGTCGCGCAGGCCCCGCAGGGCGAGCGGCAGGTCGCCGAGGCTGTCGCAGATGAGGTCGGCGCCCAATTCCTCCACCGGCACCTGCGTATAGCCGCCGCGCACCAGGACCACCTGCATGCCGGCTGCCCGCGCGGCGCCCACATCGGCTGCACTGTCGCCCACCATCAGGGCGTTTTCCACGTCGATTCGCAGCCGTTCCAGCGCCAGCAGCAGCGCGTCGGGCGCCGGCTTCTTCTGGCTGACGGCGTCGCCGCCGACGATCGCGCCGAGCGCATCGGTAAGTCCGAAGTGCAGCAGGATCTCGCGCGAGGCTACCTGCGGCTTGTTGCTGACTACCCCCATCGCCATGCCGGACATGTGGAAATGCGCAAGCGTCTCGCGCGTGCCCGGCATCAGGCGGGTGAGGTAGGTGAGATGGCGGTTGTAGATTGGCGCCATGTCGCGCGTGGCTTCTTCCAGCGCGCCGCCGATCAGCGGCATGCCCGCGGCCGCAAATGCGCGTTCGACCAGCTTCGGCACGCCGTTGCCGATCATCGTCGTGACACGCGGGACCGTGAGCGGCGCCAGCTGACGGCTGGCCAGAAGTTCGTTCACGGCAGCAGTGATGTCGGGCGCTGAATCGATCAGCGTGCCGTCGAGATCGAACAGGATCGCTCGTGGAAAGGGTGCCTTTATGCCGTTGGCGGTCATGCCGCTTCCTTCCATTTGATGGAGCAACCGATGGAGGCGACCTGCTCGCGCGGGCCATTGCCGGTGCGGGCCACCTGTTTCATCGCCTCGTAGAGATCGCGGCGCAGGTCGGCCGCGCCGGTCTCCTTGCGCGAGGCATCGAGCCGGCCGCGATATTGCAGCGTCAGCTCGTTGTTGAAGCCGAAGAAGTCGGGCGTGCAGGCAGCACCATAGGCCCGCGCCACCGACTGGTCTTCATCGTAGAGATAGGGGAAGCCGAAGCGGTGCGCCTCGGCGAACTGCTTCATGTTGGCGAAGGAATCTTCCGGATAGGCCTCGGCGTCGTTGGAATTGATGGCGACGAAGCCGATGCCTTCGGCCTTGAGGTCTTCGGCGTCGCGGACGATGCGCGAGATCACCGCCTTCACGTAGGGGCAGTGGTTGCAGATGAAGACGACGACCAGGCCGTTAGGCCCGGCCTGGCCAAAAATGCTGTGTTGTTTGCCATCCACGCCGGGCAGCGTGGCATCGACGGCCGGCCAGCCGAAGTCGCAGACGGGTGGAATGGCTGCCATGTTGCCTCTCCCTGCTAGCCCTAAGCCGCCTTGCGCAGCGCGCGATCGCCGGCGGCGCGGATGGCGGCGATGTTCTGGGCGTAGGCCTCGGCCGTGCCGCCCTTGAACACGGCCGAGCCCGCCACCAGCACATTGGCGCCGGCGGCCGTGACCAGCGGCGCGGTTTCGGGCGTCACGCCGCCGTCAATCTCGATGTCGATCGGCCGGTTGCCGATCATGGCCTTCACCCGCTTGACCTTCTCCACCACCGCCGGAATGAAGGCCTGGCCGCCGAAGCCGGGGTTGACC
>JAEWHN010000240.1 GCA_023387775.1 Pseudomonadota bacterium | reverse complement strand
GAGACCGAGGAGGCCCCGCGCCGCGGGCGCGCCAGCCAGCGCGGACGCGGCCGCAAGGACGACGGCGAGCGCGAGCGCTAGCGTGGCCACCGACAGGCGAAGCCCGCCGAGGAAGACACCACGAGCGCGCCTGCCGAAGCCGAACCCGCCAGCGCAGACCAGAGCGAGGCCCAAAGCCGTCGCGACGCCATCAAGGCCGAGAACGCCGAGCGCAAGACGCGGCACGAGTCCAATGGCGCTCGTCACCACAGGCACGACGACCACCGCTCGCGTCACCACAAGGAAGACGACGAGAAGGTCCTCGGCTTCGGCGATGACGTCCCCGCCTTCATGCTCATAAGCACGAAAGTCTGATTCGGCTCTTGCCGGGGCAACCAGAGGCGCAACCGCCCTTCCCCAATAGCACGCAACAAAAAAAGCCCGCCGCAACCGCGACGGGCTTTTTTTGTTGTTGGCCTCGGCCGCCGATCAGGTGAGCGGCGAAAGCTGGATCTCGACGCGGCGGTTTTCCGCCCGGCCCTCTGCGGTCGCGTTCGAAGCGATCGGACGGGTCTTGCCGAAGCCGGTGACGGCGAAACGGCGCGAGTCGACGCCCTGGGCGCTCAGATAGTTGGCAACCGACAGCGCGCGCCGCTGCGAAAGGTCGAAATTGTGCTGGTCGCCGCCGGTGGAATCGGTATGGCCGAACACGTCCACGACCGTCTGGTTGTACTTCTTCAGCACCAGCCCCACCGAGTTCAGCGTCTGGTAGAAGCTCGGCTTGATATCGTCCTGGTCGACGCCGAAGGTGATGTCGGACGGCATGTTGAGGATGATCTGGTTGCCCGCGCGCGTGACGCTGACGCCAGTGCCCTGGAGCTGCGCACGCAGCTCGGCTTCGTTGCGGTCCATGGTTGCGCCGATGGCACCGCCGGTGAGCGCTCCGATGCCGGCGCCGATCAGAACGGCGTTGCGCTGCGCCACCTTGCTGCCGCCCACGGCCATGCCGGCCAGCGCACCGAGGCCGGCGCCGATCGCGGCACCACCCGCCGTGTTAGAAACCTTCTGCTCGCCGGTGTAAGGGTCGGTCGTGCACGCGCCAAGAAAAGCCGTGCCCGCGAGCACAGCAACAAGCTTTTTATTCATTACGGGTCGTCCCTCTTCAATTTCATCCCGCGCCAAAACGGCGCCCAAATGCCCCTTCAACGGCCCTTGTAGCACAAATTGCGGCGAAAAGCGGAACGACAAAGCGCCCGCTGCGGATTTCAATTCCCGAGCGGGCGCAAACTTTGTCCGGATGATGGCGGCACGCGGGTGGCCCGAATGGAGAGCCGCCAGCCGCTCTCTCAGTAAGACCGCGGCGGCACGAACAGGCACACCGTCTTGGTGTTGCTGGCGCCGCCTATCGAGCACCAGTGGTACTCGCCGTCAGGCGAGTTGCGCACGCGGGCATCCTTGTAGGGCAGCACCTCGCCCGTGCCCACTATGACATAGCCCTGAGGCCCTTCGCTGACGGCTTTTGCGGGCACTTCGCGGCAATCGATGCCTGAGCAACAGGCCGTGGGATAAGTCCAGCCTGACTTGGCCTGATGGGCATACCCCGGCGAAGTAGGAGAAGTAAGGAAAAACAGCGAGGCGATGACGCTTACGCAGCCGGCGTACCGGCGCGAATATGCCGAGCGGACCATGACTTGCTCTCCAAGGTCCCCCTGGATGAAACAACCTCGCCCGAGCCAAATAACGAAGCATCGCCCGCGATTGTTCCAAATATGCGCCGACAAGAAATAGCGGCTTCGCAGCCCAACGAAAAAGCCGCCCCGGTCTTGCGGGGCGGCTTGTGAGATTTCATTCGAAAATCTTGGTCGAGGTCAGTCGATATCTGCGACGGACTGGCCCGAACCGCCCTCGATGCGGTGCGAGAGCGAGGCTTCCATGAACTCGTCAAGGTCGCCGTCCAGCACGTCCTGCGGGCTGGAGCTTTCCACGCCGGTGCGCAGGTCCTTGACCAACTGGTAGGGCTGCAAGACGTAGGAACGGATCTGGTGACCCCAGCCGATGTCGGTCTTGGACGCGGCGGTGGCGTTGGCCGCCTCCTCGCGCTTCTTCAGCTCTTCCTCGTAGAGACGCGCCCTCAGCATGTTCCACGCGGTGGCGCGGTTCTTGTGCTGCGAACGCTCCTGCTGGCAGGCCACGACGATACCGGTGGCGATATGCGTGATGCGCACCGCCGAGTCGGTGGTGTTGACGTGCTGGCCGCCTGCGCCCGAGGCGCGATAGGTATCGATGCGCACGTCGGATTCGGACACATCGATCTCGATGGAGTCGTCGATGACCGGATAGACCCAGACGCTGGCGAACGAGGTGTGGCGGCGGGCATTGCTGTCGTAGGGCGAAATGCGGACCAGGCGATGGACGCCCGATTCCGTCTTCAGCCAGCCATAGGCGTTGTGGCCCTTGATCAGCAACGTGGCCGACTTGATGCCGGCCTCTTCGCCGTCATGCATTTCCAGCACCTCGACCTTGAAGCGGCGACGCTCGGCCCAGCGTGTGTACATGCGCAACAGCATCGAAGCCCAGTCCTGGCTTTCGGTGCCGCCCGCGCCGGCGTGAACTTCGATATAGGTGTCGTTGGAATCAGCCTCGCCCGAGAGCATGGATTCGATCTGGCGCGCCCTCGCTTCGCCCGAGAGCGAGCGGATCGCCGCCTCGGCCTCGCCGACGATGCCCTCGTCGCCCTCTTCCTCGCCGAGTTCTATCAGGCCGATATTGTCGTCCAGCGCGCGGGCAAGCCCGGTGACCGCGTTGATCGCATCGTCCAGGCTCTGGCGCTCCCGCATCAGCTTCTGCGCTTCCTGCGGATCGTCCCAGAGGCTCGAGTCCTCGGAACGCATGTTCAGGTATTCAAGCCGTTTTATAGCCTGATCCCAGTCAAAGATGCCTCCTCAGCAGGCTTATGGCCTGCTTGATTTCGTCGACCAGCTTTTCGGTTTCTGCGCGCATGGCAGGTGTCCAGTCCTCTCAGGAATGATGGGGGTTAGATAGGGGTTAGAATTGGCGCGGACCATAGGCAGGCGTACCGCCCCTGTAAAGGAAAATGGGCCGGCTTGTTCCGCCGGCCCATGATCAATTCCCTGGGTCAGTAGAGACCGCCGCCGCCCTGTATGATGGCCTCGCTGGCCCTCGGCGACAGCGCCTCGCCAGATCCGTTCGAGCCGTCGTCGCCCATGCCGATCACCCAGTAGCTGTCGGCAGGACCGGTGCCGGGCTTGAAGGCTTCCATGATCGTGTCCGGCTCGCCCTGAATGGCCTGCATGCCGGTCTTGCGGTTGATCGCCACCATCTTCATGCCTTCCGGCACCTTGAAGTCCACCGCAGGCACTCCCTTCAGCGCCTCGGCCATGAATTCCTTGAAGATCGGCGCGGCAAGACCGCCGCCTGTCGCACCCTTGCCCAGCGATTGCGGCTTGTCGTAGCCCAGATAGAGCCCCACGACGAGGTTCGGCGTGTAGCCGATGAACCAGGCGTCCTTCTCGTCGTTCGTCGTGCCGGTCTTGCCGGCCAGCGGGCGTCCGAGCTCCCTCAGCGTGGTGGCCGTGCCGCGGATGACCACGCCTTCCATCATCGAGGTGATCTGGTAGGCAGTCATCGGATCGAGGACCTGCTCGGAGTTGTCGACCAGCTCCGGCTCGGCCTGATTGTCCCACTCGGTCGCCAGGCAGCCTTCGCAGCCCCTTTCGTCATGCTTGAAGACCGTCTTGCCGTAACGGTCCTGGATGCGGTCGATGAGCGACGGCTTGATCTGCCGGCCGCCATTGGCCATCACCGAATAGGCCGAAACCATGCGCATGACCGTGGTTTCGCCGGAACCGAGCGACATGGAAATGTGGGGAGGCATCCTGTCGTAGACACCGAAGCGCTCGGCATATTCCGCCACGAGCTGCATGCCCATGTCGTTGGCCAGGCGGACGGTCATCAGGTTGCGGGAGCGTTCGATGCCGGCGCGCAGCGTCGAGGGGCCGGCACCCTTGCCGTCATAATTCTTCGGCGACCAACTGGTGTTGCCGATGTGGATGGTGATCGGGCCGTCCATGATCACCGACGCCGGCGTGTAGCCGTTGTCTAGCGCAGCCGCATAGACGATCGGCTTGAATGAGGAGCCCGGCTGGCGCATCGCCTGGGTGGCGCGATTGAACTCGGACTGGGAGAAGGAGAAACCGCCCACCATGGCCAGGACACGGCCGGTGTGCGGGTCCATGGCGACCATGCCGCCCGCCACCTCGGGAGGCTGGCGGAGCGAATAGGCGCTCTCGGAGTCCTTGTTCTTTTCCACGAAGATCACGTCGCCCGGCTTGAGCACGTCGGCGGGGGAATTGGCCTTCACGCGCTTGCCATTGGCCATGTGGCGCATGGCGAAGCTCATGTCTTCCTTCGAAACGGTTCCCTTCTTGCGCTCGGCCACCAGCGCGCCAGAGGCCTGTCGCTCTGGCTGCAGGCCGATGGTCAGCCCCGAAGCCGAACTGCCGAGCACAACGGCCACTTGCCACTCGGGAACGTCGTCGAGACCCTTGACCTCGCCGAGCTTCACACCCCAGTCGGCGGAGACGTCGATGTGGGTGATCGGGCCGCGATAGCCGCGCAGTCGGTCAAATTTCATCAGGCCGTGTTGCATCGCCGAGCGTGCCTGACGCTGCATTCGCGGGTCGAGCGTGGTCCGCACCGAAAGACCACCCTCGTAGAGCGCGTTCTCGCCGTAGCGCGCGATGATTTCGCGGCGCACTTCTTCGGTGAAGTACTCGCCGGCGAAAACATAGGTGCCGGAGCGACGCGGCGTGACGCCGAGCGGCTCGGCCTTGGCCTTGTCGCCTTCGTCGCGCGGGACATAGCCATTCTCGACCATCTGGTCGATGACCCAGTTGCGCCTCTCGATCGCGCGATCGGTGTGGCGGAATGGGTGGTAGTTGGACGGTCCCTTCGGAAGCGAGGCCAGGTAGGCTGCCTCCGACACAGTCAGTTCGCCCACCGCCTTGTTGAAATAGGTGAGCGCGGCGCCGCCGATGCCATAGGCACCCATGCCGAAGAAAATCTCGTTCATATAGAGTTCGAGAATACGGTCCTTCGAATAGGCCTGCTCGATTCGGAAGGCCAGGATCATCTCCTTGACCTTGCGCTCATAGGTCTGGTCGGAGGTCAGCAGGAAATTCTTGGCCACCTGCTGCGTGATGGTGGACGCGCCGACCTGGCGGCGACCGGAACCGAGGTTCTGGAAGTTGGTGATGATCGCGCGGCCGAGACCGACAACGTCGATGCCCGGATGGTTGTAGAAGTTCTTGTCCTCGGCCGAGAGGAAGGCGGCCTTGACGCGGTCGGGGATGGCCTGGATCGGCAGGAAAAGCCGGCGCTCGCGCGCGAACTCGCCCATCAGCGCACCGTCGGAGGCGTGAATCCTGGTGGTGACCGGCGGCTCATATCTCGCCAGGACCTCGTAGTCGGGCAGGTCCTTCGTCATGTGACTGAGATAAAGCGCCACGCCCGCCGCCATGAGCAGCGCCAGCATAGTGCCTATACCGAAGAAATAGCCGATGAGACGAATCATGCCCGCTCCAGTCAGTGGTTCGGGAATTCCTCTGCAAAAACGGCGCCTATCGCAAGACGCTGGAACCTTCCCTACCCGTCAATCAGAAAGCAATGTCGTGCCGATGTGGGTAAAATGGGGCAAGCCAGCAAAACAGTGTCCAACAAGTCACATAAATTGGCAAGGTGTTGTGCGCGAGCAACGGCCAGCAAGCGGAAGCGTTCCGCGACAGGTCACCCGCCAGCCGCCATCTTTGCCGCAGCGAATGCGGCCACTGCCCGGGCAATGCTGTCGGCGGCCTTGTTGCGCCAGTCGGGATCGCGCAGCAGCTCTTCGTCCTGCGGGTTGGACAGATAGCCGAGCTCGACCAGCACCGACGGCACATCGGGCGCCCTGAGCACCCGGAAGCCCGCCGAGCGGTGCGGATTGTTGATGAGGCCCACCGTACTGGACAGCTCGGATACGAGCGAATGGGCGAATTTCAGCGAAAAGCCATGCGTCTCGCGCCGGATCAGCTCGATGAGAATGTCGGCGACTTCCTGTTTCTCGGTCTCGATCTCGATGCCGGCGAGCTGGTCGGACAGGTTTTCGCGGTCGGCGAGCGCCTGGGCCTCGGCGTCGGAGGCCTTGTCGGAAAGCGTATAGACGGTCGCGCCCCGTATCCCTCTCAGACGGATCGTGTCGGCATGAATCGAAATGAACAGGTCCGCATCGTGCGACCGGGCGATCCGCACGCGTTCGTCGAGACGAAGAAACTCGTCTTTTTCGCGCGTCATGCGAACATCGTATTGGCCGCTTTCGCCAAGCTTCGCCTTCAGTTCCTCCGCGAAGGCGAGAGTGATTTCCTTTTCGACCGTGCCATTCAGCCCCTCCGCGCCGCCATCGATGCCGCCATGGCCGGGATCTATGACCACAGTGAAACGCTTGTCGGAGTGGGGTTCCTGGACGAGACGGTCGGTCTTGGGCGTCGTGGTGGAGGCCGTCGTCTGCGCCTGCTCGGCGAGCGCCTCTTCGAACTGGCGTTCGGAAGCCGCGCTTACCTCCACCGCCATGCGGTAGCCGCTTGCGTCCTCATTGGGCAGGACGTCGACCCTGTCGACGGTGAACGGCCCCTTGGCCGTCAGGATGAGGCGCCCGCTCCCGTCGCTCTGCTGGCCATAACGCACGCCTGAAATCAGCCCGCGCGCCTCCAGATCCTTCGCGTCGAAGCTGAAGCCGGCGTCCGGCACATCGATCATGAGTCGGTGTGGGCCTCGCAGCATCAGCCACCGGGGCGTAGCCTCGCGGTCGAAATCCATGACGATGCGCATGCGCGTTGCATCGCCCGCCATTCGGTATTGACTCACCTCAACGGGAGCGCCGGCGCTGGCATCGGAAGCCGTTGCTGCCAGGCCGCCTATCAAAAAAACGAGAAGAAGGCCGATGGAAACGATCCTGCAGCCAATGTCGGCAAGTCTCTTTTCCACGGATGAAGCACCTTGTCCCCGGCTGTTGCAAAGGTAATTGCGGCGCCGAAAAGGCCCGAATACTGATTAACAAGAGGTATAGCGATAAGGTTAACCAAGCCTTTTCGTGCGCTGCCCCCAGCCCGATCGACGCAAACGCTTTTGCTACAACCAGAAATCGGGGTTGCGTTGAGGGCCGGCAAATCATAAAAGCGACACTGGATCATCGCAATGCCTGGAACTGTCACGGCGCAGTTTCCATATTCGGTCAAGCGACGAAAACAGCTCCAATCGCAGCGGCGATTCAAGGGCATGAGATGGTCGCGACGGATTTCGCAAAGGTGTTTCCGCAGAGCGGGGATTCCTTGGCGTGAGGAAAACGGCCGGAACCGAAGTTCCGCGCTGGCTCTGTATGAGCAAAAAGCTGGTCCGGGTCTTCCGGGCTTAGGTTCAAAGTTGTTCGCAAGGTCACCGATGGCTTTAAGCGCAATCTTGGGTAGACCCGCACAGTACCGCGCCAGACCGGCTGCGGGCGGCTTGCCCATCGCGCTGTGGTATCGCCCGGCGGACTTTCAATTGTCCGACACGCTTCTCTCCCCCGGCAGGCGGCAGCGCATTTCGCTGCCGATGACACGGTTGATGGCGGCCGGCAGGAAACAAGATAATGCCCAACAAGATGTTGATAGATGCCTCCCACCCGGAGGAGACACGGGTTGTCGTCGTTCGCGGTAACCGTATCGAAGAATTTGATTTCGAATCCCAGGACAAGAAGCAGCTTAAAGGAAATATCTATCTCGCTCGCGTAACGCGCGTAGAACCTTCCCTTCAGGCGGCCTTTGTCGAATATGGCGGAAACCGGCATGGTTTTCTCGCCTTCAGTGAAATTCATCCAGACTATTACCAGATCCCGGTCGCCGACCGGCAGGCGCTTTTGCGCGCCGAAGCCGAAGAGCACGAGGATGAGGACGACGACGGAAACGGCGACGGCGACGAACGCCATGAACGCGGCCGCAACCGCAAGCGGCGGCGCGGCGGCCGCAATCGTGGCCGCAACGGCGACGAACAACGCCTGAACGCCGAGGGTTCGGAAGAAGACGCGACGGCTTCGGCGAGCGAAGGCGACAGCGAAGAGCATGAGGAGCACGCCGCCGCTGAAGGAGACGAAGTCTCCAAAGGCGAAGGCGGCGAACCGCATGCGGAAATTTCCGCCAAAGACGAATCTGGCGACACGGAGTCCGCGGAAGGCGAGAACGCTCCCGAGGCTTCCGACGAAGCGGGCCCGTCGTCCATCGCGGCGGCCGTGGACGCCGACGTGGTTTCCGAGCCTGTCGAGGCGACTACCGAAACCGTCGCCGAGGCTTCGGAGAACGAGGAAGGCTCGTCCGAGGACGAGCGTCGCGGCGCGATCGAGGAGGTTGCCGGCGCGCACGACGACGACCACGGCATCGAGGTTGTCGGCGCCGAGGACGCGATCGAGGAAATGCGCAACCGCCGCAAGCCGGTGCGTCGCCACTACAAGATCCAGGAAGTCATCAAGCGTCGCCAGATCCTGCTGGTGCAGGTGGTCAAGGAAGAGCGCGGCAACAAGGGTGCTGCGCTGACGACCTATCTGTCGCTGGCCGGCCGCTATTCGGTGCTGATGCCCAACACCGCGCGCGGTGGCGGAATTTCGCGCAAGATCACCAGCGCGCAGGATCGCAAGCGCCTGAAGGAAATCATGCAGGAACTCGAAGTGCCGCAGGGCATGGGCGTGATCCTGCGCACCGCCGGCGAAAGCCGCACCAAGGCCGAGATCAAGCGCGACTACGAATATCTGATGCGGATGTGGGAGAACGTCCGCAGCCTGACGCTGCAGTCGGTGGCCCCTGCCCTCGTCTATGAGGAAGGCAGCCTGATCAAGCGCTCGGTGCGCGACCTCTACAACAAGGACATCGACGAGATCCTGGTTGCCGGCGAGGAAGGCTACCGCGAGGCCAAGGACTTCATGCGGATGCTGATGCCCAGCCACGCCAAGGTGGTCCAGCCCTACCGCGACGTGACGCCTATTCTGGCTCGCAGCGGTATCGAGGCCCAACTCGACCGCATGCTGCAGCCGCAGGTGACGTTGAAATCTGGCGGCTACATCATCATCAACCAGACCGAGGCGCTGGTTGCCATAGACGTCAACTCCGGGCGCTCAACCAAGGAGCACTCCATCGAGGACACCGCGCTCCAGACGAACCTGGAGGCGGCCGAAGAGGTTGCCCGCCAACTGCGCCTGCGCGACCTGGCCGGCCTGATCGTCATCGACTTCATCGACATGGAGGAGAGCCGAAACAACCGCGCGGTGGAGAAGAAGCTCAAGGAATGCCTGAAGAACGACCGCGCCCGCATCCAGGTCGGCCGTATCTCGCATTTCGGCCTCATGGAAATGTCGCGCCAGCGCATCCGCGCAAGCGTTCTGGAATCGACCATGAAGCCGTGCCCCCATTGCGGCGGCACGGGCCATGTGCGCTCCGATTCGTCGGTCGCGCTTCTGGTGGTCCGGGCGATCGAGGACTTCCTGCTCAAGGATTCGCGCCACCACATCACGGTGCGCACACCGAGCGCCACGGCCATCTATGTGCTGAACCACAAGCGCAGCACGCTAGTTGAGCTGGAGCAGCGCTTCGGCTTGACCATCTCGCTTGAGCCCGACGACTCGGTCGGCTCACAGCACTATGCGATCTCGCGCGGCGCGGTCGTGGAGAAGCCTGTCGTTCCGCAGCACGTTCTGCCTGCCCCGGTC
>JAEWHN010000185.1 GCA_023387775.1 Pseudomonadota bacterium | reverse complement strand
CCCACTTCCGGCGTGCCGGTGCCCGGCGCGAAGGCGGGGTCCAGGCTGTCGATATCGAAGGACAGGTAGGTCGGGCCGTCGCCCACGATCTGCCGCGCCTTTTCGATGATCGCCGGGATGCCCATGGCGGACATTTCCTCGGCGTGGATGACCGTCATGCCGGACTCGTAGGAGAATTCCCACAGATATTCCGACGAGCCGCGAATGCCGATCTGGATCGTGCGCGAGGGGTCGAGCACGCCATCGAGCACGGCATTGCGCATCGGGCCGCCGTGGTGGAACTTGGTCTGGTCGAACAGGCCGCCGGTGTCGCAATGCGCGTCGATGTGGATCAGGCCGACCGGCTTGTCCTTGCCGATCGCCTTGAGGATGGGGTGCGTGATCGAATGGTCACCGCCGACCGACACCGGAATGACGCCGGCGGCAACGATCTTGGCAATCGTGGCCTCGATGTCGTCATGGCTCTGCTCCAGCCGGTAGCGGCTGGCGAAAGGCACGTCGCCGACATCGGCCACGCGCAGGTCGAAGGTGGGCGCGCAATCCAGCACGTGGTTGTAAGGGCCGATGCGCTCGATGGCGCGCAGCGCGCGCGGGCCGAAGCGCGAGCCCGGACGGTTGGTGACGCCGAGGTCCATCGGCATGCCGATCAGCGCCACCTGCAGGTCGCCGAAGTCGGGATCGGCGAAATCGACGGGCAGGTAAGGCGCGCTCACAAGCGTGGGCAGGCCCGCATAGGGCGCGCGGCGCGTGCCGCCCTTGGAGAAGATCTTCTCGGCCACGCGCTTGAAGCGCGGATCGAACATCTCACCGCCATGGCTTTCGCCATATTTGCGACGCAGCGCGTCGAGCTTGCCGCGGTCAAAACCCATCCCGAAACCTCCTTTGCGCCCCGGCGGCGCCGGCGGGAAGCCAGCTTCCATGGCCGTTCGCCGTCTTGCTCCTTCCCGAAGCCGCCGGATGCGTATTTCACTCCGCGTGGATTGTTGGGTCGGCCCTTTGAAAAATCAATTGATATTGTTATAGGGGCTGATGTGAGAATTTCTCACACCCTTTCCTCTGATATCGTTACGGATATGAGCAAGCGCCTGCCACCGCTGAACCCGCTGCGTGCCTTCGAGGCGACGGCCCGGCTCGGCTCGCTGACCAAGGCGGCAGGCGAGCTCCACGTGACCCACGGCGCCATCAGCCACCAGATCCGCGCGCTCGAGCATTCGCTCAAGGTCCGGCTTTTCGAGCGGGTCGGACAGAGGCTGAACCTCACGCCGCAGGGTGCCGAACTGCTGCCCGCGGTTTCGAACGCCTTCGACGGCATTGCAGCGGCCACCGCCCGCATGACGAGGCCGACCAGCTCCGGCTCGCTTTCGATCAGTTGCGTGCCGGCACTCCTGTCGCTTTGGCTGATACCCAGGCTCAGGAACTTCACGGCGCGCTTTCCCGACATCAAGCTTCGGCTCGTCGCCTCCAACGATCCGCAGGACATTCGTTTGCCCAATGTGGATATCTGCGTGCACTATGGCGACGCAAACTGGTCGGACTGCTGGTTCAAGAAGTGGTCCGACCTGGAACTGTTTCCGGTCGTAAGCCCGACCCTGATCAACAACCGGCCGATCCGCACGGTCCGGGACCTAGCCGACCACGTCATGCTGCATGGCGACGACGGGCGCGAATGGCACACCTGGCTGGCGGCGGCCGATGCGCTGGACCTGCAGCGCGGCCAGCAGCACATGTTCAGCGATGCACGGCTTTCCACCGAGGCGGCGGTGCATGGCCATGGCGTGGCGCTGGGCGATTCAGTGACCGCCAGCGGGCTGCTCGCAAAGGGCCAGCTCGTTACCCCTTTCAGCCTGTCGGTGCCCGCGGTGCATTCCTTCTACGTGGCCTGCCGCAACGAGGTGCGCTCCGCCCCCGTAGCGCAGGTTTTCATCGACTGGCTGTTTGCCGAGCGCGACGAAGCGGCAGGCAGGACGGAAGCAGCCGTCGCCGGACAGATCAGCATTCGCAGGAAACGCACCCCGAAGGCCGGCAATGCGCCGGAAGAGCAGAAGGAGAAAGTTGCTCAACCGGCGAAATGAAAAACGCCCGCCGCTCCGAAGAGCATGGCGGGCGTTTTCCTGGAAGCCGCAGGCCTCCGGCGATCGAGCAGCCGAATTAGCTGCAGCGCGCCTCGTAGACGCGCGGATTGCCGTAGCGGTCGTAAAGCGGGCGGCCGCGCTTGTCATACTGCTGATAGCGGCACATGCCCGGGGTCGTCGCCGCGCCGATCAGAGCGCCTGCAGCGCCGCCGATAAGCGCGCCGGCTACCGTGCTGCCGGTGTTTCCTCCGATGGCCTGCCCGGCCAGCGCGCCAACGCCGGCGCCGATGGCGCCGCCGCCCAGCGCGCGTTCCTGCGGCGTGTTGCACCCTGCCAGCGTAAGCGCCACCAGCGCCACAACCCCAGCCATCGACAAGCGATTCGTCATAAAAGTCCCTCTCCAGTTGGCAAAATAAGCGCGGTGTTACCATATCGCGAAACACCCGTCACGATCCGCAACTGGGGCCAGGCGCAATTGCGGTGCAGCCGCTGATCACGCTCTCTCGCAGGGAAATGATTGTAAGAAGGATCTATTTTCGGGTCTCCTAGACTGGCAAGGACCCGATCCCTACGAAGCCAACGATGACCCAGATAATCTCCCCCGCCACGCTACACCACCTGCTGGACAGCTATGGCCTGTGGGTGCTCTTTTTCGTCGTCATGGCAGAGAGTATGGGCGTGCCCATGCCTGGCGAGACGGTTCTTGTATCGGCCTCGCTCTATGCGGGCGCCACCCATGGCCTAGAACTGACGCATGTCATTGCCGTCGCGGCCGCGGGCGCCATAATCGGCGACAATATCGGTTACTTCATCGGCCACACGATCGGGCTGAAGCTGCTTGGCAAATACGGCAGCTATGTCTGGCTGGACGAGGCACGACTCAAGGTCGGCCAGTACCTGTTCATGCGGCATGGCGGAAAGATCGTGTTCTTTGGGCGCTTCGTGGCCTTCCTTCGTGCCTTCGCAGCGGTGCTGGCGGGTGCCAACCGGATGAACTGGTCGCATTTCCTCCTGATGAACGCGGCCGGCGGCATCTGCTGGGCCACGCTTTTCGGCTCCGGCGCCTATTTCTTCGGCGAGCGCATCGAGGCCGTGGCCGGCCCGCTCAGCTTCACGCTGCTGGCGGTCGCGCTTGCCGGAGTTGTTGCCGGGCTGCTTTTCTTCCGCCGCCATGAAAAGGAGCTGGAACTGCGCGCCCGGGCGGCCCTGCCGGATCGCCCGTGATCGGTCAGGCTATCTCCGGGACATTCGAGTTCTTGCGCCTTGGCCGTCGCGCGCTGGAGCCTATCAGCCGGCCGATGCCGCCCGAGATCAGCGCGTTCACGTCGAGCAGTACCTGCGGAATGTTGAGCCCGCCCGGGCAGGCCAGATATTGCGGCGTCCACACCGGAGAGAATTTTTCCTTGAAGGCGCGCAGCCCCTCGAAGTGATAGAAATCGTCGCCGTGGCGGAAGACGAAAGTGGCCATGCGGTTCCAGCGCGAGGCGAGCGCATGGTCGGAAAGCCCCGACAATGGCGCAGCACCGAGATTGAACCACCGGTAGCCCTGTTCCTTGGCGTAAAGGAGCAGCCTCACGAACAAGGCATCCATCAGCACCTTCGACACGCCCGGCAGATAGCGCATCAGGTCGATCGACATTTCGTTCATGCCACCGCTGCGCCAGATATTTGCGAAGGCGACGATGCGGTTGTCACTGTCTCGCATCACCGCGCAATCGAAGTGGGAGAGATAGGCCGGATCGAAGCGGCCGAGCGAAAAACCCTTCTCGCTGCCCCCCTTCTCCTGCAGCCAGGCGTCGGAGACGTGCTGCAATTCTTTCATGATGGCCGACACGTCGCTGCGCGGAACGACTTCGAAAACCAGCCCTTCCTTGGCGGCGCGACGGGCAGCGTAGCGGAGTTCCTGGTGCTTCGGGCCTTCCAGGGTGAAGGTGGAAAGGTCGACGCGCGCCACCTCGCCGAGCTTCAGCAGCGCATAGCCCATGTCCAGATAGAGCGGCAGATTGTCGGGACGCACCGCATAGAACACGGCGCGGGCAGCCTCGCGATCGGACATGTCGCGAAACTGCCAGACCAGATCCTCGACCTGCTCGGGATCGCCCACCGGGTCGCCCATGGAAACCAGCGAGCCTCCTGCCCGGCTATACATCAGGAAAGCGGTGCCATCCGGCGACCAGAGGAATTCCTTGTCGCCCAGGAAGGCCACGTTTGCCTGCGTGTCTGGAGAGGTGGCGACGACGGCCGCGATCGCCCCGGGCTCGGTTTCGGCGCGGCGCTTCGTCCTTGCCGGCGGGCGATGGATCGCCACCGCCACGCCCAACGCCAGCGTGGCAGCGACGAGGCCGACAGTGGCGCGCAGGAAGCGGGGCGCCTCGCCGTTCCAGGCGAACTGCCAGAACAGCTCATTGGAATATTCGACGTGGCTGTAGGAGAAGAAACCGAGCCAGATGGTAGCCACCAGCGTCAGTGCCACCAGCCCGAGCCATTCCCACGAAAGGCGGCTGATGCGCTGCGGCGCGCGGCGGTAGAAGGCCTCGCGCGACAGCAACAGGAACACGGCGGCGAAGCTGAGCGTGAGCGCCTCTTCCCAGTCCAGGCCCTTGACCATCGACAGGAACGCGCCGGCAAACAGCATCGCAACCGCAAGCGCCCAGGCCGAGAACAGCCGGCGATGCAGGCCATGCGCCACGACCAGAAGAGCCAGACCGACGAGGCTGCCGAGGAAGTGGGAAGACTCCACGACGGATAGCGGCAGCCAGCCCTTCAGCGTCTGGAGACGGTCGGGCACGCCGGGCGTGGCGCCGGAAAGGAGCAGCACGAAGCCCGAAATGAACACCACCGTTGCGGCCACCAGCGGCACCAGGGCCTTGATCGCCCGGGAAGGCCCGACGAAACGGGCCGCAAGCTTGCCGCGGACGATGCCGGCTTCGGCGGCGGCAAGCGCCACCACCGCGATCAGGAACGGCAGGAAATAGTAGATGAGCCGATAGGCCAGCAGCGACGCCAGTATGTCCGCCCGGCCCTGCATGCCGAGCCCTGCGATCAGCGTAGCCTCGAAAACGCCGATGCCGCCGGGGACATGGCTGATCGAGCCCAGTATGACCGCGCTCATATACACGGTGAGAAACAGCACGGTCCCCGGCTGCGCGTCGGCCGGCAGCAGCACGTAAAGCACCGATGCCGAAGCCAGCAGATCGAGCACCCCGACAAGAAGCTGCAGCAGTAGCATGCTCCGCCGCGGCAGCGGTATGCGCCAGGAAAAGACCCGAGCTTCGCGGCCTTCCGGCCCGGCGAACACGAACAGGCCCACCAGGGCGGCAACCACCGCCAGCCCCACGATCCGATCCGCCGACGCATGCAGCAGCCGCAGGAGCGGAACGCCCTCGGGGTCGACGACCAGCGCCAGGCCGACAAGCGTCGTGAACGCCAGCCACAGGCCCATCCAGCTCAGCAGCACCACCTGGCCGATCTCGGCGGCATCGAGCCCGCTGCGCGAATAGGTGCGAAACCGCACCGCGCCGCCGGTGAACAGGTGAAAGCCGAGGAAGTTCGAGAAAGCGTAGCCGCTCATGCCCGAAAGCGCGGCATCGCGCCAGGGGACCTTTCCAGGGGCGACGATGTGGCAGGCGAGGATGTCGTAGGTGGCCAGCGCGCAATAGCTGGCGGCGGTGGCGACAAGCGCCAGCAGGATGCCAGACCACTGCATCGCCCCGATCGCCGCCTTGATGTCCTGCAGGCTCAGGCCCGCCGTCATCTGGTGAAAGAGCCACAGCGACGCCACCGTGACCAGGACGGCTGCAACCGGCCCGACATATCCGGTGAGGCGCCGGCGCAACCTGGTTTCCTCGGCGGTTTGCTCACTCATGAACGAACCTCGCCTCCAAGCGAAGACATTGACAACGTCTCGTATCGGCCCCGGATCCCTCTAGGTCCGATTTCGCCGCAGACGCGAGTGTTAGTCAATTTCCTCACGGCTTTTTGGCGGCATTGCGCCCAAGGCGATGCAAAAAATGTCGCCCGGAAGAGCTTCCGGGCGACATTGACGCTACATTTCCGTGATCAAGCGTGGGCGAAGGGCACCGCAACGAAGGTTTGGGCTTCGCCGCGCTGGATCAGCAGCAAGACGGACTTCTTGCCCGATTTGGCCGCGTCGGCCACGGCGCGGCTCGCCTCCTTGGCGCTCTTGACCGGCACCTGATTGACCGAGACGATCACGTCGCCCTCGCGGATGCCCTGTTCGGCGCCCGACTTGTTGGGATCGACATTGGCAACCACCGCGCCCTTCTCGTTTGCCGCCAGGTTAAGTGCCTGGCGCACATCGGAGGTGACGTCGCCCAGTCCCAGCCCGAGGCTGGGCACGTTGAAGCCGCCGTTGAACGACTGGCTGGGCGACTCTTCCGCCAGGACGGGCTTCTGGTCGGTGTCGTTGTTGCCCACGGTGACGGGAAGGTTTTCGCTCTTGCCGTTGCGCCACACGGTGAGATCTTCCTTGGTGCCCGGCGCTACATCGGCAACCATTCGCGACAGTTCGCGCGGGTTCTTGATCTCGTGGCCGGCAAACGCGGTGATGATGTCGCCGGTCTTGAGCCCGGCCTCCGCCGCCGGCGAACCTTCGCCTACATGGGCAACGAGCGCGCCCGCCGCCTTGGGCAACCCGATCGCGTTGGCGACGTCCGGGGTCACCGGCTGGATCTGCACGCCGATGAAGCCATGTTCGATCGAACCGTTAGTGATGAGCTTGGCAACCACCGGCGCGGCCTGGTCGGAGGGAATCGCGAAGCCGACGCCGACATTGCCGCCGTTGGGCGAATAGATGGCCGAGTTGATGCCTACGACGGTTCCGTCGATGCCCAGCAGCGGACCGCCGGAATTGCCGTGATTGATGGCGGCATCGACCTGGATGAAGTCGTCATAGGGCCCGCTGTGCAGGTCACGGC
>JAEWHN010000171.1 GCA_023387775.1 Pseudomonadota bacterium | reverse complement strand
ACCACGCCGGCGTCCAGCTTGGAAATGTCGAGCAGCGTATGGAGCAGGTCCTCCATTGTCTCCAGCGAACGCTCGACCTGCCGCACCAGCTTGCGGCCCTCCTCGGTGGTCTGGATCTCGGCAAGTGCCGAAACGGTGAGGTGAGCGGCATTGAGCGGCTGGAGAATGTCATGGCTGGCCGCGGCCAGGAAACGTGTCTTGGACACATTGGCGCGCTCGGCGCTTTCCTTGGCGGCAACCAGGTCGACATTGGACACTTCGAGCCGGCGCAGCGTAGCGCGCAGTTCCTCGGTGCGGCGGCGCACCCGGCTCTCCAGATTGATCGCTGTCTGGAACAGTGAAAAAGCATTGCCCTGCTGATCCATCGATCGTTCCACGCGCGAAATCAGCGCCTGGTTGATCTTCTTCAGCTTCTCGATGTCATGGACATCCCGCATGGGCATTTTCACCTGCCTCTATTCGGCCGCCTCTCGCTGGCCGAAGGCGATACCGGTGAAGGTCTGGTTGAGATGCATGGAACGATATTGCTCGCCATAGGTTCCAAAACCGATCACCCGATTGGCGCGATATAGTTCCGAAATATCGCGGAAGACTTGGCGGTTTCGCGCATCGAGGCGCCGCAAAACGCAATCAAAGCCCAAAATCATGTCTATCCCGCCTAGTCTTTCCCGCACGTTCATGAGCGCATTTCGGGTGGATTCGACCATGCCGGTGGGCTTGGCGATCGAAAGCACCACGCCATCGTCAATGGCGCAATAGAACGACAGTGAACCGTCGCCGTTCATCTTCTGGATCGAGCGGCAATAATATTCGCCGCCCACCTTCACCACCACCGGATGCGAGGCAAAGCTCTGTGGCGTCATCGCGTGGTGTTCGATGCCCACCGCTGTCGCGAATTCTTCGGCTGCCACGCACGCGTTGAACTCATGGACGATCCGCCGCTCCGGGTCGGACGCAGTCACCACCAGTTTTTCGCCGGTGGGCACGAAGTTCTCGGTCTTGAAAACATGGAACGGGACGTCGGTGGCCACGAGGATGACGATGGCGCAATCGTTGTCGACATGGCCGTCGTGGATCAGTGTCGTGGTCTCGAACTTCAGATCGTCACCGGCCGAGCCACCGATCAGCGGGATGTCATCCAGGCCCCAGTGCAGGGCCGACGTCACCGCTTCCTCGGCGTAGGAAAGCCCGTCGATCAGGCAGAGCGCGAACACGTTGCCCGAGCGGGCTCCCGTCAGTCCGTAGAGTGTGCGGCGCAACTGCTCCACCTCGGCCGCGACATAGTCTATCCCCGACGAGGAGAGTTCACGCACGACTGCGCTGGCGGCTGTAAACGACCGCTGCGGAAACAATATTGCCAAGGCTCGGCTGGTCGTCAGCCCGTCGGGCGTGATTTCGCCCGCGGTCGAGCAGCCGGCATGGGCGAGACCTGGCGCATGCAGTCTCAGGGCTGCTGCGAGCAAATGGGCGTCCAGCAGGGATTGGGAGAAGAAGACCAGCGCAAAACCGGCGTCAATTGCTGCTGCCTCATCGGCAATGGCGCGGGCGAATTCGTCCGCGTCGGGATCATCAGAGGTCAGGGTCGACACCCCGCAGGCATAGCTTGTCCGAGAACAGACCAGCGCAATTCCTCCCCCAGCCGGCCTGGACGTGCCCCCCCAACACATCGTCGGCGTACTTGGCGGGCATTGTTGTCACAAGAAACCGCTTTGGCAATGGGTGTCGGCGGCGGTCGTATCCGAAAGTACAATATGCCCTCTCTTGTGCGGGCTGCATTCTCGATTTGTGGGCAATACGAAATGTACTTATGCTGCGTCTTGCGGCGTTTGAACATTGCCGCCGCGGCCCGGGTCGGACTGGGCGGTTAGGGCACCTAGGGAGGATACATGTCGGAAGTATCGTTGGTTGTGAACGGCCGGCGCGTGAGCGGCGTGGTCGAGGACCGAACCTTGCTGGTTCAGTTTCTGCGCGAGCATCTCGGGCTCACCGGAACGCATGTCGGCTGCGACACATCGCAATGCGGCGCCTGCGTCGTGCATGTCGACGGAATGGCCGTCAAGTCGTGCACCATGCTCGCCGTGCAGGCATCGGGCTCCACGGTGGTCACCATTGAAGGCCTGGCCGGCGGCGCGGACCTGCATCCCGTCCAGGCGGCTTTCCGCGAGCATCACGGCTTGCAATGCGGCTTCTGCACGCCGGGCATGATCATGGCGGCGGTGGACATCATCAACCGTCACCCGGACGATCTGGACGAGGCGACGGTGCGGACCGAGCTGGAAGGCAATATCTGCCGATGCACCGGCTACCATAACATCGTCAAGGCCGTGCTGGCGGCTTCGAAGGCCATGGCGCAGAACAGGGGCAACACTGCAAAGGCGAATGAGGCTGCGTAAGCCAGGCGGATGAACGAGCGGAGCGCGCTGCGGTTCGTTGTTCACATTCCGCGTTTCGCTTCTTTAAGGTTCCGGAGGAGAACTTTGATGGGCATTGAAGGAATTGGCGCGCGCGTGACGCGCAAGGAAGACAAGAGATTCATCACCGGCGCCGGGCGCTATGTCGACGACATGGTGGTTCCCGGCATGAAGCACGCGGTCTTCGTGCGCAGTCCGCACGCGCATGCGCAAATACAGGGCATCGACGTCGAGGCGGCCCAGGCCATGCCGGGCGTGATCGGCGTCCTGACGGGCCGGGAACTCAAGGCGGACGGCATCGGCAACCTCATCTGCGGCTGGATGATCCATTCCAAGGACGGCTCGCCGATGAAGATGGGCGCGTGGTCGCCGCTGGCGGTGGACAGGGTGCGCTATGTCGGCGACGCCGTGGCGGTCGTGGTGGCCGAAACCAAGGCCCAGGCCCGCGATGCCGCCGAGGCCGTTCAGGTTGCCTACGAGGAACTCGAGGCCGTCACCACGGCGGAGGAGGCGCTGAAGAAGGGTGCACCGCAGCTGCATCCGGAAGCCGAGGGCAATCTGATCTTCGACTGGGAGATCGGCGACGCCAAGGCGACCGACGCCGCGATAGCGAATGCAGCCCATGTCACCCGCATGAGGATCATCAACAACCGCCTCGTGCCCAATGCCATGGAGCCAAGGGCCGCACTGGGCCATTACAACAAGGCCGAAGACCACTACACCTGCTGGACGACCTCGCAGAACCCGCATGTCGCCCGCCTGGTCATGAGCGCCTTCTACAACGTCGCTCCCGAAAACAAGCTGCGGGTGATCGCGCCCGATGTCGGCGGTGGCTTCGGTTCCAAGATCTACATCTATCCCGAAGAAATCGTCTGCCTATGGGCCTCCAAAAGGACCGGCGTGCCGGTGAAATGGGTGGCCGACCGCACCGAAAGCTTCCTCACTGACGCGCATGGCCGCGACCATGTCTCGATGGTGGAGATGGCATTCGACAAGGACAACCGCATAACGGGCCTCAAGGTCGACACCATCGCCAATCTTGGCGCCTATATGTCGCTTTTCTCTTCGTCAGTTCCGACCTATCTCTACGCGACCCTGCTGTCGGGTCAGTACGACATACCGGCGATCCATGCCAATGTGCGCACGGTCTACACCAACACAGCGCCCGTCGATGCCTATCGCGGGGCAGGGCGCCCGGAAGCCACCTATGTGCTTGAGCGGGTGATGGAGACGGCCGCGCGCGAGCTTGGCGTCTCGCCGGCGGAGCTGCGCCGCAAGAACTTCATCACCTCCTTCCCGCACCAGACGCCGGTGATCATGAACTATGACGCCGGCGACTACGGCGCCTCGCTCGACGCGGCGATGCAGGCGGCGGACTATGCCGGATTCCCCGAGCGCAGGGCGGAGGCCGCCAGGCGCGGCAAACTGCGCGGCATCGGTATGAGCTGCTATATCGAGGCCTGCGGCATCGCCCCCTCGGCGGCAGTCGGCTCGCTCGGTGCCGGCGTGGGCCTGTGGGAATCGGCCGAGGTGCGCGTCAATGCGGTGGGCACCATCGAGGTTCTGACCGGCTCGCACAGCCACGGGCAGGGCCATGAGACGACCTTCGCGCAGCTCGTCTCAGGCCGCCTGGGCATACCGCTCGACCAGGTTTCCATCGTCCATGGCGACACCGACAAGGTGCAGATGGGCATGGGCACCTATGGCTCGCGTTCCGGCGCCGTGGGCATGAGCGCGATCGTCAAGGCGCTCGACAAGGTCGAAGCCAAGGCCAAGAAGATCGCCGCGCATATGATGGAGGCCGACGAGGGCGACATCGTCATCGAGAACGGCGCCTGCAAGGTGGCCGGCACCGACAAGAGCGTGCCATGGTTCCAGGTGGCGCTTGCCGCCTACACAGCGCACAACCTGCCGGGCGGCATGGAGCCGGGGCTGAAGGAAACCGCCTTCTACGATCCGACGAATTTCACCTTCCCGGCCGGCTGCTACATCTGCGAGGTCGAAATCGATCCGGAGACGGGCACGACCGAGATCGTGCAGTTCGTGGCCTCCGACGATTTCGGCAAGATCATCAATCCGATGATCGTCGAGGGCCAGGTTCATGGCGGCATCGCCCAGGGCGTCGGCCAGGCGCTGCTGGAGGGCGCGCACTACGACCCCGACAGCGGGCAGCTGCTGACGGCGAGCTACATGGACTACACCATGCCGCGCGCCGGCGACCTGCCGTCCTTCCAGGTGTCGACCACGGAAACGCCGTGCCCCGGCAACCCGCTCGGCATCAAGGGCTGCGGCGAGGCAGGCGCCATCGGGTCTCCGCCGGCTGTCATGAACGCCATCACCGACGCCATTGGCACCAACGACCTGACCATGCCGGCAACGCCGCAGAAGGTGTGGGCGGCGATCCGTTCGGCAACGAGACACTGAGGAGGAGCGATCATGTATTCGGTCAACTACCATCGGGCTTCCTCCGTCGCCGACGCAGCGAAGCTCATCAAGAACGGCGAGGCCAAGTTCATGTCCGGCGGCATGACGCTGATTCCGGCCATGAAGACACGGCTGGCTGCCCCGTCCGACCTGGTCGACCTCGGTCATATTCCCGAGCTGAAAGGCATAACAGTCTCGGGCCAAACCGTTACGATCGGGGCGGGGACGACGCACTATCAGGTTGCCAATGACCAGCAGTTGAAGAAGGTGTGCCCGGCGCTGGCCGAGCTCGCCGGCATGATCGGCGACCCCGCCGTGCGCTACAAGGGCACCATCGGCGGCTCCATCGCCAACAACGACCCGGCCGCCGACTATCCGGCGGCGATGCTTGGGCTTGGTGCAACGATCGTCACCAACCAGCGGGAGATTCCTGCCGACGAGTTCTTCGTGGGGCTGTTCGAGACCGCCCTGAACGAGGACGAGATCATCACCGCGGTGACATTCACTGCGCCCGCGAAGGCCGCGTACCAGAAGTTCCGAAACCCGGCCTCGCGCTACGCCATCGTCGGCGTGTTCGTCGCACGGGGGGCGGAAGGCGTGAAGGTGGCGGTGACCGGAGCGGGCGACGACGGCGTGTTCCGCTCCACGCAGATCGAGGAGGCGTTGGCGAATACATTCGACGCATCCGCGCTCGAGGGCGTGACTGTGCCGTCGGACAGCCTGATGAGTGACATTCACGCATCGGCCGAGTACCGCGCCAGCCTCATTGGTGTCATGGCCAAACGTGCGGTGGCTGCCGCCAACTGAGGCCGAGCGAGCAGACGCTGGAAGGGGCCGCTCGCGGCCCCTTTCTCGTTGGAAGTTCGTTGAAGTCGCATTGGCAACCTGCCATCAGAGTGCCGGCTCATCTTTTGACTCGGTTGCCGGGGGCGGCTAGATCGTAGGCCGACATCGCACGGCAACACAGGCAGGGTCGTTTGAAGAATTTCGTGAGGACCGCCGTCGGCGTTATGGCCCTGCTCGTGCTGGCCGTTATCCTTCTTTGGTATCGCACCACGTCCATCGGCCACGAGGCCCTTCGCGACATCGCCACCCAGGCCGACCTGTGCAAGACCGTCGGCTGCTCCGAGGGCATCGACGAGGCCGCCTCCTATCTCGCCGAGGAATTCGGCCTGTCACCGCGTCTGGTCGAATGGTGCGTCGGCGTCGACACGCTTTCCGAGCGCATGGGCAGCAAGGGCCTGGTCAATCGCTCCTGGTGGGTCAACCTGCTCTACATACCCTGCGGTGAGCCAGTCGTGGAGTAGGCGCCCACCGGTGTCACTTTGGCGAGTAGCAGAGCTGCCAAGCGCGATCTTGCCGTCGCGTCCGCCGGCAGCTTGCGCTAGATAGCCAGACGAACCATTTCTGCACTTGCGTGGGCCGATGATCCCACGCATGCAGGGCAGCGCACACACGGTTACAATGAGATCGCGGAAAAATGCGCGCGAACGCGCTTGAAATGACCATGGGAAGATGAGCGGAAACACGAATAGTCACGACCACTACAGCGCCTTCAGGCTTTCCATCGCGCCGATGATGGATTGGACCGATAGGCACTGCCGCTTTTTCCATCGCCAGCTAACGCAGCGATCGCTGCTCTACACCGAGATGGTGGTGGCCGATGCCGTTATTCAGGGCGCGCGGGAGCGGCTGCTCGGCTTCTCGGCGGAAGAACATCCGGTTGCACTGCAACTCGGCGGCTCGGATCCACGCAAGCTGGCCGAGGCCGCGCGCATCGGCGAGGCGTTTGGGTATGACGAAATCAATTTGAATGTCGGCTGCCCGTCCGACCGGGTGCAGTCCGGCACGTTCGGCGCCTGCCTGATGAAGACGCCCGAACTGGTGGCCGAATGCGTGGCCGCCATGAAGCAGGCCGTAAAAATCCCGGTCACCGTCAAATGCCGCATCGGTGTCGACGAGCAGGACCCCGAAGTGGCGCTCGAC
>JAEWHN010000126.1 GCA_023387775.1 Pseudomonadota bacterium | reverse complement strand
GTGTTGAGCAGTCCCAATCTCGGCTTCACCATCGGCCTTGCCGCCGGAGCGGCGATTGCGGGGGTGCTGATCGCGCTGGGCGACGAGTCCACCTGAGGGTGCGCTACCCAGCCGCTGGGTCTCGTGCCGGCGTGCCGAAGATCATGTGCAGGAACTCCACCAGCCAGCGCTTCAGGTGCATGTCCCAGATCAGCCGGCCGCCGAGATGGTCGCGCCCGGGCTGCGCGCCCGGCAGCTCGAAACGATGGGCGCCGCGCACCACCCAACGATGCATCATGATGCGGGTGAGTTCGGCGTGAAACTGAATGCCCCAGGCGTTGTCACCATAGCGGAACGCCTGATTCGGATAGGTTTCCGAAGTGGCCAGCAGGGTGGCGCCCGAAGGCAGCGAAAAGCCTTCGCGGTGGAACTGATAGACCATTTCCGGCCAGTGCATCAGCCTTTTGCCCTCGTCGGTCGCCTTCAGCGGATACCAGCCAATTTCAACAAGCCCTTCGTCGTGCCCCTCGACCCTGCCGCCAAGATGATTGACCAGCATCTGCGCACCAAGGCAGATACCGAGAAGAGGGCGGTTCTCCCTCAACGGCACCGAGAGCCAGTCGGTCTCGCGACGGATGAAGTCGTCCGTGTCGTTGGCGCTCATCGGCCCGCCGAACACCACCGCGCCGGCATGGCCTTCCAGCGTCTCGGGCAGATCATCGCCGAGCGGCGGGCGCCGGATGTCGAGGTCGAAGCCGTTCTCCAGGAGCAGATGGCCGACCCTCCCGGCACTGGAGGTTTCCTGATGCAGGACGACGAGGATCTTCGGTCTGCTGCTTGGCTGCATCACAGGCATGGAAATCATTCTTCCGGGGAACCGCCGGGACGACTATGCTCCGCGGCCCCGGCAACCTGCTGCCGCATGGCGATGCGGTCGCGCCGGTCGACGCCGAGCAACTCGGCCACGCGCCATATGGTATTGTCTTCCAGCTCGTGCAGTTGGCCGTCGGAATAGACGACTTCCCACATCAACCGGATGAATTCGACGCGGCCGGCCTCGTCCAGATGCCGGCCCAGGACGGTGGTAAACGCGTAGAGATCGACCGCTTCGGCGTCGGCTTTCTTGCCGGCGGCGATCAGCGCCGAAAGCTCGCCGCCCGTGACGCCATAGGCTTCGGACAGGACCTGTTTCAGCCGTTCCCATTCGGCATCCTGGCGCACGCCATCCGCGCCGACGACATGGTAGAGAAGCGCGGCTGCGGCAACGCGAGGGTCATCGGCGCCGGGAGCGGGGGCGCCGGTCCTGCCGGCAGGCAGTTCCTTCAGAAAGGACAGAATGCGTTCGAACATCCGTGATTCCTTCAAGTCGAGCCGAAGCTAGCGCGCCCGCGACGCGTGTGTCCATCGCGCGGCCGCCACATGATTTGCAAAAGTGCACCGGCGGCAAGAGGCCTCAGAACAGCCGGAAACGTCGCTGGGCTTTCTCGGCTTCCTCCGGCGTCACGCCGGGGTCGTCGGGCAGCCGCGTCGGCTCAGGTCTTTCCTCCACCACGGCATCGGTCAATGGGGCGGTGGCGACTTCCCGAACCGCTTCGGCGTGATGCTCGCGGGCGGCTTCCGCCGGCTCGGGCGAGACTTCGACCATGGACGGCTCGGACTTGGCCGGAGGCTCGATTGCGCGCGGGGCGACTGGCAGGTCCTCCTCGTGCTGATCGATGAGCTGGCCCAGTCGCTCGACCGGCGCCTGCCATTCGAAGGCGTCGAGCTTGCCGGTCACCGGCGATGTCGGCGCCCAGCGTTCGGAGGCAACGCCATCGGCCACCCATGCCGGATCGCGCGGCGCCCACCGTGCCTTGGCGAGGAAATGGCGCACCTTGCCCTGATCCCCCGTCTCGGCTTCCTCGATATCGGCCAACAGCAGGTAGGCGCTTTCGCGCGGCTGCATGCGGATCGCGGCCTCCGCCTCCTCGCGCGCCGTCCTGTATTCGCCGGCATCGAGTGCCGCGCGCGCCACGGCGAGCGACGATTCGGGGTGGTTCTGCTTCAGCGACTGCAGCCGGCGCGCCCGCGACAGGCGGTCGAGCACGGCATCGCCCGCACGTGCGTGTACGTAGAGGTCGGCAAGTTCGGGATGCGGCTCCGCCTTCCATGCCGTTTCGATGATCTTGGATCCCTTGCGGATGTCGTCCTGGCGGAACAAGGCCCGCGCCGCCACAGCCGCAGCCGGCGCGAATTCCGGCGCCAGCCGGTTGGCTTCGAGGGCTGCCTGCCTCGCCGCCGGCAGATCGGTGTCGAGCAAAGACATGGCCTTTGCCGTCAGCAGGACGGCGCGACGGCGATTGGCGACGGCGGTCTCGATGTGGCGCGTGGATTTCTGCGCGTCGACGAGCTTCAGGGCGCCGTCCCAGTCGCCGCGCTCCACCTTCTCTTCCATGGTCGATTCCGATGCCCAGCCAAGCTGCGGCGCGACATCGGCCGCGCGGCTGGCATAGTGCCTTGCCGCCTCGCGGTGCCCCAGCCGCTCTGCCTCGAGATAGAGCCCGCGCAGCCCCAGAAGTCGCATTTCAGGATCGTCCAGCATGGCCTCGAACTTGCTGCGCGCCGCCTCGTGGTCGCCTTCCAGAAGCGAGGCTTGCGCGTCGAGCAACTGGATCAGCGGCTCCTGGTTGGAGCGGATCAGCTTGGCCGCCTGCCTGTTCATCTTGCGCGCCAGTTCGGCGTCGCCGGCCCCGGCAGCGATCATGCCCGTCGACAGCGCCTGGTAGCCGCGGTCACGGCGGCGGACGCGAAAATAGCGGGCAATGGTGTAGGGGCTGTTCCAGATCGATTTGGTGAGCCACCACAGCAACATCACGGCCGCGACGGTCGCCGTGACCGCGACAGCCGCGACGATGAGCTTCACCTCGTATTGATAGCCGTTGAAGGTGACGACCATGTCGCCGGGCCGGTCGGCGAGCCAGGCAAAGCCCAGCCCGAGCACGAACACGACCAGGAGGAAGAAGAGGATACGGATCATCGGCTTCCCCCTATGCCTTCATCGCGCCGGCAACCGCCTCGTCGACCAGCTTCTGCGCCTCGGCGCGGGCGCGGATCTTGTCGGCGAAGGCGCTGCCCGCCGCCTTGGCCGGCTCGGGCAGGGAGTCATACTCGGCCAGCGCCTTGTCGAGTTCGCCGGCCTTCAGCTCGAATTCCATGCGCGCCACTATCTCCGGCACGCCAGCGCCTTCGACGGGGCCGACCGGCCGCACCGTCACCAGCGAAGCGGCGCTGTTCAGAAGCCTGCCGACAAGGCCGGCCTTCTCGTCGACCGGCCTGCCGGCGGCGATCATCGCCCTGACAGCCGCGTCGGCCTCGCCAAGGATTTCGGCCATCGGAGACACGCCTGACTTTGCATAGGCGCGCAAGCCGCCGAGCCCGGGCGCATCGGGCGAAAGTGCTGCGAAGGTTTCCAGTTCCGCCTCGAACGGCGCGCCGCGCTCGACGGCCGACTTGAGCGCCGAAGCGGCAATGGCCAGTGCCACCTTGGGCTGCCCGGCGAGCGCCTCGACCTTGCCGGACAGGTCGTTGACCTTCTGCTCCAGCGCCGAAAGCTTGCCGTTGCTTGCGGTGATCGCCTCGCCGTTGGCCTTCTCCTGCGTCTCCAGGCCCGCGATTCGCTCGCCGATCGCCGTGACGTCGCTGGAAGCCGCCTGGTGCGCCGCCTGCTCGCGCAAGGCGGCAAGTTGCGACTCGACCTCCTTGATGCGGCCGTCCAGCGCCTCGGCGGCGTGCCCACCGGCTGACGAAGCCTCGACGGTCTGGCGCAGGCCGGCAATGTCCGACTTCGCCTGGTCGAGCGACTGGCTCATGGCGTCGATCTCGCCGGTCACCCGCGCATCCGGCTGGCCGCTGGCACCCTTCAACGTGTCGATGTCCTGACGCATCCCTGCAAGCTCGGAATGCAGCGCCTCCAGCGCCGGAGCTGTCGCATTGCTGGTGCCGGGAGCGGGCAGCACGCCGGCATATTGCAACCCGCCGGCGCCAGCGAGGGCGATCAGGCCGCCGACGAGGCCGGCGGCGAGCGGCGCGAAGCCTCCGCGCCTGTTTTCCGGCTGCTCGGCTGAAGCCCTTGCTTCGTGCCTTTCGGCGGCGGCTTCGGCGGTCTGCGGAGCAGCAGTTGCGGCAGCAGCTTCGCCCGCGGGCGCCTCGGATTCGGGCTGCAAATCGGGTTTGCCCGGGGCGTCCGACGCCGCGGCGGTCTTATCAGCCATTGTCGAATCCTGTGTCGTGGAGGTCTCGGAGGGCTCTTCCTGCGCTTCAGAAATGCGGGAGACCTCGCCCGGTTCCAGCTCGATCGTCACCGGTTCCCGCTGTGTCTTCGAGTGCCGCGTCTTCGGCGTCTTGACCATGTGAGAACTCCGCAATGCTTGTTGTTTTCAAATATTCCCGGCCACGAGAACCGCGAAAGGATCAGTACCACACCAGCGGGGCGTGAAAATAGGCGCGGTCATGAAGCGGGCGGAAAGACAGCATCCAGAAGGGCCATCAGCGCCTTCTCGGACGGCTCGTCCGCCACGAAAATCCTTTCCTTCTGCGCGCCCTGCAGAGCCTCAGCGACCCGCTCGGACAGGCAAAGGCAACGCGCCGACGCAAGCCGCGAATCTTCTTTCGCGAGAGCCGAAAAGGCCTCGGCGGCCTTGGCCGAATAGAGCAGCACCGCATCTACCGGAGCGTCCTTCGGCAGCCCGGACAGGGCTTCTGCCGAATGCTCAACAGGGCATGTGTCGTAGGTTTCGATGACGTCCAGCCGGTATCCGGCACTCGCCAGTGTTCGCTCGAAATCGGGCATCCGCACGCGCCCGGTAAGATAGGCGATGCGTGCCCCCGGCGGCAGCTCGGCGGCAATCATCGCCGCAAGTCCGCTCGCGTCTCCCGGACCTTCCGTGACGAGCCGGAAGCCGGCATCGCGCGCCGCCTTGGCCGTCCTTCGGCCCACCGCGAAGCACCGCCCCGCACTCAGGGAAGCGATGAGGTCGCGTGGCGCGTGCAGCACCGCGTTGGCGCTGGTGATGGCAACGGTTTCGATGTCGCCTGGAACGGCGTCCGCGGCGACGAGAAGCGCCCGGGTCTGCGAAAGCGGAAGAACGATTGGCGAAAATCCCGCCTCTGCGAGCAGCCGCGCCGTTGCCGACGCAGCCGGCTCAGGCCGTGTCACAAGGACCCGGCCCCCCATTCAGCCCCAGCCCTCGAAGAAGCGCGTTCCGGCCCTGTCGCGGACGTCCTCGCCCGCAGCCCGGCCAATCTCTGCTGCGTCCGACGCCTTGCCTTCGCGCCGCACCTCGTGCGCCTCCTTGCCGTCGACGGAAAGGATGACGCCGCTGAAGAACAGACGATCACCGTCGATTACCGCATGGCCCGCGATGGGCGTGCGGCAGGAGCCGTCGAGTACGCGCAGATAGGCGCGCTCGCAGGCAAGTGCCTGTCCGGTGGGTTCGTGATTGATGGGCGCAAGCATCTGCTTTACCCACGCATCCGCAGAGCGGATCTCGATGCCGATGGCGCCCTGCCCCGGCGCGGGCGGGAACATTTCCAGCGGCATCAGGTCGGTGATGATATGCTCCATGCCCAGACGGCGCAGGCCCGCATTGGCGAGCAGCGTGCCGGCGGCGATGCCCTCTTCCAGCTTGCGCAGGCGCGTCTGCACGTTGCCGCGGAAAATCACCACATTGAGGTCGGGGCGCATGCGCCGGATCAGCGCCTGGCGCCGCAGCGAGGCGGACCCGACGGTGGCACCTTGCGGCAGTTCGGCGATGGAAGGGGCGAGCTTGCCTATGAAGGCATCGCGCGTATCCTCGCGCGGCAGGAATGTCGTGGCCTCCAGCCCTTCGGGAAGAACCGTGGCCATGTCCTTCGAGGAATGGACGGCAATGTCGATGCGGCCGTCGAACAGGGCCTCCTCGAGCTCCTTGGTGAAGAGGCCCTTGCCCCCCACCTCCGACAGCGGCCGATCCAGGATGCGGTCGCCAGTCGTGGTCAGCGGCACGATCTCGAAGGCTTCTTCGCCAAGGCCGTGCGCGGCCATCAGCCTGGCGCGGGTTTCCGTGGCCTGCGCCATAGCCAGGGGGCTGGCGCGTGTTCCGATTTTCAAGGCTCTTGTTTGCATGGCGCTCGGTCCGTGATACCCACCCGGCGAACGGGAATGTTTCTTCCTCCAATTCTCCTATCGAGGAAATCACAGTCGGGCAATGCAACCAAATGACGCCATGATCCGCGTGCTCGGAATAGAGACAAGCTGCGATGAGACGGCTGCCAGCGTGGTCGCGCTCGGCGAAGGCTCGGCGCCGCAGATCCTGTCCAATGTCGTTCTGAGCCAGATCGAGGAGCACGCGGCTTTCGGCGGCGTGGTGCCCGAGATCGCGGCGCGCGCCCATGTCGAGGCGCTGGACGGCATCGTGGAGGCAGCGCTGGCCAATGCGGGCACCAGCCTGGCCGAGATCGACGCCGTCGCCGCCACCGCCGGACCGGGCCTCGTCGGCGGGCTGATCGTCGGACTGATGACCGCAAAGGCAATCGCCGCCGCTGCCGGCAAGCCACTGATCGCCGTCAACCATCTCGAGGGCCATGCGCTGACGGCACGGCTCACCGACCAGCTCTCGTTTCCCTATCTGCTACTGCTCGTCTCCGGCGGCCACACGCAAATCCTGCTGGCGCGCGGCGTGGGCGACTATCAGCGCTGGGCCACGACCATCGACGATGCGCTCGGCGAGGCATTCGACAAGACCGCCAAGATGCTCGGCCTGCCCTATCCCGGCGGCCCGAACGTGGAAAAGGCGGCTGCCAATGGCGACGCTGCCCGGTTCGCCTTCCCCCGGCCGATGAAGGGCGAAGCAAGGCCTGACTTTTCCTTTTCGGGGCTGAAGACCGCCGTGCGGCAGGCCGCGGCCGCAATAGCGCCGCTGACCGACCAGGATGTGGCCGACATCTGCGCCTCCTTCCAGGCCGCAGTTTCGGATGCGCTGGGCGACCGGGTCGGCCGGGCGCTGGCCCGCTTCCGCGCGGAACATCCCGAGGCGAAGGCACCGGCGCTGGTCGTTGCCGGCGGGGTCGCGGCCAACCGGACGATCCGGGCAACGCTGGAGGCGCTTTGCCGGAACCACGGCTTCTCCTTCGTGGCGCCGCCGCATGCATTGTGCACGGACAATGCGGCGATGATCGCATGGGCCGGAATTGAACGCATGCGCGCCGGGCTGGTTGAGCCCGGAGCGATGGATTTCGTGCCGCGTTCGCGCTGGCCGCTCGACAGCGTGTCGGCGCCGGTGGTGGGCTCGGGACGGCGAGGAGCAAAGGCATGAGCGACTATCGCATCACCGTCCTGGGCGGCGGCGCCTGGGGCACCGCACTTGCCCTGACCATGGCCCGCGCCGGCAATGCGGTTCGCCTGTGGGCGCGTGACGCGGAGATGGTGGCGGCGATCAGGAAAGGCGAGAATCCGCGCTACCTGCCTGGCATCCGCCTCGACCCGCCGCTGGACGCCACCACCGATCTCGACGAGGCGCTGCGCGGTGCCGACTGCGTGCTCGTGGTCACGCCGGCGCAGGTCCTGCGCCAGGTCCTGACCCAGGCCAAGCCGCATATGCCGGCCGGCGTCCCGCTGGTGCTGTGCGCCAAGGGCATTGAGCGCGACACCGGCACGCTGCTGTCGCAGATCGCGGAAGAGATTCTTCCCGGCAATCCGGTCGCGGCCCTCTCTGGACCGAGCTTTGCTACCGACGTGGCTCGCGGCCTGCCGACGGCGGTGGTGATCGCCGCACGCGAGGAAAGCCAGGCCGCGGCGCTGGCGCAACGTTTCTCGACCGGCAGCTTCCGCTGCTATTCGACCGACGACCTCGTCGGCGTCGAGCTTGGCGGCGCGCTGAAGAACGTTTTTGCGATTGCCGCGGGGGCCGTGACCGGGGCCGGCCTGGGCGCCAGCGCACAGGCTGCCATGGTCACCCGCGCCTTTGCCGAATTGCGCCGCATCGGCGCGGCCTTTGGCGTGCGGCCGGATACGCTGATGGGGCTTTCAGGCTTTGGCGACCTGATGCTGACCTGCTCGTCGGCGCAGTCGCGCAACTTCTCCTACGGGCTGGCGCTGGGGCGCGGCGAACCGCTTGCCGGCCGGCCGCTGGCCGAAGGCGTGGCCACCGCCGCGATTGCCGCACGCATCGCCCGGGAGCGCGGCATCGACGCGCCGATTACCACCGCGGTGGCGCAGATCCTCGCCGGAGCCCTCACCATTCACGAAGCGGTTGAGGCGCTGATGTCGCGCCCGCTGCGCCCCGAAGCCGAATAAGAAAACAGGAGCGGAAAACATGCTGTTTGCGTTCATCTGCAAGGACAAGCCGGATCATTTGCAGCTGCGGCTCGACGTGCGCCCCGACCATGTCGAGTTCCTCAACGGCCTCAATGCCGATGGCACGCTGAAATTTGCCGGCCCTTTCCTGGATGACGACGGCAAGCCCTGCGGCAGCCTGGTGGTGGCCGAGGCCGCCGACAGGCAGGCCGCCGCCGCGCTTGCGGCAGCGGACCCCTATGCGAAGGCCGGCCTGTTCGACAGCGTCGAGATCCGGCCGTGGAACTGGGTGTTCAACAATCCGGCAAGCGCTTGAGGAAGCTGAAATGAACTATTGGCTTTTCAAGTCCGAGCCGTTCAAGTTCTCCTTCGACATGCTCAAGGCGCTTGGAGACAAGGGCACGCAATGGGACGGCGTGCGCAACTACCAGGCCCGCAACAACATGCGCGCCATGCAGATCGGCGATCTCGGCTTCTTCTACCACTCCAATGAAGGGCTCAATGTCGTCGGCATCTGCGAGGTCTGTGCGCTTGCCCACCACGATACCACCACGGAAGACCCGCGCTGGGAATGCGTTGACGTGCGCGCCGTGCGCGACATGCCTCGCCCGGTGACGCTGGCCGAGGTCAAGGCCAACCCGAAGCTCGAGAAGATGTCACTGGTCACTTCGATGCGCCTTTCGGTGCAGCCGGTGACCGCCGAGGAATGGCAGGAGGTCTGCCGCATGGGCGGCCTCGTTCCCGCGCCGTGACGCCAGAGGACGCAAAGCGCTTCATCCGCGCCAACACAGCCCTCATGGCGCCGCCGCATGTGCCGGAAATCCGACTGCATCTGGCCGATGAAGCGCATGAACTTTGGGAGAAGACCGAGGAAGAGCTGGCCGAGATCGGCCTGCCGCCGCCCTTCTGGGCCTTTGCCTGGGCGGGCGGACAAGGGCTGGCGCGCTACATCCTCGATCATCCCGATGCCGTGCGCGGAAAGCGCGTGCTGGATTTTGCCTCCGGTTCCGGCCTGGTGGCCATCGCCGCGGCCATGGCCGGCGCGCGCGAGGTCGTTGCCGCCGATATCGATCCGTTCTGCGCGGCCGCCCTCGCCCTCAACGGCGAAGCCAACGGCGTGTCC
>JAEWHN010000003.1 GCA_023387775.1 Pseudomonadota bacterium | reverse complement strand
CCTTGCAGGCGAAATATGGCGAAGGCCATGGCGGCGACATTTTCGACCCGCGTTTCCGGCGCGTCGCGGACCGCATCTTCTCGGCAAGCGGGACCCGCCTGGCGCCCTATGCCGGACTGCCAACGCTGCTCGACGCGCCCTACCATCCGGTCGATCCGTCGAATCCCGACTTCGGCGACCTGCAGGTGGCGATGGTCGGCATGCCGATGGACCTTGGCGTCACCAACCGTCCCGGGTCGCGCTTCGGCCCGCGCGCGCTACGCGCCATCGAGCGCATCGGGCCCTATAACCACGTGCTGGACTGCGCGCCCGTCTACGAGCTGAAAGTGGCGGATATCGGCGATGTCCCCTTCCGCAGCCGCTACAGGCTCGAGCAGAGCCACGAAGACATCGAACGCCATGTCGGGCGGATCGTGTCGGCCGGTGTTATCCCGCTGTCTGTCGGCGGCGACCATTCGATCAGCCATCCGATTCTCAAGGCCGTGGGCAAAGACCGCCCCGTCGGGATGATCCATATCGACGCCCATTGCGACACGAGCGGCGCCTTCGACGGCACCAAGTTCCATCATGGCGGCCCGTTTCGCAACGCCGTGCTCGACGGGGTTCTGGACCCGACCCGCACCATCCAGATCGGCATCCGCGGCGCGGCCGAGTATCTGTGGGAATTCTCCTACGAGGCGGGCATGACCGTGATCCACGCCGAGGAAATGCCCGCGATGGGCATTCCCGCGATCATCGAGAAGGCGCGGCAGGTGGTCGGCGATGGCCCGACCTATCTTTCCTTCGATATCGACAGCCTCGATCCCGCCTTTGCCCCCGGCACCGGCACGCCGGAGATCGGCGGCCCGACGACGCGCGAGATCCTGGAGCTGGTTCGCGGGCTCAAGGGCATCAACCTTGTCGGCGGCGACGTCGTCGAGGTCGCCCCGCAATATGATGCGACGACCAACACCGCCCACGCCGGCGCGCAGGTGCTGTTCGAGATTCTGAGCCTGATGGTGTTCAGCCCCGCCGTCTCTGGAAAGACCGGCTGAACGACCTAAGATAACCGCAAGACGTCAAAACGATCGGAGCCGAGGAGTTCCGACAGCCAACAGAGGAGAACAACAGATGAGGAAGCTTCTGAATTCCGCAGTCAGCCGTCGCGCCGTTCTCGGCGCCGGGTTCGCGACTGCCGGCACGCTGGCGATGCCGTCGATCCTGCGCGCGCAGGATCGGTCGATCAAGGTTGGCGTCTATGGCGGCTATTTCAAGGATTCGTTCGACAAGCACGTGTTCCCGGCCTTCACCGAGGCAACCGGCATCGCCGTCGAATCCGTTGCCGAGCCCACCGGTGAGGCGTGGCTGGTGCAGCTTGAGCAGGCCGCCCGCGCCGGGCAGGCCCCGGCCGACCTGTCGATGATGTCCCAGGTCGCGATGCTGAAAGGCCAGTCGACCGAACTCTG
Organism: Pseudomonadota bacterium; assembly: GCA_023387775.1. Lineage (GTDB taxonomy): Bacteria > Pseudomonadota > Alphaproteobacteria > Rhizobiales > Rhizobiaceae > Pseudaminobacter. Next base: position 16,758 of record JAEWHN010000003.1, on the reverse strand, counting down.
GACGCCGATCGATACCGCCAAGCTCGAAAATGCCGGCAACCTGCTCGACCAGTTCGTCAACAAATATCCGGATGGCCGCGTAGCGGGCATCGGCGCGGTGGCCTGGTACATCACGCTGGTGACGAACACCGATGCCTATCCCGAGGCGCCGGAAAGCTGGGCAGCACTCTGGGACCCGGCCAACGCCGACAAGCTCGGCCTGCTGGCGCTGGTGTCGAACTCCTTCCTGCTGGAAGTGACGGCGAAGACGCATATGGGCGGCACCAATGCGCTCGACACCGAGGAAGGCCAGATCGCGGCCTTCGAGAAACTCGCCGAGGTAAAACCCAACGTACGGCTCTGGTATCGCGACGAGGCGCAGTTCGAGCAGGCGCTGAAGTCGGGCGAAATCCCGATGGGCCAATATTATCACGACGTGACGGGCCTTGCGGCGGCCGATGGCCATCCGGTGCGCTCCACCTTCCCGAAGGAAGGCGGCATCCTCGATTCCGGCTGCTGGGCACTCTCCCGTGCCTCGCAGAAGGGCGAAGAGGCCCATATCTTCATCGATTACATGAGCCAGCCGGAAATCCAGGCTCTCATGTCGCGCAACGTCGGCACCGCGCCCACTGTCGCGCGCGACCTCCTCGACCTGAGCGACGAGGAGTTCGCCGCCGTGTCGTCGGACATCGATCCGATCATCCCGCGCTACGATCTCTACACGTCCAAAGCCGACTGGCTGAACCAGAAGTGGACGGAGACGATCGCCGGCTGAAGCTTCACACCTTTCGCTCTCCCCATGCGATCCGATTTCTGGCATGGGGAGACGAGGTTCCTCCAGCACGGGCTACGGCATGAGCGCACTCCAGTTGCAGAACGTCTCCAAGCGCTTCGGTGACTTCACGGCGGTCGACGACGTATCCTTGGAGATTCCGAACGGCACCTTCGTCTGCATGCTGGGCCCGTCCGGCTGCGGCAAGACCACGCTGCTGCGGATGATCGCGGGTCTGGAGGAGCCGTCAAGCGGCGGCATCCTGCTCGGCGGCAGGGACATGACGCCCGTCCCGACGCACAAGCGTGACTTCGGGATGGTGTTCCAGTCACTGGCGCTGTTCCCGCATCTCAATGTCGGCGACAATATCGGCTACCCTCTGCGCATCCGCGGCGTCGACAAGGCGACCCGCAGGAAGCGCGTCGAGGAGCTTCTCGCGCTCATCCACCTCACCGGCTATGCCGAGCGGCCGGTCTCGAAACTTTCCGGCGGCCAGCGCCAGCGCGTGGCGATCGCCCGCGCGCTCGCCCTGTCGCCAAAGCTCTTCCTCCTCGACGAGCCGCTGTCGGCGCTCGACGCCAAGCTGCGCGAGGCCATGCAGGTCGAGCTGCGCCAGCTCCAGCAGAAGCTAGGCATCACCACCATCGTCGTCACCCACGACCAGCGCGAAGCCATGACCATGGCCGACCTGGTGGTGGTGATGGGCGAGGGCCGGATCAGGCAGGCCGCCGCGCCGATCGAGATCTATCGCAGGCCGGCCGACGCCTTCGTCGCCGACTTCATCGGCATGACCAATCTACTGCCGGTCGAGGCCGACAGTGCCGGCCGTGCGGTGGTGCTCGGCACGGCTGTTCCCGGCCTTGCTCTGTCCACGGGCGTGAAAAAGGCCCAGGTTTCAATTCGTCCGGAAGACGTGCGCCTGACCTCGCCCGGCGACGGCGCCATAACCGGCAAGGTCACCTTCGTGCGTGACCTCGGCGGCACCATCGAGACCTTCGTCGAGGCCGGCGACAAGACCATCATCGCGGTCGCCACGCCGCGCGAACGGCCAAACGTTGCGGCCGGTTCGGCGGTCGGTGTCGTGCTGCCGGCTGAAAGCTGCGTGGTGCTCGAAAAATGAGACGCGAAGCGCCCAGATCTTTGGCCGACTACGGGCCGCTGCTCTATCCGGCGGTGATGCTGGTCGTCTTCTTCGTGGTGCCGTTCTCCACCATGATCGCGGTCAGTTTCTTCAAGCGCAATCCGGCCGGCTTCTACACGCCGGACTTCGTGTTCGACAATTACGCCCGCTTCCTGTCGACGTTCTTCGGCTCGGTGCTCGGCTTTTCGCTGATGCTCGCGGTCATGGTGGCCATCTGCTGCGTGGCGATCGCCTTCCCCTTCACCTTCCTGCTCACCAAGTGCTCGCGAAAGGTGCAGACGGTATGGCTGGTCTGCCTGCTTTCGGTGCTGTCGCTGTCGGAAGTCATCATCGGCTTCAGCTGGTCCACGCTTTTCTCGCGCACGGCCGGTATCACCAATCTTCTCGTGGCGGTTGGCCTGATGTCCCAGCCGCAGGCGCTGTTGCCGGGCTTCGGCGCGGTGCTGACCGGCATGGTCTACCAGGCGATGCCCTATACGATACTGGTGCTTTACCCAGCCCTGGTGCGGCTTGATCCGACCTTGCTCGAGGCCGCGCGCACGCTCGGCGCTTCGCCGCTGCGCGCCTTCTTCAACGTGGTGACACCTGCCTTGCGCAACACGCTGGTGGCCACGCTGATCATGGTCTTCGTCTTCGCCCTCGGCTCCTACCTGCTGCCCCAGATACTGGGCCGTCCGAGCCACTGGACGCTTTCGGTGCTCATCACCGACCAGGCCATCTACCAGTCCAACATGCCTTTCGCGGCGGCCATGGCGGTGTTCCTGGTGCTGATTTCGCTGGCGCTGGTGGGCCTCACCCTGCTCGTCGGCCGGAAGGAGCATGCGGCATGACCCAGAACTGGCTTCGCAGGCTCTATTTCGTCGTCGTGGCGCTTTTTCTCGCCGCGCCGCTAATCGTCGTGCTCGGCGTTTCAGTGAACGCCAAGCAGGACCTTGCCTTCCCGCCCAAGGGCTTCTCGCTCGCCTGGTATTCGCAGATCTTCACCGACGCGGAATGGCGCAGTGCGCTCATCGCCTCGGTGCTGCTGGCGCTGTCCTCCGCCGCGGTGGCGGTGTCCATCGCCCTGCCGCTGAGCTGGTTCCTGTGGCGGCGCAATGCCCCTTGGGCGCGCATCTTCCAGCTGCTTGGCGTGGCGCCGTTCATCCTGCCGCCGGTCATCACCGCGCTCGGCTTCCTCACATTCTGGGCCACCACCGGCTTCTACGGTCAGCCCTGGACGGCGGCGATCAGCCACGCGATCTTCTTCGTCACCTTGCCGCTGGTCACGCTTTCGCTGGGCTTCGCCTCGATCGACACCTCGCTGGTCGAGGCGGCGTCGACCATGGGCGCCGACGACCGCACCGTGGCCCGCACCGTGGTGCTGCCGCTCATCCTGCCTTACCTGGTGTCGGGCTACGCCTTCGCCTTCGTCCTGTCGCTCAACGAATACATCGTGGCCTACATGACAATCGGATTCACGATGGAGACGCTGCCGATCAAGATCTTCAACGCGCTGCGCTACGGCTATACGCCGACCATGGCTTCGGTGTCGGTATTCTTCGTGGCGATCGCGGCCCTCGTCTTCGGGCTGATCGCCAGGTTCGGGGACATCAGAAAACTGCTCGGCGCACTGGGCTCGGAGGGGAAATGATGAAGTTCGCCGCACTTCAGATGCAGGCTGTCGCGGGGGACACCGCGGCCAATCTCGCACGGATCGAACGTGCCGCACGCGCGGCGGCCGCAGCCGGTGCAAGCCTGTTGGCTGCGCCCGAGCTTGCCGTCACCGGCTATGGCGCCGGCGAGGCGATCCGCACCCTGGCGGAGCCGGCCGATGGCGAGCTTGCCCGGCGGCTGGCCGCAATCTCGGACGAGACGGGCGTGGCCATCGTCACCGGCTTTGCCGAGCGCGACGGCGAGGTGATCTACAACAGCGCTCTTTATGTCGACGGGCTCGGCACGCGCAGCGTCTACCGCAAGTCGCATCTCTACGGGCCATACGAGCGCAGCCTGTTCGTGCCCGAGCAGCCCGCGGCCCATGTCATCGACCATCGCGGCACGCGCATCGGCCTGCTGATCTGTTACGATGTCGAGTTCCCCGAGAATGTCCGCTGCCTGGCGCAGGCCGGGGTGGAGCTGGTGGTGGCGCCGACAGCCTTGCCGGTCAGCGACCATGATGAGCTCATCGCACGCAAGATGATCCCTGTGCGGGCCTTCGAGAACCAGATCCACGTTGCCTATGTGAACCTCTGCGGAAGCGATGCGCTGGTTTCCTATGCCGGCCTCTCCGTGGTCGCGGCACCCGACGGCAGCTTGCTTGCCGAGGGCGGGCGGAACGACGAGGCACTGCTCGTCGCCGAAATCGATCCCGCCGCTTATGCGGAATCGGCGGCCGCCAATTCATATCTGGCCGATCTCAGGCTCTAACCAAACAACCGGCCGGAAAGCAGACCCAAGGGCGGGGCTTTCCGGCTATTGCGGCTCGGCTCTTTCTACTTCGTCAGCGGTTTCGTCTCGCCCTTGCCCATTGTCGTGCGGGGCGCTGCGGTATCGGCCAATATGCCGGTGATGCGGGCAAAGCTCTCAAACGATTTTTCCACATCGTCCACCGATAGCCCGGACACGATGGCTGCATGGCAGCAGTTTACCGCGCAGTGGTAGACCGGCCCCCGGCGAGCTAAGGGCCAATGGTCGAGAAAGCGCAAAGCTTCATCGACGTCATGGATTTCCGTGAACTGGTTCTCCACGAAGAGCCGTACCGGGTTGCCAAACAACAAATGGTGATTCATGGCCTGCCTCCGCGCGGGTCGCGATCAGCTGCGCCTTCCGGGGCGTGATTGCTGGCGTGTCCGTCTCCGCTTCGGTCCCGCAAGGCGCAGCAAGCGTGGGCCAGATTTCGGACCTTCTTACCCGCGACTAAAACGATCATGCGGAAGAAAGGTTGCGCGTCGTAGCCTTCCAGTTGCGCCCTCGGCAAACCGGGCTAGTGCCGGGCCATCCGGTTCACGACCATGCCGGCAAGCACGCCGCCGCCGCCGCCGAGCGCCTTCACCGTGGCATCTTCCAGGCGGGCATGGCGTGTGGACGCGAAAATCTGCGCAAACTCGAACGCGAAGGCGGCTCCGGCCACCAGGCATACGACCAGAACCCAGTGCCTGGGATAGCCGAGTGCGAAAATCAGGCCGAGAGCGGCGAAGGCGAAAATGCGCTCGAAGTCGGCGGGTTCGCTCGTGGTGGGGCGCAGCTCGATGGGCGCAAGCGTAACGAAACATATGGCCGCCAGCAGAAGCCATGCGGCCGGGCGCGCGAGACGGGCCATCATTTCAAGCAAGTGTGCCAACCGGCAGACCGGGATGTTGAAACTGCCTCACGCTCTAGCTCCTGCTTTGCCGGCCGGCAACATGCGGCGAGCCGCCTCCCGCGTCAATCGACAAGGTGCGTTCCCGGCACGGGCAAGTGATGGCTTTGGCTCGAACATGCCGCCGTTCTCAAAAAAATGGCTTGAGTATCTTTAGCGCTGCATTGTCGAAAGCATTTTACAAGCGCAACAATTGATCACGGTTTGGAAATTCAGCGAGAGATACATCTTGGCTATTTCACTGAGTGTCCTTCGATCCGGCAACAGATTGCGTGATCTATGGAACACGTTGCCAGCGCTTTACGGCGCCGCAGCTTTTGTAATATTTCTCGGCACGCGCATCGTCCTCACGCTATTCACCGGGCTCGACAATGCTCCCGTCAGTACTTGGCCCGGCATTTTTTTACGCGGGCTGTGGTTCGACCTGGCGACGATAGGCGTCTTGCTGATCCCGTTTCTGATCGTTGCGGTGCTCACGCCCGAGAGATGGCGGCAAACCCGCTTCCATGTCCATCTCGGACGTTTCGTGGCGTGGCTGCTGATCGCCGCGCTGCTTTTCGGCGCGGTCGGCGAGTTCTTCTTCTGGCTGGAGTTCTCCACCCGCTACAATTTCATCGCCTTGGACTACCTGATCTACACGCAGGAGGTGATCGGCAACATCCGGGAATCCTATCCCGTGAACACGCTGCTGGCCGTCATCGGCGCTGTGGCAGCAATTGCCGTCTGGGCGACGCGAGGATGGCTGCGCGGCATCGAGACAGGGCGGTATAGCGCCCGCACCAGACTTTATCTCGCGGCGCTGCTGGTTCTGTGGCCGCTCGCCGCCTACAGCCTCACCAATCTCGACCAGATGTACGGTTCGGGGAACAACTATGCGGACGAGCTCTCGGGCAACGGGCTATACAGCCTCGCCGCCGCGTTCCGGCGCAACGAGCTCGACTATGATCGCTTCTACGCGACCATTCCCGACGACCAGGCCAAGGCGATCCTGCGGCAACTCGGCGTCAAGCGGCTTGGAGGCGCAATAGACGTGCTGGCCGAGGCTCCGGCTGCACGTCCGCTGCCGGACTTTCTTCTGCGGCGGCCAAGGCACGTCGTCATGATCACGGTCGAGAGCCTGTCAGGTGAATTTGTCGGCGCGCTCGGCGGCAAGCCTGGCTGGACGCCCAACATCGACCGTATCGCCGCCAAGGGCCTGCTCTTCGATCGCCTGTTTGCCACCGGAACACGCACTGTGCGCGGCCTCGAGGCCACAACGCTGGGCACCCCGCCCGTTCCCGGCCAGGCCATCGTGCGCCGGCCGAACAACGGGCAACTCACCACCATTGGCGCAATACTCGCCCACCAGGGCTTCGCTTCGGTCTTTGTCTATGGCGGCTACAGCTATTTCGACAACATGGCCGCCTACTATTCAGGCAACGACTACGCCGTTCTCGATCGTACCGATTTTCCGGCTGACACGATCCCGGCCGAGAACATCTGGGGCGTGGCCGACGAAGGGTTGTTCGCGAATGTCGACGCATTGCTCTCCACGCCGGGGGCGGCCGAGAAGCCGCACTTCGTGCAGGTCATGACCACCTCCAACCACCGTCCCTACACCTATCCTGACGGGCGCATCGACGTCCCGTCACCCGGCGGCCGAGAGGGCGGCGTGAAGTATACCGACTACGCGATCGGCCGCTTCCTCGACGAGGCCGCTCAGAGAGAGTGGTTCAAGGACACGCTGTTTGTTGTCGTCGCCGACCATTGCGCTTCGGTGGCCGGCAAGGTGGAGCTGCCGGTTGCCGGCTATCACATTCCGATGGTCTTCTATGGCCCGGAAATCGTGAAGCCAGGCCGCATATCCGGCAATATCAGCCAGATCGACGTGCCCCCGACATTGCTCGACATACTCGGGCAGCCCGGAGAGGGCTTCTTCTTCGGCCGTTCGGTGCGCGAGCTGCAAGGGGCGCCGCGGGGCGTGTTCGTCAGCAACTATCAGTCGCTGGGCTACTACAAGAACGACCTGCTGACCGTGCTGAAGCCGGGCAAGGTGGTCGAGAGCTTTGCCGTCGATCCGGACACTTTCGAGATGACGCCGGCGGGCGTGGATGCGCAGCTGCGCGAGGAGGCCATCGCCTACTACCAGACCGCGTCAAGGCAATTCAAAGCCGGCGAGCTGGTTGCGCCCTGGTATGCCGGATCGAACTGAAAACTGGCGGCCCGCGGGCTCGGCGCCCGGCGAACTTCTCCTATCCGAAGTCCCAATTCCCTGGCAGCGAATTTGCAGCCAGGGCGGCCACCCGTCTGAAATGGGGCTGGCACAGGCGCACCCGCCTTCCTAGGTATTGGCGAAGACGAGCAAATGGCAGGCAAGCCGCGCGCTCGATCCCGTTGTGCCGCCGTCGAAGCCTTGAGGCTCCGGGGCCAGCGGAACCGGCTCTGCGGCAGCCTTCTGGTTGGAAGGATATGCGCGATGGTGAAGCGCATGATCATCATGCTGCTCCTGACGGGTGTGTTCCTGGCCGGCATCTTCGGCTTCGAGTCGTTCAGGTCGTCGATGATCCGCAAGGTAATGGCCTCGCTGGCCAATCCGCCACAGACGGTCTCGACCACGGTCGCCCGCTCCGAGGAGTGGCGAAGCCAGTTCGAGGCTGTCGGCAGCGTGCGCGCGGTCAACGGCGCCAACATCAGCGGCCAGGTGCCGGGGATGGTCTCGGCAATCCACTTCGAATCCGGCGCGGACGTCAAGGAAGGAGACCTGCTGGTCCAGCTTATGGCGGATGACGACATCGCCCGCCTCGATGCGCTGAAGGCGACGGCCGCGCTGAACAAGCTCGTCTATGAGCGAGACAGCACGCTGGTCAAAACCAGCGCCATCAGCAGGCAGACAGTCGACACCGACAGGGCCAACATGCTGAACGCGCAGGCCATGGTGGCGCAGCAGGAGGCTTTGGTCGACTACAAGTCCATCAAGGCGCCGTTTGCGGGGCGGCTCGGCATCCGCCAGGTCGACATCGGACAATACCTGCCCGCGGGTACCCCCGTGGTAAACCTGCAGCAACTCGATCCGATCTTCATCGACTTCTACGTGCCGCAGCAGGCCTTGGCGCAGATCAAGGTCGGCCAGGCAGTGATGGCCAAGGTCGACACCTTCCCGGATCGCAAATTCAGCGGCAAGATCTCGGCCATCAACGCCCAGGTCGACACCACGTCGCGAAACGTCCAGATGCGCGCCACGGTGCAGAACAAGGACAAGCTGCTGCTTCCGGGCATGTTCGCCACCGTCGACATCGATATCGCCGCGCCGCAGAAATACGTCACGGTTCCGCAGACCGCGATCGCCTACAACTCCTATGGCAACATCGCCTATCTGGTGGATAATGAGGGCAACGATGCCAATGGCCAGCCGCAACTCGTTGCGCGGCAGGCGTTCGTCACCACAGGCCCCACGAGGGGCGATCAGGTCGCGGTCACCGAAGGCATAAAGCCCGGCGAGGTCGTGGTCACGGCGGGGCAGTTGAAGCTGCGCAACGGTGTGCCGGTCCGCATCAACAATACTGTCCAGCCGACCGACCAACCCAACCCCAAGCCGGCCGACAAATAGCAGGGAGCGCCCCGGGATAGACACCTGTTCAGCGCCGCCGCACGGAAACGCTCAGTCCTTTCGTTAGCGACGCGCCGTTTGCAAGACCCGTAGCGCCAATGCGAGGCGCGCGGGCTTCTGGAAAGGAATGCGGTGGGTTGCCATGAACTTCACCGACATCTTCATCCGCCGCCCGGTGCTGGCAATCGTCGTCAGCCTCACCATCCTCGTGCTTGGCCTGCGCGCGCTCGCCTCGCTTCCGATCCTGCAATATCCCCGCACGGAAAACACGGTCGTCACCGTGACCACGACCTATTACGGTGCCGACCCCGATGTGATCGCCGGGTTCATCACCACGCCGCTGGAAACCGCCATCGCCCAGGCCAACGGCATCGACTACATGACCTCGACCAGCCAGACCGGCGTCAGCGTCATCACGATCTACCTGCGCCTCAACTATGAGGCCGACAAGGCGCTGACCGAGATCAACACCAAGGTTGCCTCCGTCATCAACCAATTGCCTTCGGGAACCCAGCAGCCGGTGCTGGGCGTCAAGGTCGGGCAGACCATCGACGCCATGTATATGGGCTTCGACAGCGACGTGCTGCCGCGAAACAAGATCACCGACTATCTGGTGCGGGTGGTGCAGCCAAGGCTGCAGGCGGTGCCGGGGGTACAGACCGCGGAGATACTGGGCGGTCAGAACTTTGCGCTCAGGGCCTGGCTCGATCCTGCCAAGCTGGCTGCCTACGGCCTGACGGCAGCCGACATCTCAACCGCGCTCCAGCAAAACGACTACATTGCCGGGCTGGGCACCACCAAGGGGCAGATGGTTCAGGTGAGCCTGACCGCCTCCACGAGCCTGCACAGCGTGGAGGAATTCGGCAACCTCATCGTCAAGCATTCCAATGGCGCGCTGGTGCGCCTGAAGGACGTCGCCCATGTGTCGCTCGGGGCGGACGACTACGAGTCGCAGGTGGCGTTCGACGGCAAGCAGGCCGTCTATATCGGCATTCAGGTGGCGCCCGGCGCCAATCTGCTCGATGTCATCGCCGGCGTGCGCAAGGAGTTTCCGGGTATCCAGTCGCAGTTGCCGCAGGGACTGCGCGGAGCCATCGTCTACGATTCTACCGATTTCGTGACCAGTTCGATCCGCGAAGTGGTGTTCACCCTCGTCGAGGCGCTGGTCATCGTCACCCTGGTCATTTTCGCATTCCTTGCTTCACCGCGCTCGGTGCTGATCCCGACGCTTGCCATACCGCTTTCGCTGATCGGCGCGTTCACGTTCATGCTCGCGCTCGGCTTTTCCATAAACCTGCTCACCCTTCTGGCGCTGGTCCTGGCCATCGGCCTGGTTGTCGACGATGCCATCATCGTGGTGGAAAACGTCAATCGGCACCTGGATGACGGCATGCAGCCCATTCCGGCGGCGATCATCGCGGCGAGGGAGCTTGGCGGCCCCATCATCGCCATGACAGCGGTGCTAGTGGCGGTCTATGTGCCTATCGGCTTCCAGGGCGGGCTCACCGGCGCGCTGTTCACGGAGTTCGCCTTCACCCTGGTCGCGGCGGTAACGGTCTCGGCAATCATCGCGCTGACGCTGTCGCCGATGATGTGCTCGCGGCTTCTCAAGCCTCGCGATACGACCAGATATGGTTGGGGCGAGTGGTTCGCCGATACCGTCGATCGCACCTTCGAGCGCGTTCGCCGCGCATATGAGCGGTGGCTGCACGGCAGTCTGAACTACATCCCCGTAACGGCCACCTTCGCAGTCATTGTGCTGGGCAGCATCTTTTTCCTCTATGCGGGCGCCAAGAGCGAACTAGCGCCGCAGGAGGACCAGGGCGTCATCATTTCGTCGTCCACGCCGGCGCCCAATGCCACGCTGGAGCAAAAGCTGCTCTATGCACGGCAGATCTACCGAATCTTTGCCGCCTATCCGGAAACCGCGCATGTCTTCCAGATCGACGCGCCAGGCAGGTCGATCGCCGGCATGGTCTTTACCCCATGGGATCAGCGCAGCCGCACCACCAACGAGCTGCAGCCGGTTATCCAGAAGCAGCTTGACGACGTCGCCGGCGTGCGGGCGGCGGCATTCCAGCTGCCTTCACTGCCGGGCAGCCAGGGCCTGCCGGTGCAATTCGTCCTTGAAACCACCGAACCCTTCGAGCGGCTGGACCTGGTGGCGCAGAACTTCCTCCAGGAGGCGGTGAAGAGCGGGATGTTCATTTTCCTCGACAGCGATCTCAAGATCGACAACCCGCAGTCAGTCGTCCGGATCGACCGAAACAAGACCGCCCAGCTAGGCTTCAGGATGAGCGACATCGGCGCGGCGCTCAGCGGCATGCTGGGCGGCGGCTACGTCAACTATTTCAGCCTCGATAACCGCTCCTACATGGTCATCCCGCAGGTGCAGCAGCGCAGCCGCCTCAATGTCCAGCAACTGCTGGGCTACTATGTCGGCGCGGTCAATGGAGTGCCCATTCCACTCTCCACCGTGGCCACGATCGAAACCAAGACCGTGCCGGAATCGATCAATCACTTCCAGCAGCTCAACAGCGCCACCATCCAGGGTGTGGCGGCGCCGGGCGTGGCCCAGGCGGATGCTCTCGGTTTCCTGCAAAACCTTGCCGCCAAGAATCTTCCCCAGGGCTACTCGGTCGATTACGGCGGGCTGTCGCGGCAATATATCCAGGAGGCGGCGGGCTTCATCGTCACCTTCGGCTTCGCCCTCATCATCATCTATCTGGCACTGGCCGCGCTGTTCGAAAGCTTCCGCGATCCGATCATCATCCTGGTGTCGGTGCCGATGTCCATCGCCGGTGCGCTCGTCTTCATCAGTGTCGGCCTCGGGGGCGCCAGCCTCAACATCTACACCGAGGTGGGGCTGGTGACGCTGATGGGCCTCATCAGCAAGCACGGCATCCTGATCGTCGAGTTTGCAAACAACTTGCAGCTGGAAGGAAAATCCAAGCGCGAGGCGATCGAGGAGGCATGCGGCATACGACTGCGGCCAATCCTCATGACGACGGCGGCAATGGTGCTGGGCGTCATTCCGCTCATCACCGCAACCGGCGCGGGTGCGGTGTCGCGGTTCAACATGGGGCTGGTCATCGCCAGCGGCCTGTCGATCGGAACCCTGTTCACGCTGTTCGTGGTGCCGGCGGTCTACATGCTGATTGCAGCCGACCATACCAAGCGTGCCAGCGAGGAAGCTGAAATGGAGTCCGAGGGACTGGCACCGTGACGGGGCGGCCTGGTTCCGGAGGAGCGGCCGCCCCGGCCAGCGGTCAGCGCAATAGCGAAGCGTCCAGAACCCGCCCGTAGCATTCGCAAGTGCGCCGCTCCAGGGCGGACCGATCGGTGATGGTCACGGTGCCGCGATGATAGTCGATTATGCCGGCTTCAAGCAGTTCCGAGCAGATGCCGCTCACGGTTGCGCGGCGAAGTCCGAGCACGCGCGACATCGCCTCCTGGGTCAGGGTGAAGGTGTCGCCGGCCATCCGGTCGAGCGCCTGCAGCAACCAGCGCGTCACGCGCTGCTCGGCGGTGTGCAGGCTGTTGCAGGCCACCGATTCCATCAACTGGACGATCAAGGACTTGGAGTAGCGCAGCATGGCCTCGCGCACGCATATGAAGCGTTCGTGAGCGGCATTGAGATCGTCGATCGAAAGCCAGGACGCATTTCCCGCCACCTGTACCACGCTTCTGCCCACCGCGTTGCCGCCGCCCATCACCAGCGCGAAGCCAACGAACCCCTCCAGGCCGATCGAGGCTTTTTCGACGCTGCGGCCGTCTTCCATCTCGGCCATGAAGGATACAACGCCCTCGTTCGGGAAGACGGCGTGAGTAACGGGGGCGCCATCGGCGAATATCACTTCGCCCACCGCAATAGGCTTGGTGACAAGGCGTTCCTGCAGGAAAAGCTGCGCCTGCGGCCGCAGCGAAAGCAGGACCTTGTTGCGGATATCGCCCCTGAATTCGGGCTGGGTGGCATTCTCCGGCGTGGCGGGAAAGGTTTTTTGCGTGAACACGTGCGGTTAAACTCCAGTTAACCTTTCGTTATGTACGGTATAGTTCATTCGTTACCGTACATAGGAAGCTGTTTGGCGGTCCGATCGGACAGGAATGCAGAACAATATCGGTGTTCCGCAGGCTTCGGCTGGGCTGGTCTACTTGCGCAGAGAGTGAGGGGGCACAGCTCGGCGCACACATGCACTGTAATGAACGGGGAAGGCCGCGCTAGGGGAACACTGCGGCCGAGAGGGGGAAAAGCATGTCATTGGATCAGGAACCTGCGTCTTTCGGAGGCGGAGGGCGGGAGGGGCTGTGTGCCGCGACTGCCGCGGCGGGAAAGGATTTTGACAGGGCGGGCAGCAAGGTCAAGCAGATACAGGCCGAGTTCGGCGCCTATAAAGCCGCCATCGACCAGCACGCCATCGTCGCCATGACGGATCGAGGCGGAACGATCCTCTATGTAAACGACTTGTTTTGCCAGGTAAGCGGATATTCCCGCGGCGAGTTGGTCGGGCGCAAGCACAATCTCGTCAACTCCGGCCTGCACCCCAGGCAGTTCTTCGCCGACATGTGGCGCACGATCTCGCGCGGCGGCTTGTGGCACGGCGAAATCTGCAATCGCACCAAGGAGGGGGACCTCTATTGGGTCGACACCACCATTGTGCCGCTGCGGGACCCTTCCGGAAACGGCCGCGGCTATGTCTCGATTCGCTACGACATAACCAGGCGCAAGGCGGCCGAGGCAGCCCTTTGCGCAGAGAACGAGAAGCGGCGCGAGGCGGAAGCGCTGCTGCGCGACATTCTTGAGACGATACCCGACGCGGTTGCCGCCTTCGACGCCGATGACCGCCTGGCTTTGTACAACGAGGCCTTCAGGCGCTACTACGACAAATCGGCGCCGATAATCGAACTCGGCGTTTCATTCGAAAACATTCTGCGCTTCGGCGTCGAGAACGGCCAGTTCAACCTCGCCAAGAACACGCCCGAGGCGCGCGAGGCCTGGATCGCTGCGCGAATGCGCGAACACCACAATCCCGGCAAGAAGGTTCTGCAGCAGTTGAGCGACGGGCGGTGGCTGCAAATGCGCGAGCGGCAGTCGCGCAGCGGCTACGTGGTCGGGGTTCGCAGCGACATCACCGACCTGAAGCAGGCAGAACTGGTGATCAAGCGTCAGGCCGAGCAGGACCCGCTGACCGGCTTGTTCAACCGCGCGGTGCTGCTTGAACGGTTGGCCGATGCTGTCGCCGCAAGCGAGCGTACCGGCCGGCAGGGCGCCTTGATGCTGGTCGATCTCGACGACTTCAAGGGCGTCAACGACACTCTCGGGCATGATGCGGGCGACATGCTCCTTCTGGCCGTCGCAGAGCGATTTCGCGAAACGTTGCGCAAGTCCGACACCATCGCCAGGCTGGGTGGCGACGAGTTCGCCATAATAGTTCCCAACCTGTCGGGTGTGGACGATGCGGCGAAGATAGCGGAGAAGATCCTAGCATGCGCACGCCAGCCCATCGATATCGAGCACCGCAGCCTGATTGCCGGCTGCAGCATCGGCGTCGCCATGTTCCCGGATGATGGCAGCACGGCCCGGGAACTGCTCAAGCACGCCGACATCGCACTCTATCAGGCCAAGGCGCGCGGGCGCGGGGTGTCCTGCTTCTTCGATCCCGCGCTTCGCGACAGCGTCGAACAACGCCAGACCACCGGCGACGCGCTCAGGGTGGCACTGGCCACCAATGAGATCGACATCGCGCTGCAGCCGCAGGTCAGTCTGGAAAACCGCAGCCATGTCGGCTTCGAGGCCCTCGCGCGCTGGACGCTGAACGGACGCCAGGTCGCGCCCGGCGAGTTCATTCCGGTGGCCGAAGACAGCGGGCTGATCGTACCGCTCGGCTTGCAGGTGCTGGAGAAGTCAATGGAGATGGCCCGCGAGCTACGTGACCGCGGCCATGACCCGGGCCCGATCGCCGTCAACGTCGCCGCAGCCCAGCTCAAGCAGAGCGACTTTGCCAACGGCGTTCTGGCCCTGCTGCGGAAATTCCGCTTGGAGGCGGCCGCGCTCGAGATCGAACTGACCGAGAACGTGCTGCTGGACCGGTCCAGCGACCGCATCTCCGAGGCCCTGCGCGAACTGGACCATGCCGGCGTCATCATCACGCTGGACGATTTCGGCACCGGCTACGCATCCTTGTCGCATCTCAAGCGATATCCGGTCAGCCGGCTGAAGATCGACCAGTCCTTCGTCCGCGAAATCCAGTCCGATGTGTGCGATGCGGTGATCGCGCGCGCCATCATCAGCCTCGCCCACAACCTTAAAATGAGCGTGGTGGCGGAAGGGGTCGAAACCGAGCAGCAGTTCAGGTTTCTCAAGGCGCATGGCTGCGACTATGCGCAGGGCTACCTCATCAGCAGGCCGATCGAGCCGGCGTCGGTACAGGCCTATGTGGCGAATACCCGCTGAAGCCTCAATGCACGCTTCGCGGCACGTTGTCGGCTTCGACGACGTCGACCACCTTCTGGCGGTGGAAGATGAACAGGCCGGCAAACACGATAATGGCCGAGCCTATGAGCATCTGCTTGTCCGGCACGTCGCCGAAGAAGGCGATGCCGAACACCACGGCCCAGAGCAGCAGGGTGTAGTGGAGCGGCGCCAGCGTCGAGGCCGGGGCAAGCTTCAGCGAGCGCGTGATCAGCAGGTGCGCGGTGCCTGCCACCACGCCCAGGAGCAACATGGCCGACCAGTCGAGCGCGCTTGCCGCGCGCCAGTCGCCCACGGCCAGCAACAGACCTATCACCAGTGCGCCCAGGGTCTGCCAGGTCACCAGCGTGGTGTCGCTGGTGGCGCGGAGACGTCGGCTGAGGATCATCGAAATGGCGAAGGAAACGCTGCCCACGAGAGCAAACAGCGACGACAGCGACAGCGACGAGGCAGAGGGCCTCAGCGCAATCACCACGCCGCAGAAGCCGATGACGATTGCAAGCCAGCGCCGCCAGCCCACCTTCTCGCCGAGAAAGATGTGCGACAGGGCCGCGATATAGATCGGCCCCGCCATGTAGAATGTCATGACGTCGGCCAGCGGCAGATAGATCACGGCTGCATAGAAGAAGACCGTGTCGGCGGTTGCCGTCAGCACGCGCAACGCCTGAAGCCACGGCTTTTCCGGCCGCGCCAGCGGGGCGATGCCTTGCCGCACGAGCATCGGCCCAAGCACGATGAGCGAGCCGATGGAGCGGATGAACAGCACCTGACCCACGGAAAAGCTGGCCACCAGCCATTTGCCCATCGCGTCGTTGAGGGCGAACATGAAGTTGCCGAGCAGGATCAGAAGAATGCCCGCAAGGACGAGATTGCTCCTGGGCAGGCGAATGGCTTGTAGGAAGGTCATGCTTCAGATCTTTCGGCCGAACGGCATCGAGGCGCGCAACCCCGGTGCCCGCCGAGCACTACAGCATCGTCGCGGCAATCGAAATCGATTTTCCGGGCCAGTCGGGCAATAACGATGGAACAGAGCGCCGGATTCGTGCGACTTGCTGCCGCGGACGAGCCCATAGGCGAAGTAGGCGCGACGGGCGGGTCAGTCCTGCCGGCCGTCTTCGGAATCTTCCTCGTCTTCGCGGACGGGAATGGCGTAGCGGCCGGAAAGCCAGCGGTTCAGATCGACGCTCTTGCAGCGTTCCGAGCAGAACGGGTAGAACTCGCGCGACGAAGGCTTGCCGCATTCGGGGCAGGGCCGCTTCGGGCGAAGCGGCGTCACCTTGCCATTGTCCTGGGTCATACGCGCCCGCCGGACAGCCAGTTGAAATGCACCGGAAAGCCTTCGGCCGTCAAAAGGCCCACGGTCTCGTAAAGCGGCAGGCCGACCACGTTGGTGTAGGAGCCCACGAGCTTCACCACGAAGCTGCCGGCAAGCCCCTGCACGGCATAGCCGCCGGCCTTGCCGCGCCATTCGCCG
>JAEWHN010000416.1 GCA_023387775.1 Pseudomonadota bacterium | reverse complement strand
TGACGAAGGTCATGAGCGCGTAGGAGCCGACGCCACACAAGAGCGCCACGGCAAAGCGCGGCTGCGACACGATCTGCAAGAGCGGCCGGCCGGTGTCCTGGGGGCCGCCATGGCCCTTTGCGGTACCCTTCACCGTGAGGAAGGACAGGATGAGGGCGCCTATGGCCGCAAGCCCCACGATTGCCGCAAACGAGCCGGCAAACATGACCGGCGCCAGCAATTCGCGCGTGAAGATGACGATCTGCGGCCCCAGAATGGCGGTGATGATGCCACCGGCCAGCACGAAGGAAATCGCGCGGGCCTTGAATTCGCTTGGCGCATTATCGGCGGCCGCGAAGCGGAACTGCTGGACAAAGGCGTTGCCGACGCCCACCGCGAGAAGTCCGGAGGCGAATAGCCAAAAATTCATCTGGAACAGCGCCAAGGTGGCGATGAAGCCGCCAAACGCCGTGACGAGCGTGCCGGTCATGAAGCCATGGCGATGGCCGAGCCAGCGGATGATGACGGCCGCAGGCAGCGCGCCAAGTGCGGTGCCTACATTGAAGCCGGTGACCGGGGCTGTGGCCAGAGACTTGTCCGCGTCAAGAAGATAGTGGCCGGCCAGCGCGCCCAGCGAGATGCAGATCGGCGTGGCCGATCCAATGATGGCCTGAGCCGCGGCCAGAGTGACCGCAGTTCGCCGGGCGCTGCGCTCGGCCGCCTCGCTCACGATGCGCCCTTGCCCCGTCCTTCGCCGCGCACGCGGCGCGACACGCGGTCGAGCACGGCGTTCACCAGCTTGGGCTCGTCCTCGACATAGAATGCCTTGGCGATGTCGACATATTCCGAAACGATGACAGCGACGGGAACGTCGGCGCGGTGCATCAACTCGTAGACACCGGCGCGCAGGATGGCGCGCAGCGTGGAATCGAGGCGCGACAGCGGCCAGTCGTCGGTCAGCGCCTGTCGGATGATCGGGTCGACCGTCTTCTGGTTCTCGACCACGCCGGCCAGGATGGCGCGGAACCACTGCGGATCGGCCTCGCGATAGAGATCGCCGTCGACTTCCTTGCCGAGGCGGAAGGCCTCGTATTCGGCGGTGGTCTCAAGCAGGCCGCTGCCGGCCACGTCCATCTGGTAAAGCGCCTGCACCGCGGCCAGGCGGGCAGCGCCCCGCTTGTTGGCCTGTCGAAGCTGCGGTTTATCGGTCTCGGGCTGGGTCACCGTCATGCCCCCAGACGGTTGCGCAGAGCGATCATGGTGAGTGCGGCGCGGGCCGCGAAGCCACCCTTGTCGCCCTCGTGGCGACGGGCGCGCGCCCAGGCCTGATCGTCGTTCTCGACGGTGAGAATGCCGTTGCCGATGGCCAGGGATTCTTCGGTGGCCAGGTCCATAAGCGCGCGGCTCGACTCGTTTGCAACGATATCGAAGTGATAGGTTTCGCCGCGGATGACGGTGCCGAGCGCGACAAAGCCGTCATAGTCGGTGGCGCCGTTTTCGGCTCCATCCAGCGCAAACGAGATCACCGCGGGAATTTCCAGCGCACCGGGAACCGTGACCACCTCGTAGGTGGCGCCAGCTTCTTCAAGCGCGGCCTTGGCGCCTTCGAGCAGTGCGTCGGCCAGGTCGTCATAGAAACGGGCTTCGACGATGAGCAGGTGGGGTGGTCGTGTGCTGGCCATGTTGGTCTCCGGAAAGGCGGTGACTTAGGCCGAAGCGGCCGACTTCGCAAGCGCAAGATTGCCCGGGGCGCGATAGGGTCGCACTTGCACTGCCTAACGTTCCTCCCGTGTGTGCCACAAGCGCAAGACGTAAATGGTCGAAGCCCGGATCTCGCAGCGCATTTCATGGCGCCCGACCAAGATGCGAGTTTTTCGCCGATACGCGGGTGCTCCATCAGTCGTGCCGGAGCGTTGGCCAGAGACTGGACGACACGCGCCGCTGCAGGCGGATTTACAGCGGCCAGAAAATCATGGAGCCGCACAAGGTCTGTCATTGCCTTGGCGGTCCATTTCAACTCCATCAGAGCGGGGCGGGCAGCGGCTTTTCGCTGTCGAGGCTTTCCGCCCAGGCGCGCACGGCCTCATGGCCGATCACGTGGCCAGCGTCCACG
This sequence comes from Pseudomonadota bacterium, assembly GCA_023387775.1. Classification (GTDB taxonomy): domain Bacteria; phylum Pseudomonadota; class Alphaproteobacteria; order Rhizobiales; family Rhizobiaceae; genus Pseudaminobacter. The sequence continues at coordinate 7,630 of JAEWHN010000416.1, read as the reverse complement.
TCGCCCAACGCTTCAAGCGTCAGGCGCCGACGTTCCTCTTCCTGGTCGATCCACGCCGAAAGAGCCTGCCTGACGATCCAGCCGCGCGGGCGTTCGAGACGAGCGGGAAGCTCGTCCACCTTTTCCGCAAGCGGAAGCGGCAGATGCGCGGTGATAACCTTGGTTTCCATCACGGCCTCAATCGCATTCAATCGTAGTGATTAAATATGATGAAGTCGAGGCAGGCTCACGCGCCTACTCCGCGGCCTCGGCCAGCCGCGCGGCGTAGCGGGCCATGGTGTCGACCTCGAGGTTGACCTTGTCGCCGACCTGTCGCTCGCCCCAGGTGGTGACAGTGAGCGAATGGTGGATGAGCAGCACATCGAAGCGGTTGCCGTTCACCTTGTTGACGGTCAGCGAAGTGCCGTCGAGCGCGACCGAGCCCTTGGGCGCGATGAATTTGGCGTATTCGCGCGGCGCTTCCAGCGTGAAGCGGACGGCATCGCCCTCCTCCTGCCGCGCCACGATCTCGGCCATTCCGTCGACATGGCCGGAAACGATGTGGCCGCCGAGCTCGTCGCCGATTTTCAGCGCGCGCTCGAGATTGAGGCGCGTGCCGGCCTTCCAGCCAGATGCGGTGGTGAGACGCAGCGCCTCTTCCCAGGCCTCGACCTCGAACCAGCGGCTGTTGGACTCGGTTTCAGGCAGCGCAACGACGGTCAGGCAGACGCCGCTGCAGGCAATCGAGGCGCCGATCGCGATTGTCTTGGGGTCGTAGGCGGTGTCGATACGCAGCCGCACGCCCTCACGCAACGGAGAAACGGAGGCGACGGCGCCCACATCGGTGACAATTCCGGTAAACATCAAAAAACCTCTGGGCGCCTTTCACTACATCAGCTGGTGCGAACCTTGACCCATTCCGCATAGGTGTCGTCGCCGAAGCGCGCCTCGCGCACCAGACGAAAACCCTCCGGGATATGGTCCCTGTCCACCGGCGCCGCAATGCCGTCGGCACCAAGCCGGCCCGGCCCCTGGAAGATGACCAGCCGGTCGACCACGTCGTCGGCCAGGAAGTTGCGGGCCGTCTCGGCCCCGCCCTCGACCATGACATTCATCATGCCCTGCGCGGCAAGGTCTTCCAGCAGTTCCGGCAGCGCGATGCGGCCTTCGAAAGTATCGGTGGCCAGAAGCTTCACGCCCATCGCTGAAAGCACCGCCCTGCGCGCGGGGTCCGCCTCGGGCCCGACAGCGAGATAGACCGGCACGGCCTCGGCCGAGCGCGCCAGCCGCCCCTGCGGCGACAGCCGCGCCTGGCGGTCGAGCACGAGACGAATGGGCGAGCGGCCTTCCAGGCCCGGCAGCCGCACCGTCAGCTCGGGGTCGTCAGCCAGGGCGGTGTTGATGCCGACCAGTATGACGTCGGCTTCGGCGCGCATCAGATGCACCTGCCGGCGCGAAATCAGCCCGGTAATGGGCAGCTGCCCCTCGCCCGGCCGGCCAATCATTCCGTCGGCCGAAAGCGCAAGCTTCAGCGTGATTTGCGGGCGCATGCTGACTGAACGGCTCAGATAGCCGGCAAGCTGGTCAGCCGCCTCCTCGGCCAGAACGCGCTCGACAACCTCGATGCCGGCGGCGCGAAGGATGGCGTAGCCCTTGCCAGCAACGCGCGGGTCGGGATCGCTGGCGGCGCCCACCACACGGGTGACGCCGGCGGCGACCAGCGCATTGGCACAGGGCGGCGTGCGGCCGTGGTGGGCGCAGGGCTCGAGCGTGACGTAAGCCGTGGCGCCGCGCGCCCTTTCGCCCGCTTCGGCCAGCGCCTCGGCTTCCGCATGCGGCCGGCCGCCGATGGCCGTGACGCCGCGCCCGACGATCACCGGACCGTCGCCATCATCGCGGACGATGAGCGTGCCGACTGCGGGATTTGTTCCGGTGAGCCCGGCATGCTTGCGCGACAGCCGCAATGCGGCCGCCATGAAGCGGCGGTCGGTAGCCTGCCGATCCGCGTCAGCGCTCGCCATGCTGCTCCTCTTCGTCCTCGCCCTTCAGTTCGCCGAGCACGTCGTGGAAATCCTTGGCCTCGCGGAAATTGCGGTAGACGGAGGCGAAGCGGACATAGGCGACATCGTCCAGCGCCTTCAGCGCCTCCATGACCAGCCGGCCGATCTCGCCGGTGGTGACTTCGGTTTCGCCCGAGCTTTCGAGCTGGCGCACGATGCCGGTGACGGCGCGGTCGATGCGATCGGGATCGACATTGCGCTTGCGGCAGGCAATCTCCATCGAGCGCAGCAGCTTGTCGCGGCTGAACGGCACCTTGCGGCCGGATTTCTTCACCACGACCAGATCACGCAGTTGCACCCGCTCGAAGGTAGTGAAGCGGCCGCCGCAATCTGGGCAGACGCGACGGCGGCGGATCGCGGCGCCATCCTCGGCGGGGCGGGAGTCTTTGACCTGGGTGTCTTCCGACTGACAATAAGGGCAGCGCATGGATATCCCGCTCGCTCGCGATTCTTTCAGGCCCCGAAACTAGTGGCTTTCCGTTCAAGTAGGAAGCAGGAAGGCGGAAATCCAACGCTGTTGCGCGGTGAACGGTGCGTATCTTGTCATCCCGCCGGAAATTCTCTCCACCGCTTGTGTGTCGGCAAGGTCGAGGCATGGATTCCCGACACTCTCCGCTCGTTACACTCACTCACGAGGTCGGGAATGACGGGAGGCTTTGCTGCTTACGCTAATTTCGAACCTCGATGATTTGCGTAGAACGCCCATCAAACCGTCATTCCCGACCTCGTGAGCGAACGAAGTGAGCGGAGAGTGTCGGGAATCCATGCCTCAGCAGCGAAACAGGCACGGCCTCCCAAATCCGCCCGGGGCGCCTTCAGAACCAGAACCTGCGCAGCAAAGACCTCAAACAAAACGGCTGCCGCGGGTTCAGCGCGACAGCCGTTCTGAAGACCGAAGTCGATATGCTTATCCGAGATACGGATAGAGCGGGAAGCGATCCGTGAGCGCCACGACCTTCTGCTTCACGGCAGCCTCGACCGCAGCGTTACCCTCGTCGGAATTCGCCGCCTTGAGACCATCCAGCACTTCGGCGATGAGGTTGCCGATCTCGCGGAACTCGGCCTCGCCGAAGCCGCGCGTGGTGCCGGCAGGGGTGCCGAGACGGACGCCCGACGTGACGAAGGGCTTCTCCGGGTCGAAGGGAATGCCGTTCTTGTTGCAGGTGATGTTGGCGCGGCCGAGAGCCGCCTCGGCGCGCTTGCCGGTGGCGTTCTTGGGACGCAGGTCGACCAGCATCAGGTGGTTGTCGGTGCCGCCCGAGACGATGTTCAGGCCGGTCGCCTTCAGGCTGTCGGCCAGCGCCTTGGCGTTGGTGACGATGTTGGCGGCATAGGTCTTGAACTCGGGCTTCAGTGCCTCGCCGAAGGCCACCGCCTTGGCGGCGATGACGTGCATCAGCGGGCCGCCCTGCAGGCCGGGGAACACGGCCGAGTTCATCTTCTTGGCGATATCCTCGTCATTGGTGAGGATCATGCCACCGCGGGGCCCACGCAGCGACTTGTGCGTGGTGGTGGTTACGACGTGGGCATAAGGCAGCGGCGACGGATGCTGGCCACCGGCGACGAGGCCCGCGATGTGGGCCATGTCGACCATCAGGTAGGCGCCGATCGCGTCGGCGATCTCGCGGAAACGCTTCCAGTCCCAGATACGCGAATAGGCGGTGCCGCCGGCCAGGATCAGCTTGGGCTTGTGCTGGTGGGCCAGCTTCTCGATCTCGTCCATGTCGAGCAGGTGGTCGTCCTTGCGCACGCCATAGGACACCGGCTTGAACCACTTGCCGGACATGTTGACCGGCGAGCCGTGGGTCAGGTGACCGCCCGAATTGAGATCGAGGCCCATGAAGGTGTCGCCGGGCTGCAGCAGCGCCAGGAACACGGCCTGGTTCATCTGGCTGCCGGAATTGGGCTGGACGTTGGCGAAGTTGCATCCAAAGAGCTTCTTGGCGCGCTCGATGGCGAGTTCCTCGGCCACGTCGACGAACTGGCAGCCGCCATAGTAGCGCTTGCCCGGATAGCCCTCGGCATATTTGTTGGTCATGATCGAACCCTGCGCCTCGAGCACGGCGCGCGAGACGATGTTTTCGGAGGCGATCAGTTCGATTTCGTGGCGCTGGCGGCCGAGTTCCTTGCGGATGGCGCCGAAAATCTCCGGATCGGCATCGGCAAGCGGAGTGCCGAAGAAGGATTCGAAGTGCTGGAATTCGGCCGAGTCTCTTGCCATTTCGGGTAAAATCCTTGCTGCCTGGGGCGCGGGCTCATGTTGGACCGTGATCGCCGCCGAAACCCCGATGCCCCTCCCGGGATTTGCGGCATAAGGCGCGCCCATAGCACAATTGACCGAGGGTCGCCACGCACGCGGCGCGAAATTTGGTTGTTCCTTTGCGGCAATTGGTAGCTGCAAACGCAAAAGGCCGCCCAAACGGACGGCCTTTTCATTGGTTCTGCCCCAGCACTTACTGCGCCGACGAGATCTGCAGTTCGTCGACCCCGTCCTTGCCATAGATGTCGTCGCGGAACTGGACGACGCCATCGCCCGTCGACCAGGCGGAGACATAGGTGAAATAGACCGGCACCGGATTGGTGACCGGGACAGGCGTGTTGGCGCCGGACTTGATGGTCTGCTCGAAACGCTGGCGATTCCAGCCCGGCGTGTCGCGCAGGATCCAGGTGACGAGATCGCGCACGTTCTGGACACGCACGCAGCCCGAAGAGTCGAAACGCATCAGCTTGCCGAAGCTGCTCTGCTGCGGCGTATCATGCATGTAGACGCCGTCCGGGCTCGGGAAATTGATCTTGACCGAGGCCATGGCGTTGATGGCGCCGGGATCCTGCCTGAAGAGATACTTGGCCGCCTCTTCGGTCGACCAGTCGATGGTCATCGGATCGACCTCGCTGCCGTTCGGCGCAATCAGGCGGATCTTGTTGTCCTTCAGGTAGTTCGGGTTCTTGCGCATCAGCGGGATGATGTCCTTGCGGACGATCGACACCGGCGCGTTCCAGTAAGGATTGATGACGATCTCGTTGATCTTCGAATTGACGATCGGCGACTGGCGATCGACCTTGCCGACGATGGCCGTGTGGCGAAGCACCACGCGATCGTTCTCCACCGCCTCGATCTGGGCGGCGGGGATGTTGACGTTGACATAGCGCTCGCCGAGCGTTCCGGCCTGAGACTGCAACCGCCCCAGATTGGTCTCGAGCTGCCCGAGGCGCACAGGCGCGCTGACATTCATCGCCGCATAGGAATAGCTGCCGAGAACGCCATCGGCCGGCAGGCCGTGACGCGCCTGGAAGCGCTTGACCGCCGCGTCGACATAGGTGTCGAAGGTGGGCGAGATGCCGGCCTGCGAGGACAGGTCGCCGGAAACCATCAGGCGCTTGCGCAGCACCTGCACGTCCGGATCGGTGACGCCGAGCTGCAGCTTCTTGGTTGCCGGCACGACCGGCCAGCCGCCGCGACCGACGATGTCCTGATACTGGATAATGGCGCGCTCGACATAGGAGACGGTCTGCGGGCTGAAGATCGGCAGCGTCGTGGCCACCTTGCCGCCCTCGCTGGCGCGTGCATCGAATGTGTCATTCCAATTGCCGCGGCGCGACGACTGCAGGATTTCGTCGACCACGTTCTGCGCGCTGGCAGCGCCAGCGACAGCCGAAGCGGCAAGCGCACCGGCGGCGGTAAGGAAAGAACGGCGAGTTGTATTCATGGGCATTCCAGACACGATCCTGCATTGCACCGAACGGACAAAATTGCCCGAAATCTATGGCGGCCACTCTTAACAATTAGCCAACCATATCTCCAACACGGGGCACGCAAGCGCACCCATTGATTTGGAGTTCCCCCGCAGCCAATCCCTCTCAGCCGGCGGTCTAGTTCATCTAACCGGTATCCATCGGAATATGGCAGTAACGTGGCCGCGCGCGCGAAAAGGCGGCGCGTGAAAAAAGAAGGGCCGGTGAGGGAAGACACCAGCCCAGACTGGAGGTTGATGCGGCCGCGATTCGTGAGGCGTCGCGGCTTGCCCGACGGCGTGGAGCTTTCCCCCTTTCGCCGGGCGTATCCGGCGGACAGAACGGGCTTAGCTCACATGCGATAGGCGATGGTGTCGTTCCAGAAGCGGTCGAGCCGCTGCAGCGCGCGGTTCATCTGCTGGAACTCTTCGGCATTGATGCCGCCGACCTGCTCGATCGAACCGATGTGGCGCTCGTAAAGCTTGCCGACCACTTCGGCCACCTCGGCGCCCTTTTCCGTCAGGCTGATGCGGACCGAACGGCGGTCGATGCGCGAACGCTGGTGATTGATGAAGCCGAGTTCCACCAGCTTCTTGAGGTTGTAGGAGACGTTCGAGCCCAGATAGTAGCCCCGCGAGCGCAGCTCGCCGGCGGTGAGCTCGGCATTGCCGATGTTGAACAGAAGCAGCGCCTGGATGGCATTGATGTCGCTGCGGCCGTTGCGATCGAACTCGTCCTTGATCACATCGAGCAAACGGCGGTGCAGCCTTTCGACAAGCTGCAGCGATTCCATGTAAAGCGTGCGCAGCGAGTCGACGCGCTCATCGGATACATTGGCGGTCTTCGCCGCGGGGCGGGAATTGATCATGGTCTTTGCCTCTCGTTTGTCGCCGGGTGATTGTTTTGTTTTTCTCACCTTGATCGCGACACTAGCGCCGACCGATAAAATTCGACTTAAACACCAGGCTTAACAACGCCTTACCTGAAGCGACCTTGCGCGGAGGGTTAACAAAGGGCGACCCGGAGGGGGTCTGTTAACCCTGTCGTTCGGCCTGGCTTTTCTGCAGGAAGATCATCACGCGGAAGGCCACGAAGATGAGCGCGACGAAGACGTGCGAGACGACGACGGCAAGCCGATGCCCGAAGAGATCGGGAAAGCCGGCATACATCGTCAGCTCCGTTACCGCGCAGATGATCCAGATCACCGGCCCCCAGGACGCCAGCATCCACAGGCCGATCGCCGCGAAGGGATAGAAGACCGCAAGCACTGTTGCAGCGATCTGCCAATGGACCGGCATCAGGTCGAATCGCCACAGCGGCGCATCATAAAAGCCGATCAGCCGGACCCAGTAGAGAACGCCGAACAGCAGGCAGTAGACCGAGATGATGCGCAGGAACCATCCGAAGGCGGTCTCCGCCACGGAAGGGCCCATTACGCCGGCGGCCTTGACCAATCGCTCGCTCACAGCACCAGTTCCCCATTCGGCAGCTGCGCGAAATAGGCGTCGATCGCCACCGGATTGACGGCCTCGAGCGAAGCCGGTTGCCACACCGGCTTGTTGTCCTTGTCCACCAACACGGCGCGGATGCCTTCGTACAGGTCATGGCCGTGCAGCACCCGGTTGAGGATGCGGAACTCCATGCGCATGCACTCGTCCATTGTGAGCCCTGCCCCGGCCCTTATCTGCCGTAGAGCGATGTGAACGCTCGTTGGCGAGCGCCCCCGGAGCGTGTCGAGAGTGGCGGCTGCGAATTCATTGTCGCCCTCGGCCTGCTCCAGGCTACGCACGATGCCCGCCACCGTGTCATGTGAGAAATGGCTGGCGATCGCTTCCAAGGTGGACTGGCCGGTCTCGCGC
>JAEWHN010000402.1 GCA_023387775.1 Pseudomonadota bacterium | reverse complement strand
GCGCGAGATCGAGCAGTGCCACATGATAGCGGCGAGCTTCGACTATCTGCTGAAGGTGCGCACCAAGGACATCGCCGCCTATCGCCGGGTGCTGGGCGAGCGCATCTCCGCCCTGCCCCATGTGGCGCAGACCTCGACCTTCGTGGCGATGGAAACCGTAAAAGATCGCTAGTTCGACAGCGTCTTCAGGAAAGCTATCAGTGCGGCGCGCTCGCGCTCTGAAATCTTGAGCGGCACGACTTCGGACTTTCCGTCCGGGCTGACCGGGGCGCGCACATAATGGTCAATCACCGCTTCCAGCGTGGGAGCCTGCCCGGCATGCATGTAGGGCGGTCGATCTGCCACACCGCGCAGCGACGGCGTCTTGTAGGCGCGGCGCAGCTCGGGGGCGGACGTGATCATGAAGCGCAGCTCGCCGCAGCCATCCGGCTCGGCGTCGCTATAGGGCCCAAGGCAGTTGAACGGATCGGAGAGCAGCTGAGGCACCGCCGCCTCGCGGCCGAGATCTTCGGCCAATCCATCGACCGGCGGGACGCCGGTGTTGTGGAAATGGTCGTCGGTGAATCGCGGGCCGTTGTGGCACTCCACGCAGTTGGCCTTGCCGACGAAAAGCCGCAGGCCGTAAAGCTCCTCGTCGGACAGCGCGGCATCGCCCGCGGGCTCAATGCCGGCGGCCAGCGCCTCGGCGAAGCGGTCGAAGTGGGTCTTCTCGTGGATGATCGTGCGTTCGAAGGCGGCAATGGCCTTGCCGATATTGGCAAAGACGCGGTTCACTTCATCCTGCTGCGCCTCGCTCATCCCCTCCCAGGCGGCTTGTTCGGCCACACTGCCCAGCGGGCTTGCATTTGCCGGCAAGGCTGAAAGATCCGGCAGCGGCCCGAAATTCTGTTCGTAGCGCGGGGCGAAACTGGCTTTCACGAAATGGGCGTAGGCCGCGCGGTTGCCGCCATGTTCGCGCGGGTCCTCCAGCGGCCCCAGCGCCTGCGCCCACAGGCTGTCGCGGCGGCCGTCCCAGAACAGGAACGGGCTGCGCGCAGCCCCCGCCAGCGGCATGGTGCGGCGGCTGGTGGTGGATATGCCGACGCCGAGCGGCCGGTCGTCCTGAAACTGCCGGTCGACGAGATGGCAGGTGCCGCAGGAAACATTGCCGTCGCGGCTCAGGCGTGGGTCGAAAAACAGCGTGGCGCCGAAGGCGGCCGCGGCAGGCAGATCGGCGTAGCGGTTGGCAGGATCGGGCGGCAGCGGCGGCAGTGACGAAAGCGCCAGCGAGGACACCGCCTTGCGCTCTGCCTCCGTCAGTGGCGCCGGCTTGCAGCCGAGCAGGCCCGAAAGCAGAAGCGCCGCAACAGGCAGGAAGGGCAGGATGCGGCGCGTGCGGATCATAGCTTGAGGTTGAACACCGCCTCGTCGTCGCCAGCCGGAGCCGAAACGGCAAATTTGAACTCCCAGTGCCCGCCCATGTTGAACTTGACGCCCTCGACCCTATAGCGCCCTTCGCCGAGTTGCGCGGTGACCCGCGGGCTGGTGGGCAGCCCATGGCCATGCGCCGGCATGCCGCCATCGACGGCGATGCTTGCGTCGTCCAACGGCTTGCCGTCAGACATCTTGACCGTCACCACCCAGCTGTGCAGTTCGCCCACCTTCACCGGCGGCGTTTCAGGCTCGATGGCAACGAGATAGGTTCCGTTTTCGCTCGGCTTGCTGAGCGCGAAGCTGGGCGCGGACACCGGAGACGACTCGCTCTGCGGCCGGGTGAATGCCATCAGCGCCACGGCCAGGAGGCCAGCGAGCGCCACGAGATAACGCCAGTTGAAGCCCAATTCCCTCTCCTCTGCCGAATCCCTCACGCGGGAGCGCGCAAGGTAATGCCTGATGACGGCCGCGCAAAGTTTCAATAACAACTTGCAAGCGACAATGGTCAGCGTGGGACAACGCGTTAGAATTCTACATTGCTGAGGAGGAGTGCATGGTCCGCATCGCGGCAATCGGCGAATGCATGCTCGAGCTGTCAGGGCAGACAGGCCGCACCTGGCGCATGGGCTTTGCCGGCGACACTTTCAACACGCTCTGGACCATTCGCGCGCTGAGCTCCAGCCACGAGATCGACTATGTCTCGGCCTTCGGCGACGATCCCTTCTCGCAGGACCAGATCGCCTTCCTGCGAGAGCACGACATAGGCATTGCGGCGAGCCCGATCATCCGCGGCGCACGGCCCGGTCTCTACGCCATCAAGCTGGAGGGCGCGGAACGCTCCTTCACCTACTGGCGCGGCGACGCGGCTGCCCGCCAGCTCGCCAGCAGCCCGGCCGCACTGGCAAAGAGCCTCGAGCAACGGACACTTGTGTACTTTTCCGGAATCACCCTCGCGATTCTGGACGCGGGGGCGCGGCGCACCCTACTGCAGGCCATCGCGCATGCGAGGGCGCATGGCTCGCACATCGCCTTCGACCCCAACTGGCGGCCGCGCCTTTGGCCCGACGCAGCCAGCGCGCGCAGCGGAATCGACGAGGCGCTGAAAGTGACCGACATCGCGCTGCCGACATTCCCGGACGAGCAGGAGCTTTACGGCGACGCCTCGCCTGAGGCCACCGTGCTGCGCCTGCAGAAGGCCGGGGTCGGCGAAATCGTGGTCAAGAACGGCGAGCATGCGGCGCTGGTGTCGCACTACGAGGATACGTTCCGCGTTCCGGCGACCCGCGTCGCCGCGCCGCTCGACACCACCGGCGCGGGCGACGCCTTCAATGGCGGCTATCTCGCGGCGCGATTGCTGGGCCTGCCGCCGGAGGAAGCAGCCGCGCGCGCCCATCGTGTGGCGGCGGCGGTGGTGCAAGTGCGCGGCGCACTGGCGCCATTCGCCACGCTGAAGGTGGCGTTTGACCTCTGAGGTCCGCTATCCCATCCGGAAGCGATATTCCGTGGTCTGGCGATACATCTGCCCAGGCCACAAGGTGGCCTGCGGGAAATAGGGGCGGTTGGGCGAATCCGGCCAGACTTGCGGCTCCAGGCACAAGCCCGCATAGGGCTGGTAGTGCCGCCCGCCCAGGCCCCTCGCCTCGGTGGAAATGTGCTGGCCGATATAGAGCTGGACACCAGGCTCCGTAGTCCAGACTTCCATTTCCAGCCCGGATCTGGCGCCCTGCAGCCATGCCGCCTGCTTGAGCGGGCCGCGCGCCGCGGCAAGGCAGTAGTTGTTGTCGTAGGCGAGCTGCTCGCCTTCCATCTCCATGCGCACCGGGCGGGCGTGACGGAAATCGAAGGGCGTATCCTCTACCGGCTGCACGACGCCGGTGGGGATCATCTCTGCATCGACAGGCAGATATGCCGAGGCCGTCAGCATCAGCCGATGGTCGAGGATGTCGCCGCTGCCGCCATCATCGAGGTTGAAGTAGGAATGGTGCGCGAGATTGCACAGCGTCGGCTCCTCGCAGGTCGCGGTAAGCTCCACGGCCAATGTTCCGGGAATTTTCAGCCGATAGGTGCAGCGCACGTCGAGCGCGCCGGGGAAGCCCATTTCGCCATCGGGGTCGTGAAGGCCCAGCGTGACGAAGTCGGGCCCTTGCACCAGAACGTCCCACACCCTGCGGCTGAAGCCATTGGACCCGCCGTGCAGCCCGTTGGCTTCCGGCCGCTCGGGGTCGATCTGATAGCGCCGCCCCTCGAGCGTGAAGCGGCCGCCGCGGATGCGGTTGGCGAAGCGCCCGACGATGGCACCGAAATGGGGAGAGAAGGCAGGATAGCTGGCGAAGCGCTCGAAGCCGAGCACCAAAGGCGCATCGTGGCCTGCAATGCGCAGGTCCTGAACCACCGCGCCCCAGTTGATGATCTTGGCAGAAAGGCCGCCGCCGGCAATCTCGAAGCGACGGACAGGCTGCCCGTCATCAGTCGTACCGAAGACCTTGCCGCCTGACATGCTCGCTCCGGTCAGAAATGTGCCACGGGCGTGACCTTGAGGCCACGCCCGTGATCGTGTCAAGGATCAGAGGCCAAGGCCGCCGATGCAGACATATTTGGTGTCGAGATAGTCGTCCATGCCCTGGTGGCCGCCTTCGCGGCCGAGGCCGGATTCCTTCACGCCGCCGAACGGCGCTTCAGGGGTGGTGATCAGGCCTTCGTTGACGCCGACCATGCCATACTTCAGCCCTTCCATGACACGGAAAGCGCGGCCGAGGTCGCCGGTGTAGAAGTAGCAGGCAAGGCCGAACTCGGTGTCATTGGCGAGCTCGATCGCCTCCTCTTCCGTCTCGAACTTGAAGACGGGCGCGACCGGGCCGAAGATCTCTTCCTTCATGAACTTCATCTTCGGCGTGGCGTCGGCAATGACGGTGGGCTCGAAGAAGGAGCCGCCCAGCGAATGGCGCTTGCCGCCGGCAACCACCTTGCCGCCATTGGCGGTCGCGTCGGCGATGAACTCCTCGACCTTCTCGACGGCGTTGACGTCGATGAGCGGGCCCTGCTGCACGCCTTCATCGAGGCCGGAGCCGACCTTGAGCTTGCTGGAGGCGGCGGCCAGCTTCTCGACGAACTTGTCATAGATGCCGGCCTGCACGAAGAAGCGGTTGGTGCAGACACAGGTCTGGCCCGAATTGCGGAACTTGGCGGTGATGGCGCCCTCGACCGCGCGGTCGAGATCGGCATCGTCGAAGACCAGGAACGGCGCGTTGCCGCCGAGTTCCATCGACACCTTCTTGACCGTCGAAGCCGACTTGGCGATCAGCATCTTGCCGACCTCGGTCGAGCCGGTGAAGGTGATCTTCTTGACCAGCGGGTTGGCGCAGATCTCGTCGCCGATCTCGCCGGCCGAGCCGGTGACGATGTTGATGACGCCCTTCGGGAAGCCGACTTCCTCGCACAGCGCACCCCAGGCGAGCCCGGAGTAAGGCGTCTGCGAGGCCGGCTTGACGACGGCGGTGCAGCCGGCGGCGAGTGCGGGCCCGAGCTTGCGCGATAGCATGGAGGACGGGAAGTTCCACGGCGTGATCGCGGCGATGACGCCGACCGGCTCCTTGGTGACCAGTACGCGGCGATCGGCCCAGGGCGAAGGCACGACGTCACCGTAGGCGCGGCGAGCTTCCTCGGCGAACCACAGCACGTAAGCCGCCGACGAGCCGACTTCGCCCTTGGCCTCGGCCAGCGACTTGCCCTGCTCGATGGTAAGCAGCTCGGCCAGCGCGTCCTGGTTGTCCATGATCGCATCGTGCAGCTTGCGAAGCAGCTTCGAGCGCTCGAGAGCCGAGGTCTTGCGGAAGGTCTTGAACGCCTCGTTGGCGGCTTCGATGGCGCGGCGCGTCTCGGCAGCGCCCGAACGCGGCACCGTGCCGATGGTGAGGCCGGTCGCCGGATTGATCACGTCGATGGTCTTGCCGGAATCGGCCTGCACCCATTCGCCGTTGATCAGGTTTGCCTGGCGCATGAAATGGCTGGATTTCTGGAGCATTCGTCTCGCCTCTCGTGCGGCGCGCCGCAACGCGCCGGTTCCTGTGGAATTCGTCGTTGTCTGCCGAAGAAGTCTCCGGCAGTTTGCCGCCGATGTTGCGCGATGTGCCAGAAATATATGGCTTTCGCGGCAAGTGCGCCACCTCTAACCCGGCGGCAGCATCTGGATCAATCGGCTTGATCCATGAGCTTTATGGTCCAGCGTCAGGTGAACGCCAGTTGCGCCAGCGCCAGCCAGAAAGCGGTGGTGACGACGGCGCAGGCGGTGGCGATGGTCATCTGGTTGGAGGCAAGTGCCTGGCCGGTGCCGAGCTGGGTTGCGATGAGATAGGAATTGACGCCGGAGGGCAGCGCCGCCGCGGCGACCGCCACCTTGGCCGACAAGGGCGGCAGGCCGAGCAGCCAGGCCATGGCCAGCGCTACGGCAGGCATCAGCATCAGCTTCAGCCCCGAAAGCACCATGGCGGGCCGGACGTTACCCGAAATGCCGAATTTGCGCAGGCCGAGCCCCATTCCGAACAGCGCCAGCGGTCCGGCGATGCCGCCCAGCGCATCGATGAGGCGACCGAGCAGGCCGGGCATGGGCAGCCCGGCAAAGCGCCAGAACAGCCCCGCAAGAATGCCGATGATGAGCGGGTTGGTGTAGAGCCGGCGCAGGAAGTCGCGCGCCACCTGCAGCGGGTCGGCCGGGCCGTTCGACCGACCGCCGAAGACCTCAAACAGCACGATGGAGGCGGCGAGCATCGTCGGCAGGTGTACCGAGATGATCAGCGACAAAATGTCGACCCCCTGCTGCCCGAAGACGCCGAGCATGAAGGGAATGCCGAGCAGGAGCAGGTTGGAGAATGCCGTTGCCACGCCGCCGACCACGCCGGCCTGCGGATCACGCCCAAAGACGCGGGTGGTGACGATGTGGCCGGCAGTCCATGCAACCGCCGCCGCGACGAAATAGGTCGCCCATAGGGTCCAGGGCGCAGCACCCTGGAAATCGGCATTGACCATGGTGCGAAACAGCAGGATCGGCAGCGCCACGCCAACGGCGAACTGCGACAGCGCGTCGCCCACCTCAGCTTTCAGATAGCCGGACAGGCCGGCCAGATAGCCGAGCGCGACCAGACCGAAGACGAACAGCACTGTTTCGACCAGAGGAGACATGGCTGACGTTGATACGGGAGCGGCGGGATGCGCGCAATCGGCCAGGGGTCGGCCTGCAGCGCGCCTGCCCGCAAGGCGCGGCTTGCGTTTCGCGCAGCTTTCCTCTCCCTATATCCAGCGAATCGCCGGGGAAACTGCATGCGCATCGTAATGACCGTCCTGTTTCTGCTTGTGGTGCTCGCGCCGGCATCGGCCACGGAGGCCGGCTGGGCGCTGCTGCGCGCCGGCGGTCATGTCGTACTGCTGCGCAACGCCATCACGCCGGGAGGCAGCGGCGAGCCGGCCAATTTCGACATCAGCAAATGCGAGACCCAGCGCAACCTTTCCGATCGCGGCAAGCAGCAGGCGCGAAAGATGGGCGCGCTGTTTGCGGCGCGGGCCGAAACCGTCGAGCGCGTGCTTTCCAGCCGCTACTGCAATGCGCTGGAAACCGCCCGCATCGCCTTCAATGACAGGATCGTGGAGCCCTTCGCGCCGCTTGACCAGCCGCCGCCGGGCACCGAGCTGAGCGAGGAGCAGAAGGAGGCGATCCTGGATCAGATCCGCTCCTTCTCGGGATCGGGCAATCTCGTGCTGGTAACCCACCAGGAGGTCATCGCGGCACTGACCGGCGCCAACGCCCGCGAAGGAGAGGCGATTATCGTGCGGCCGGACGACAAGGGGCTCCATATTCTGGGCCGAATCGTGTTCAATTGACTGGCTACGAACGCCGCATGCGATGACCCGAGGGAAAGACCCGGCGCGCCGGGCGCCGGCCCCAAAAGGGCGATTTGGTCTTTTCCTGCCCAGAAAAACGGATTAGAGAGCCGATCAACCCTGCGCGGAAAGGAATCCGCCTGCATTTCAAAGGAAAAGCCGTGTCCACGACATTCGAGAAAGTAGCCAAGATCATCGCCGACACGAGCGAGATCGACATCGACACCATCACGCCCGAGAGCCACACCATCGACGATCTCGGAATCGACAGCCTCGATTTCCTCGACATCGTCTTTGCCATCGACAAGGAATTCGGAATCAAGGTGCCGCTCGAGAAGTGGACGCAGGACGTCAACGACGGCAAGGTTTCGACCGACGAATATTTCCTGATGAAGAACCTCTGCGCCAAGATCGACGGTCTGGTGGCAGCGAAGGCTGTCGCCTGACCCTTGACGGGACCGGCGGCCTAACCGACAACAACTATCCATGAGCGCCCACGACGTCGTCATCACCGGCATCGGCCTTGTCTCGTCGCTGGGCGAAGGCACCGATGCCCATTGGCAGAAGCTGACCGCCGCCGACACGCAACCGGTGGTGGATGCCGAACGCTATCCGCCCTACTCCATCCACCCGCTGCCCGAGATCGACTGGGGCCTGCAGATCGCCAAGCGCGGCGACCAGCGGCAGATGGAGACATGGCAGCGGCTCGGCACCTACACGGCCGGCCTTGCGCTGGACGACGCCGGCATCAAGGGCGATGAAACCCTGTGCGCCTCCATGGACATGGTGGTGGCGGCCGGCGGCGGCGAGCGCGACGAGACGGTGGACAACGCGATCCTCGCGGCCTCCGAAACGCGCAACGACCGCGACGTGCTGCTGAACGAGAAGCTGACCACCGAACTGCGACCGACGCTGTTCCTGGCGCAGCTTTCCAACCTGCTCGCCGGAAACATCTCCATCGTCCATAAGGTCACCGGCTCCTCGCGCACCTTCATGGGCGAGGAAGGCGCCGGCGTTTCGGCGGTCGACACGGCGGCCGCGCGCATCCGCTCGGGCCAGTCGACGCATGTGCTGGTGGGCGGCGCATTCCAGACCGAACATCCCGACATGCTGCTGGGCTATGAGCTTGGTGGCTACCTGCATCGCGGCCCATGGAAGCCGGTATGGCAGCGCGAGGGCGCCGAAGGCGGCGGCGTGGTCAGCGGCTCGGGCGCGGCATTCCTGGTGCTGGAATCGCGCCAGCATGCCGATGCGCGCGGTGGCCGCATCTATGCCACGCTCGGCCCCGTCGTTTCCGACCTCGCTCGCCGACGCAAGCAGGACCTGGGCGAAGCCATTGCCGGCCTTCTTGGCAAGGCGGACCTGCCGGCCAACGACGCACTGCTGGCCATGTCCGGCGCATCCGGCGCGCATGCAGCGACCAGGGCCGAAAGAGCGGCGCTGGAGCGCAATCCGCAGCTTGTCGCGCGCGCATTCGGCTCGCTCACCGGCCACATGAAGGAAGCGCAGTTCCCCTTTGCGGTGGCACTCGCCGCACTGGCCATCGACCGCAAGGCCGGCTACCCGGCATTCGATGCGGCGAACGAAAAGGCCTATGAGGGCGCGCCGCGCTCTGTGCTGGCGACCGCGATCGGCTATCATTATTTCGAGGGCATGGCGCTGGTTGGCGCCCCCGACTGAACCGGAACGCACATGGCTAAGTACAACGACCATCTCGGCAGGCCCATCGTCGCCGTCACCGGCATCGGCGTCGTCACTTCGCTCGGCGTCGGCAAGGCCGACAACTGGGCGGCCCTCACCTCGGGTCGCTCGGGCATCCACAAGATCACGCGCTTTCCGGTCGAACACCTCAACACCACCATCGCCGGCACGGTCGATTTCCTGCCGTCCAGCAACAAGGGCGCCAGCGCGCTGACCTTCGAGCTGGCCGAGCGCTCAGGCCGCGAGGCGATCGAGGAAGCCGGCCTGGATGCCGAAAATTTCGGCGGGCCGCTGTTCCTCGCCTCTCCGCCCGTCGAGCTCGACTGGCATGACCGCTTTGCCCTCTACCTCGACGGCAAGGACGGTAGCGCCACCGACCGCCTGTTCACGGTCGCCCGCAACCTGCCGACCCTCGACGTTTTCGAGACTTCGCAGTTTGGCTCCATCGCCGCGCGCCTGGCCGACGAATTCGGCACGCGCGGCCTGCCGATCACGCTTTCCACCGCCTGTGCTTCGGGCGCCACGGCCATCCAGCTTGGCGTCGAGGCGATCCGCCGCGGCGAATGCGACCGGGCGCTGTCGGTCGGCGCCGATGGCTCGGCCACTGCCGAGGCCCTGATTCGCTTCTCGCTGCTTTCGGCGCTGTCGACGCAGAACGATGTGCCCGAGAAGGCTTCAAAACCGTTCTCGAAGGATCGTGACGGTTTTGTCCTCGCCGAAGGCTCGGCAGCACTGGTGCTGGAGTCACTTGAAAGCGCTGTGGCGCGCGGCGCCACCGTGCTAGGCATCCTGCGCGGCTGCGGCGAAAAGTCCGACGACTTCCACCGCACCCGCTCCAAGCCGGACGGCTCGCCCGCGATCGGCGCGGTGAGGGCAGCACTTGCCGACGCCGGTCTTGCCGAAGACGGCATCGACTATGTCAATGCGCACGGCACCTCGACGCCGGAAAACGACAAGATGGAGCATATGTCGCTGTCGACCGTGTTCGGCGAGCGCATGCGCACCACGCCGATCTCGTCCAACAAGTCGATGATCGGCCACACGCTGTCGGCCGCGGGTGCCATAGAGGCGGCCTTCTCGCTGATGACGATGCGCGAAGGCGTGATCCCGCCGACCATCAACTACGACAATCCCGACCCGGCCATCGAGCTGGACGTGGTGCCGAACAAGAAGCGCGAGGCGCAGGTTTCGACCGTGCTTTCCAACTCCTTCGGCTTCGGCGGCCAGAACACCTGCCTTGTCATGGCACGGGAACCGGTCTAATCGACCCTTCAAATGGTTCCGGAGTGCGATGAAGCGACCCGACCGGCCGCCGCGCGCTCCGTTTTGTTTTGCCGCATGAATTTGTCCGGTCGCCGCGAGGCGATCCGGAAACATGCTTCATGAAGGAAAAGGCCCGATGCGCGCACTGCAACTCATCGAGGATCGCAAGCTCGAGACGGTGGAGATCCCCGAGCCGCCGGCACCGGCGCTCGGCGAAGTTACGCTGCGCATCAAGGCCGTGGCGCTGAACCACATCGACGTCTGGGGCTGGCGCGGCATGGCGTTTGCCAAGCGCAAGCTGCCGCTCACGGTCGGCGCAGAGGCCTCCGGCGAGGTCGAGGCGGTGGGCCCCGGCGTGACCGGCCTGGCGCCGGGACAGCTAGTTTCCATCTATGGCGCGCGCACCTGCGGCCTCTGCCGTCCCTGCCGCGAAGGCCGTGACAATCTGTGCGAGCACGTTTCGGGCGTGCACGGCTTCCATCTCGACGGCTTCGCGCAAGAGAAGATCAATCTGCCGGCGCGCCTGCTGGTGCCCGCCCCTCCCGGCGTGGACGAGATCGGCGCGGCGGTCGCGCCCGTGACTTTCGGAACCGTCGAGCACATGCTGTTCGACAACGCCAAGCTCGAGCCCGGCGAGACCATCCTGGTCCACGCCGGCGGTTCGGGCATCGGCTCGGCCGCGATCCAGCTAGCCAAGAAGATGGGCTGCACCGTCATCACCACCGTCGGCTCCAACGACAAGATCGAGAAGGCCAAGGCACTGGGCGCCGACCACGTCATCAATTATCGCGAGGACCGCTTCGAGGGCGTCGTGCGAAAGCTGACCAAGAAGAAGGGCGTGGACGTGGTGTTCGAGCATGTCGGCAAGGACACCTGGGCAGGCTCCATGTTCAGCCTCAAGCGCGGCGGCCGGCTGGTCACCTGCGGCTCGACCTCCGGCGTCTCGACCGAGGTGAACCTGATGATGCTGTTCCAGCAGCAGCTGAAGCTGCTCGGCTCCTTCGGCTGCCGCATGGAAAACATGGCCAACGCCATGCAGAAAATGGCCGCCGGCCTCGTCGCCCCGGTGATCGACACCGAGGTCGATTTCAATTCCATCGACGCGGCGCTCAAGCGCATGGAAGGCCGCGACGTGTTCGGCAAGATCATCCTTCGCGTCGGTTGAGGGCCAAGATGCGGGGTACGGCCGTGAGAGGCCTTTTCTATCGCCTGTCGCAGCGCCTCACGCAGACGCGGTATTGGCTGACGGCCCAGCTTGCCAAGGCGCTGCTGGCGCTGTTGCGCCGCCTGCCCATGGACACCGCGCTGGACTTCGCCGACCGCACCGCCCGCAGGCTCGGGCCGCTGGTCGGCCGCCACAAGGTGGCGCTCGACAATCTGCGCCACGCCTACCCCGAAAAAAGCGAGGACGAGATCAAGGCCATCGCCCTCGACATGTGGGGCAATATGGCCCGGCTGGCTGCGGAATATATCTTCCTCGACGCCATATTCGACTACGACCCCTATGCCGACAAGCCGGGTCGCGTGGAGGTTTCGGGCGAGCAGTTGTTCGCGAAGATCGCAACAGAAAACAAGCCGCACATCATCTTCACCGGCCATCTCGGCAATTTCGAGTTGCTGCCCATTGCCGGGGCGACCTTCGGCATGAAGGTGACGGCGCTGTTCCGCCCACCCAACAACCCCTACATCGCCGATTATATCTTCTCGACCCGCCGGGCGATCATGGGCGACCTGCTGGCCTCGCGCGCCGGCGCCTCTTTCGCGCTCGCCCGCATCCTGGACAACAACGGCACCATCGGCGTTCTGGTCGATCAGAAGTTCATCAACGGCACGCCCACGACCTTCTTCGGCCGCGCCTGCGAGACCAGCCCGCTGCTGCCCAAGCTGGTGCGCCAGTACGACTGCGACGTCTACCCGGCGCGTTGCATACGCCTGCCCGGCAACCGCTACCGGCTGGAGATCGAGGACAAGCTGGAATTGCCGCGCGATGCCGAAGGCAGCGTGGACGTGCCGGCAACCGCGCAATTGCTGAACGACGTTGTCGAGCGTTGGGTGCGGGAGCATCCCGGCCAGTGGATGTGGTTCCACAAGCGCTGGATGCTGAGCAAGGGCCGGCGCAGGCGGGGCCTGAAATCCCTTACCGGAAATTAGGCCGTCTCTGACGCAATAAAGCCAGATTTCAACCGTCCACTTTTCGTGACGTGAGGAGGCGGCGATGAACAAGCAGACGGAAACCGTGGACAGGCAAGGCGCCACGCTGTGGACGCCATGGGGTTTGCAGCGGCGTAGCGAGCGAGACGCCCAGAAGCTTGCCATCCGAAAGCTGGTGGAACGCCTTGCCCGGCTGGACAAGCACAACTCCAGGCAACACGAAGATAGTTAAGGGGACTGCGGCGGAACTTACCCGCCGTAATAGTTTATCACCGCGTGCCGGGCCTCGGCGAAGAACAGCCATCGCTCGACCAGAATGCCGCCTGCGAACGCCAGACCGGCGAGCGCGGCGACGCCTGTGGCCAAAGGCCCCTCGCCTGCGAGCATCACGAGCGCCAGAAGCAGCACCGCCGGGACCATTCCGCCAAGCAGCAGCGCGATGCGCCACAGCTTGTCGGCATGTTTGCGCGCGACCCGAAATCCCATCTCGCGCGTCAGATAGTTTTCCGTCGCATGCGGCCGCTCGAACAGGCGCACGCGACCGATATTGCCAAGGCCGGTCGCGCTCTCGGGCGTAGACAACGGAGCAATACTTTTCATGCGCTGGCGCCAACGCAGTTTTGTCGCCCAAGCGGCAATGAGAAGTAAAACCGCTAGAAGCGGCAGCATCAGCGTGTTTCCGCCGCCGGCGAAAGCGAAGACGCAGGCAAGCACAAAACCGCCCGCGGCCGCAAAGAGCAGGTAGCAGGCTGGCGTCAGCCGCGTGTGCCACGCCTGAACCGATTTCAGCGACGCGTAGATCATCGCCGTGCAATAGACGGTGACGAGGCACAGCACCGTGCCGACGAGTCCCGGCAGCGGCAGGTAGCGCCCCTCGAACACGCAAGCCCATGCCGACAGAAGCAGCGGCACGAAGGTGACGGTTGCCATCACGCCCTCGCGCGACAGCCAACTCGAGCGCCATTGCGAAAACGCACGCCAGGCGCGTTGCGGGTTGCCTAGATGGCCAGTCGAGGACAAGAGCCCTGCGGAGATCAGTGCCAGCGCCAGCGCATGCGCCCATCTGGTGGCCGTTGCCGCCGGATCGAGCAGGCCGAGGCCAAGCACCGCCGCTAGCCCGTAGCCGAGGCCGGAAAATGTCGTGAAGATGATGATTGAAAAGGCGGGATGCATCGGTTCAGATTCTGTCCAGCATGCCGTCGAGCCAGGCAAAGAAGCCCTTTGCGCCCTCGGTGTTTTCAGCCAGCGGCAGCGTATGCGCGCTCTCGGCCAGCGACTTGCGCGGGCGCGGCGGCAGGTACTTGTTGACCGGCCTCGTTCCCTGCTCCGGCATCAGGTCCATTCCGCCGCGTTGGGCGACAAGAATCGAGACAGCAGAGTTCGGGTCGGCGAGATCACCGAAATGGCGGGCATTGGCCGGGCAAGTGCGCACACAGGACGGCACGCGGTCCTCCTCCTCAAGCGTCTCGTTGTAGATGCGGTCGATGCAAAGGGTGCATTTCTTCATGACGCCGGCGGCAAGGTCCATCTCGCGCGCGCCATATGGGCAGGCCCAGGCGCAGAGCCCGCAGCCGATGCACTTGTCCTCGTCCACCAACACTATGCCGTCGGCAGAGCGCTTGTAGGACGCGCCCGTCGGACACACGGTGACGCAAGGCGCATCCTCGCAATGCAGGCAGGACTTTGGGAAATGCACGATGCGCGCCTGCCCCGCCTCGCCCACGACCTCGCCGCCGTCCGGCACGACCTCGAAACTGTGCACGCGGTTGAGCCAGGCGCCGGAGACGTCCGCGCCGTAAGGCTCTTGGTCCGACAGCGCCGAGCCATAGCCGCCGGTGTTCCATTCCTTGCAACTCACCACGCAGGCATGGCAGCCGACGCAGGTGTCGAGGTCAATGACGAGGCCGAGTTTCTTTGGCGTGGGCTGGGCGGGGAGCGTGGTCATTTTGCCCACTCCTGTCCGTAGCGCAGCACGGCCGGACGCGGCTCTGGCTCGGGTTGCGCGATGGTCGGGAAATGCGGCTCGCTGACCTCGCCCGGCTCCGCCTTCTCGATGCGCACGCGCAGGTCGTACCACGCCGCCTGACCGGTGATCGGATCGGAATTCGACCAGCGCATGCCGTCGCCACGCGGTGGCAGAAGCTCGTTGATAAGATGGTTCATGAGGAAGCCCTTGGTCGCCTCCGGCGCGTTCGGGTCCAGCGCCCAGGCGCCGGCGCGCTTGCCGATGGCGTTCCAGGTCCACATCGTGCGCGAATTGACCGCCTCCATGCGCGCGATCTCGACCTTGATGCGGCCATGGTGCGAGGTGACCCAGACCCAGTCGCCGTCGACGAGGCCAAGCTCGTCGCAGATCGGCCCCGGCACATAGAGCGGGTTTTTCGTATGGATCTGGCGCAGCCAGGCGTTCATCGAGCCCCAGGAATGGTACATCGCCGCCGGCCGCTGGGTGATGGCGTGGTAGGGATAGGTCTCGCGGTCGACCAGCGCCTCCTCGAAGGGACGATACCAGTCCGGCAGAGGATCGAAGGCTTGCAGGATACGCTCGCGGTGCGTTTCGGGCGCCACCGGCTCACGCAGGCCTTCCGCCGAGAGCCGGAATTTTTGCAGCGGCTCCAGATAGAGCTGGAATGTCACCGGCTGCGGCGTATCGAAAAAGCCCATGCGCACGGCAAAGTCCTGATAGGCCTGGTTGGCGTGCTTCATGAACTGGGCTTCGAGCGGGATGTGCGCCGAGAAGAACGAGCCGTTCTCGATATAGCGCTTCAGCTGCTCTTGATTGGCTGCGCCGCGCCCGGTCTTGTCGCCATCGCTGCCACGGAAACCGGCGAGCGGGCCGATGCCCGGCCGGCGTTCATGGCGCACGATGTAGTCGGCATAGTCCTTGTAGAGCGGCTGACCGTGATTGTCGGCAAAGCCCGGAAGCTTGAGCCGCGCGCCGAGATCGAGCAGCACGGTCTGGAAGGCGCGCACGTCGCGATCCGGCTCCACCACCGGCCAGCGAATGGCGTCCTGCACCGCGTCCGGCTCCGAGATCGGCCGGTCGAGCAGCGATATGCAGTCGTAGCGCTCCAGATAGGTGGTGTCGGGCAGCACCAGATCGGCATAGGCGACCATCTCCGATGAATAGGCGTCGGAATAGATGATTTTCGGGATTCGGTATTCGCCGGTGGCCGGGTCCTTGTCCGTCAGCATCTTCATGGTACCGGCGGTGTTCATGGACGAGTTCCAGGCCATGTTGGCCATGTACATGAACAGAACGTCGATCGGGTACGGATCGCCGGCATGGGCATTGGCGATGACCATGTGCATCATGCCGTGCGCGGAGATCGGCGCGTCCCACGAAAATGCCTTGTCGATGCGCGTGGCCTTGCCTTCCGCATCGACAAGCAGGTCTTCCGGGCCGCGCGGAAAGCCGAGATGGGGGCCAGCAAGTGGCTTGTCGGACCCAAAGTGCTCGGCCTTGCCGTGCGGCGTCGGGTGCGCGGTCATCGGCTTGGGATAAGGCGGCTCGAAGCGAAAGGCTCCGGGGCAATCGACCGCGCCGATCAGCACCTGCAGCATGTGCAGCGCCCGCGCCGTCTGAAACCCGTTGGAATGGGCGGAGATGCCGCGCATCGCATGGAACGCCACCGGCCGCCCGAGGAAATAGGGGTGTCGTTCGCCGTTCACGTCGGTCCAGGGCTGTTCGACGATGATCGCCTCGTCGAATGCGACGCGCGCGATCTCGGCGGCAAGGCCACGGATGACGTCGGCCGAAACGCCCGTCTCCTCGGCAACGGCTTCGGGCGAATATTTCGGGTCGAGGTATTTTTCGGCGAGAAGCTGGAAGGCCGGTATGGCAAAGCGGCCATCGCCAAGCTCGAAGCGGCCCGAGAGTGCTGCCCGCGCGCCTTTCGTGCCGAGCGGCACCGGCCGCTCGGTGACGGTCTCGTAGACCAGCACCCTGCCCTCGCCGTCGCGCGCAAACAGGCCATGCTCGGCGCTGCCCGGCGCGTCGATCACCAGCCACGAGGCGTTGGAATAGCGCACGAGATAGTCGACATCGATCTTGCGGGCCTTGAGCAGTTCGTGGACCACCGACAGGATCAAGAGCCCGTCGGTGCCCGGCCTGATGCCGATCCAGCTGTCGGCGACAGCCGAATAGCCGGTGCGCACAGGATTGACCGACACGAAGCGCGCGCCGCGCTGCTTGAGCTTGCCGATGCCCATCTTGATCGGGTTGGAATCGTGGTCTTCCGCGACCCCGAACATGACGAACAGCTTTGTCCGCTCCCAGTCGGGCGAGCCGAATTCCCAGAAGGCCCCGCCCAGCGTCATAATGCCGGCGGCGGCCATGTTGACCGAGCAGAAGCCGCCATGGGCGGCATAGTTGGGCGTGCCGAACTGCTGCGCCCAGAAGCCGGTGAGCGACTGCGACTGGTCGCGCCCGGTGAAGAAGGCCAGCTTCTTGGGGTCGGTGTGACGCACATGAGCCAACCATTCAGTGGCCGTGGCCAGCGCCTCTTCCCACGAAATTTCCTGGAACTGCCCCGAGCCGCGTGGGCCGACGCGCTTCAACGGCGCGCGCAGCCGCGCCGGCGCATAGTGCTGCATGATGCCGGCCGAACCCTTGGCGCACAGCACTCCGCGGTTCACCGGATGGTCGCGGTTGCCCTCGATGTAGCGGATCTTGCCGTCCTTCAGATGCACGTCGATGCCGCAGCGGCAGGCGCACATGTAACAGGTCGTCTTGCGCACCTCGTCGGCAACCGGATTGGACAAGGCGACGCGTGGGTCGGAATTCATCAGCACTGCTCCTCGCCCGACTCGTACCCAGCGGGACGCCGAAATGAAATGCCCATACAGATCATTTCACCGCAAAATTCGTCCGCGATTATAGCAGGATGCCGCAAATTCCTGCTGCAGGAACTGCAATCGCCTCGGGCTGTCAGTTGGAAACGACTATGCGGGTGTTCTGGGGGCCCGCTTCCTGAACCAGCGCATAGAAGCGCGCCGCGTTTGGCGTGGAAAGCCGCACGCAGCCATGCGAGACCGCATGGCCGAGATGCCGCACCGCATTCGTGCCGTGGATCGCATAGCCGCCACGGAAGAACACCGAATAGGGCATCGGCGTCATGTCGTATTTGCGGGAGTACCACATCGGGGTCATGCGAATGGGCCGCCAGACACCGCGTGGCGTGACATAGCCCCTGCGCGCGGTGGAAACGCGCCACTTGTAGATCACACGGCCCTGCCGCGTGACGGTCATCGTCTGTTTGGAAAGCTCGATATTGGCGACAAGTCCGGCCGCCGAACTAACCGACGGTATGGCCGCGAAGGCCGTTGCCATGGCCATGAAGATCGCTTTGTGCATCGCAAAACCATCTTTCAACCACAGATTTAGCCCACAATATTTGAAAAAGAAGACGGCAGCACTAATTTGTGTATTGGCTGGAAATTCCGCCGGTTCGATAATCTGGCGGCGCAGCGAAGCCCCACGTTTTTGCCCAAGGTATTGCCTTCACTTGCCCATGCTTGCCCAAACCTTTGGGCCAGCAGGATTGCGCTGCTCGACTTCGCACTGCGGCCGTGTAGACTGACGCCAAAGTCGCCCGGAACAAGGCCAGCTTCGTGTTGCCGCATGACTGAAAAGCTGCTGAGAACAATCGACGAGCGTGTCGACGAACTTGTCGCGCTGACCGCAGACCTCATCCGCTTTCCCACAATCAACCCGCCCGGCGAAGCCTACCGCCCTTGCGCCGAATATATCGGCGATCGCCTGCGCAAACGCGGGTTCGGTGTCGAATACGTTCGTGGCGAAGGCACCCCAGGTGACTGCGACCGCTATCCGCGCACCAATGTCGTGGCTCGCTTCGACGGAAGCAGCCCCGGCCCGACCGTGCATTTCAACTCGCATATCGACGTGGTCGAGGCCGGCGACGGCTGGACGGTCGATCCCTTCGCCGGTGTGGTGAAGGACGGCCGCGTCTATGGCCGCGGCGCCTGCGACATGAAGGGCGGCCTTGCCGCGTCCATCATCGCTGCCGAAGCCTTCATGGATGTGTATCCGGATTTTCCTGGCGCGATCGAGATTTCGGGCACGGTGGACGAGGAATCCGGCGGCTTCGGCGGCGTCGCCTATCTCGCCGGCAAGGGCTATTTCTCCAGGCCGCGCGTCGACCACGTCATCATCCCCGAACCGCTGAACAAGGACCGCATCTGCCTCGGCCATCGCGGCGTATGGTGGGCCGAAATCGAAACCCAGGGCGAGATCGCGCACGGCTCGATGCCGTTCCTCGGCGACTGCGCGGTGCGCCACATGGGAGCGGTGATCACCGCCTTCGAGGAAGAGCTGTTCCCGGCGCTGGACCGTAAGCAGACGACGATGCCCGTGGTGCCGGAAGGCGCGCGGCGCTCGACCCTGAACATCAACTCCATCCACGGCGGCCAGACCGAGGATTTTCGACCCGGCCTACCCTCGCCCAACGTGCCGGACCGGTGCCGGATCACCATCGACCGCCGCTTCCTGCTGGAAGAGAAGCTTGACGACGTGAAGGGCGAGGTTACCGCGATCCTCGAGCGGCTGAAGCGTGAGCGGCCGAAATTCGACTACGAGATTCGTGACATCATGGAGGTGCAGCCGACCATGACCGAGCGCGACGCGCCGGTGGTGAAGGCGGTGGCCCGGGGCATACACGAAATCTTCGACCGCGAGCCGGAATATGTCATCTCGCCGGGCACCTACGACCAGAAGCACATTGCCCGCATCGGCCACATCTACGACTGCATTGCCTATGGCCCCGGCATTCTCGACCTGGCCCACCGGCCGGACGAATGGGTAGGAATCAATGACATGGTTCAGTCAGCCAAGGTGATGGCAATCGGCCTCGGCCTGCTGCTGCGCGGCCGGGCGGCCGGCTGATTTCCGGCCCGCTCCGGGCAAAGGGAATAGTTTCCCGGGTAAATATCCGCTTGTTTCGCTGCACTGCAACAGAACGCGGTTTACTCTGCGGCAGATTCACGCTTCTATCCGCTGGCGTGGCAGCAATGGGAGTTGGTCAACGATGAAATCCTGGAAAGCGATCCTTGTGGCGGCGGCTTTGGCGCTGACCTCCAGCACCGCGGCCATGGCTGCGCGAACCGATCTCGTGCTCGGCCTGGTGCTGGAGCCGCCGCATCTCGACCCGACGGCTGGTGCCGCCGCGGCCATTCGCGAGGTGGTCTATGCCAACGTCTTCGAGGGCCTGACCCGCATCGGCTCCAAGGGCGAAGTGCTGCCCGACCTGGCTGAAAGCTGGACGATTTCCGACGATGGCAAGGTCTACACCTTCAAGCTGCACAGCGGCGTGAAGTTTCATGATGGCGCCGACTTCTCGGCCGACGACGTTAAGTTCTCGCTCGACCGCGCCCGCGCGCCGGATTCGACCAACGCCCAGAAGGGCCTTTTCGAGGCCATCGACACAGTCGAGGTTGTCGACCCGACCACCGTCAAGGTGACGCTGAAGCACCCGCAGGGCTCGTTCCTCTACAATATGGGCTGGGGCGATGCGGTGATCGTGTCGCCCAGATCGGCCGACACCAACAAGGAAAAGCCGGTCGGCACCGGCCCGTTCAAGTTCGACAGCTGGGCGCGCGGCTCCGCGATCAAGCTGGTCAAGTCCGACCACTATTGGGGCGAGCCGGCCCATCTCGACAAGGTGGAGTTCCGCATCATTCCCGATGCATCGGCCGCGGTCCCGGCAATGCTCTCCGGCGACGTGCAGGCCTTCCCGAACATGCCGGTGGGCGACAGCATGTCCCAGCTCGAAGCCGATCCGCGCCTGAAGGTGGTGGTCGGCTCGACCGAGGGCGAGACCATTCTGGCCATGAACAACAAGAAGCCGCCCTTCGACAACATCAAGGTGCGCCAGGCGATTTCGCATGCGCTCAACCGCAAGGCGATCATCGACGGCGCGTCCAACGGCCTGGGCACACCTATCGGCTCGCATTTTGCACCGCACAATCCGGCATATATCGACCTGACCGGCACCTATCCGCATGATCTGGAAAAGGCCAGGGAACTGCTGAAGGAAGCCGGCCTCGAAAACGGGTTCAAGACCACTCTGAAGCTGCCGCCCCCGGCCTATGCGCGCGACGGCGGCCAAATCATCGCTTCGGAGCTGCGCGAGATCGGCATCGACGCCGAGATCATCCCGCTTGAATGGGCCGACTGGCTGAAGCAGGTCTTCACCGACAAGGACTACGACATGACGATCGTCTCGCACACCGAGCCGAACGACATCGATATCTATGCGCGCAAGGACTACTACTTCAATTACCACAATCCTGGCTTCGACAAGGTAATCGAGGAGCTGAACCTCACTTCCGACGAGGCCAAGCGCAAGGAGCTCTACGGCGAAGCGCAGAAAATCCTCGCGCGGGATGCGCCGGTGGGCTTCCTGTTCGAGTTGCCGAAGATCGGCGTATGGGACGCCAAGCTCGAAGGCCTGTGGGACAACGCGCCGATTCCGGCCAACGACCTGACCAAGGTGAAGTGGGCGGAGTGAGCACGCTTCTGTTAAGAAACGCTGCCCCGGAGCCGAAACCGCTTCCGGGGCAGTCGCTTTTTGGGCAGGCTCCCAACCCATGACCGCCTACCTGACCAAGAGGCTGCTGATCGCCGTGGTGACGCTCGCGCTCGCCTCGGTGGTGGTGTTCTCGGTGATCGAGATCGTTCCCGGCGACCCGGCGCGGCTGATGCTGGGCATGAACGCAACGGCCGACGCGGTGCAGGCGCTGCGCGACCAGATGGGGCTCGACCAGCCTCTCATCGTTCGCTACCTCGACTGGATCGGCCGACTGCTGGTGTTCGATTTCGGCAAGTCCTACACCTATAATGTTCCGGTTCGCGACCTCGTCGCCGAGCGCGTCGTCGTCTCGCTGCCGCTGGCGCTGATGGCGCTGGCGCTCTCGACGCTGATCGCCATTCCCGTCGGCATCTTCTCCGCCGAGCGGCGCGGGCGCATGGCCGACACCATCTCCATGGGCGCAGCCCAGCTCGGCGTGGCGGTGCCCAACTTCTGGTTCGCGCTGCTGCTGGTCTACGTCTTCGCGGTCTGGCTGCACCTGGTGCCGGCTGGCGGCTTTCCCGGCTGGAGCGCCGGCGCCTGGCCGGCGCTGAAATCTCTGATCCTGCCGGCCATCGCGCTTGCCCTGCCGCAGGCGGCGATCCTCTCGCGCGTGACGCGCTCGGCCATGCTGGACGTGCTGGGCGAGGACTATATCCGCACCGCGCGCGCCAAGGGCCTGCCGCGAAACATGGTGCTGTGGCGCCATGCGCTGCGCAACGCGCTGATCCCGGTGCTGACGATCCTCGGCCTGCAATTCGCCTTCCTGCTGGCCGGCACCATCATCATCGAAAACGTCTTTTATCTCCCCGGCCTCGGCCGGCTGGTCTTCCAGGCCATAACCCAGCGCGACCTGATCGTGGTGGAAAGCGTGGTGATGCTGCTGGTGGCTGTGGTGGTGCTCGTCAACCTGCTGGTCGATCTCTCCTATGCGATCGTCGACCCGCGCCTGAGGACAAGGCGATGACGATCATTGCCCAGGAACCCGCCCCCGAGCCGCAGCCCGGCTTTCTCGCGCTGGCGCTGCGCAACCGCTCCTTCGTGGTCGGCTCGATCCTGATCGCCATCATCGCCGCGACGGCCCTGCTGTCCTTCTTCTGGACACCCTATGACGTGACCAGGCTGGTGGTGGCCGACCGCATGCTGCCACTTTCGGCCGCGCATCCCTTCGGCACCGACCAGTTCGGCCGCGACGTGCTGTCGATGATCATGGTCGGCGCGCGCGCTTCAATCGCGGTCGCGCTGGCGGCCGTGGTGATCGGCATGGGGCTGGGTGTGCCGCTCGGCTGCTGGGCCGCCGCGCGCGGCGGCATCGTCGACGAGGTGCTGATGCGCTTCAACGACGTGGTCTTCGCCTTCCCTGCCCTTTTGATGGCAATCCTGATCACCGCGATCTTCGGGCCGAGCGCGATCAACGCCGTCATCGCGATTGGCATATTCAACATCCCGGTGTTTGCACGCGTGGCGCGCGCCGGCGCGCTGGCCATCTGGCCGCGCGAATTCATCCTCGCCGCCCGCGCCGCCGGCAAGGGCAAGGCACGCATCACGCTCGAGCACATATTGCCCAACATCGCCAACCTGCTGCTGGTGCAGGGAACGATCCAGTTCGCGCTCGGCGTGCTGGCCGAAGCCGGGCTCTCTTATGTCGGGCTCGGCGTGCAGCCGCCGATGCCGAGCTGGGGCCGCATGCTGTTCGACGCGCAGACGCGCATG
>JAEWHN010000104.1 GCA_023387775.1 Pseudomonadota bacterium | reverse complement strand
CCTCAGGCATGTGCTGCCCAACGTTGCCTCGCCGATCATCGTGGTTTGGACCATGACCTTCTCGGCGGTGATCCTGCTCGAATCCACCCTGTCCTTCCTCGGCCTCGGGGTACAGCCGCCCACCGCGACGCTCGGCTCGATGGTCGGGATGGGGCGCGACTATCTCGCCTCGAGCCCCTGGATCGCGGTGGTGCCGTCGCTGGCCATCATGTTCGTCTCGCTCCTGGTGCTGCTGATCGGCGACTGGCTGCGCGACGCGCTCGACGTCAAGCTCAAGTAGCGCCCCGGCGGCTCCGGCCGCCGGCTCCCCAAGTTCCACCTATCCAGCCTCGGCCGGGGTCCTCCCTCCCGGCCGGACGGGATGACTTCACCCTAGAACAGGACCTCTGACATGAAATCGAAATTGCTTTTGCTGCTTTCGGCAGCGCTGCTGACGACGACCTCCGCCATGGCCACGGAACTGGTCGTGGCCACGCAGAACCTGCCTGCCTACATTGATCCGGGCAAGGATCACTCCAACTCCGGCTCGCAGGTGCAGGTCAACGCCTTCGACCCGCTGATCCAGAAAGACTACACGAAGGCCACCCCGTCCTTCTCGCCGGGCCTCGCCACCAAGTGGGAGCAGACCTCTCCCACCGAGATGGTGGTCACGCTGCGCGAGGGCGTGAAGTTCCACGACGGCAGCACCATGACTGCCGATGACGTGGTGTTCTCCTTCCAGCGCATCATCGACGAAGTCACGCCGGAATTCGGCTCGATCAAGAAGCAGTTCTTCTCCAACTTCGAGAAGGTCGAGGCCATCGACGCCCACACCGTGCGCTTCACCACCTTCAAGCCGGAGCCGCTGTTCGAGACCCTTCTCAACGCGCAGCAGGGCTACATCGTCCCGAAGGCCTATGTGATGGGCCTGACCGGTGATCCGCAGGTGGCCGAAGTATCCGACTACGAGGCCTTCGGCCTGAAGCCGGTCGGCACCGGGCCCTACCGCATCACCGCGTTCCAGCCGGGCGAGACCGTCGTCTACGAGAAGTTCGCCGAGCACTTTGGCGAAGCCGCCCCGCTCGACCGCGTCGAAGTGCGCCGCATCGCCGAAATGGCCACGCGCATGACGGCGCTGGCCAATGGCGAAGTCGACATCATCACCAACGTGCCGCCAGACCAGCTCGCCACCATCGAGTCCAATCCGGCTCTCAAGATCGAAGGAAATGTCACCCCGCTGTTCCACCTGGTGTTCTTCAACACCGAGAACCCGCGCCTGGCCGACAAGAAGCTGCGCCAGGCGCTGAGCCGCGCCATCGACCGCGACCTGCTCAACGAGTCGCTGTGGCTGGGCAAGGCGGTTGTGCCCTCGACCCATACCTATCCGCAGTATGGCGAGCTCTTCATGCCCGAGCTGAAGACCTTCGAGTACGACCTGGAGAAGGCCAAGGCCCTGCTCGCCGAGTCGAACTACGACGGCAAGCCGATCCGCTTCGACACCGACGCGGTCTACTACACCAACGGCCTGCTCGCCGCCCAGGCGATCAAGGAGATGTGGGGTGCCATCGGCGTCGAGCTGAACCTCAACGTCGATCCGAAGTGGACCGGCAACGACGCCGACATGGAAACCCGCAACTGGTCGAACCCGATGTACTTCGCCGACCCGGCCGGTTCCTACGGCACCATGTGGAGCCCGACCGGCGCCCGCATCACCAGCGGTTCGTGGAAGCCGAGCGAAGAGTACACCGCGATGTGGGAGCGCTTCCGCTATTCGACCGACGTCGCGGAACGCAAGGCCGCCTATGCCGAGATCATGGAATATGTGAAGGAAGAGGCGCCGTTCGTGCTGCTTTACCAGCCCTACGAGTCCTACGGCCTGAGCAAGAACGTCGAGTGG
Source organism: Pseudomonadota bacterium (assembly GCA_023387775.1). Lineage (GTDB taxonomy): Bacteria > Pseudomonadota > Alphaproteobacteria > Rhizobiales > Rhizobiaceae > Pseudaminobacter. Next base: position 4,761 of record JAEWHN010000104.1, on the reverse strand, counting down.
AAACCGCTTCCGGGCCACATCCCCTACGTGCTCGATTTCCGCGCCGGCAACGTCACCGTCAACAAGTGATCCAGCATTAGCCGCCGGCGAGCTCACTCGCCGGCGGCTACCCTTGTCCGCCCCCCCGAGGAACCTGCCATGACCGCTCCCATGCTGCTCAGCGTCGAGAACCTGCGCATCAGCTTTGCGACCGAGCGCGGCCAATTCGTTGCCGTCGATGACCTTTCCTTCGCCATTGCGGCGGGCGAATGCGTCGCCATCGTCGGCGAATCCGGCTCGGGAAAGTCGGTGACGGCGATGTCCATTCTCGGCCTGACCGCCTTCAATGGCGGGCACATCGACGCCGGCGCCATCCGCTTCCAGCGCCGCGACGGAACCGGCTGCGACCTGACGCAGCTTTCCGAGAAGGCCATGCAGCAGCTGCGTGGCGACGAGATCGCGATGGTCTTCCAGGAGCCGATGACCAGCCTCAACCCGGTGTTCACCGTCGGCGAGCAGATCGCCGAGGTCATCCGCCAGCACCGCCGGCTCGATGCCGCCGAGGCTGACCGCAAGGCGGTCGACCTGTTGCGGCGGGTGCGCATCGCGGAGCCTGAGCGGCGGTTCGCACAATATCCTCACGAGCTCTCGGGCGGCATGCGCCAGCGCGTCGTCATCGCCATGGCGCTGGCCTGCGAGCCGCGCCTGCTGATCGCCGACGAGCCGACCACCGCCCTGGACGTCACCATCCAGGCGCAGATCCTCGACCTGTTGCGCGAGCTGACGGCCGAATCGGACATGGCGGTGCTGTTCATCACCCACGACATGGGAGTGGTCGCCGAGACCGCCGACCGGGTGGTGGTGATGCATCGCGGCCGCAAGGTGGAGGAGAACACCACGGCGGCGCTGTTTGCCTCCCCGGCCGAGCCCTATACACGCAGGCTGCTGGCGGCCGTGCCGCGGCTGGGCAGCATGAAGCCCTTCGCCGGGCCGCGCCAATTCGGCGACGAGACGCCGGATTCGGCGGCGCCCAAGCCGGGCAAGCCGCTGCTGGCGGTGCGCGACCTGGTGACCCGCTTTCCGGTGCGCAGCGGTGCGCTCAAGCGCCATGTCGCCAATGTGCATGCCGTCGACGGCGTCTCGTTCGAGCTTGGCAAGGGCGAGACCCTGGCGCTGGTGGGCGAATCCGGCTGCGGCAAATCCACCACGGGCCGCTCGATCCTGCGGCTGGTCGAACCCACTTCGGGTGCGGTCGAGCTCGACGGCGAGAACCTGCTCACCCTCGGCAAGGAACGGCTCCGGGCCAGGCGCCGCGACATGCAGATCATTTTCCAGGATCCCTATGCGGCTCTCAACCCGCGCCTGACCGCCTTCGAGCAGGTGGCCGAGCCGCTCCTCATCCACGACATGGCAACAGGCTCGGCGCTGCGTGATCGCGTGTTGTCGCTGATCCAGCGCGTGGGCCTGACCGAAGAGCAGATGGAGCGCTATCCGCACGAATTCTCCGGTGGCCAGCGCCAGCGGCTCTGCATCGCTCGGGCGCTGACGCTGTCGCCCAAGATCATCATCGCCGACGAGCCGGTTTCGGCGCTGGACGTGTCGATCCAGGCGCAGGTCGTCAACCTGATGATCGAGCTGCAGGAAGAGCTGGGATTGTCCTACCTCTTCATCTCGCACGACATGGCGGTGGTCGAGCGCGTGAGCCACCGCGTGGCGGTGATGCGCCTGGGGCGGATTGTCGAGATCGGCCCGCGGGCAGCCATCTTCAGCGATCCGCACCATGAATACACCAGGGCGCTGCTGTCGGCGGTTCCCTATCCCGACCCGTCCCGGCGCCGCGCCGCCGCGCTGCCGGCGACCCGGCTGCCCTCACCCATCCGGCCGGTCAGCCACGCCTTCGAGGCGCCGGTCTACGACCAGGTAGCGCCCGACCATTTCGTCCTGATGAACTGACGCATGACAGGAGACACCATGCTCGCCACCTTCGCCGCGCCCGGGAAATTCTACCGGGGCAATCTGCACACCCATTCCAACCGTTCGGACGGTGCGCTGGAGCCGCAGGAAGTCTGCCGGCGCTACAAGGAGGCCGGGTACGACTTCCTCTGCCTTACCGACCATTTCCTCGAGAGCTTCGACTTCCCGCTGACCGACACCCGTCCGTTCCGCGACGAAACCTTCACCACCATCATCGGCGCCGAGTTGCACGCGCCCAATACCCATCTGGGCGAGCTCTGGCACATACTGGCCGTGGGCCTGCCGCTCGACTTCCCCGCCACCGGAGCCGGCGAGACCGGCCCGCAGTTGGCCCGCCGCGCAGCCGAGGCCGGCGCCTTCGTCGGCATTGCGCACCCGCAATGGTACGGGCTCAGCACCGAGGACGGGCTGTCGATCGATGCCGCCCACGCGGTGGAGATCTACAATCACACCTGCGAGATGCTGTCGGCGCGCCCCGACGGGGTGGCGATGCTCGACCACCTGCTGACGGAGGGCCGCAGGCTCACCGGCTTTGCCGCCGATGACGCACACTTCAAGGCCGATGACTGCTTCGGCGGCTGGGTGCAGGTCAAGGCCGAAGAGCTGACGCCCGAAGCCCTGCTCGCGGCACTCAAGGCCGGTCATTACTATGCCAGCCAGGGCCCCGAAATCCTGTCGGCGGTCATCCGCGACGACAAGCTCCATGTCGAGACCACGCCGGCGCGTTCGATCGTCCTGGCCGGCCGCGCCTCCTCCTCGGAAGTCGTTCACGGCGAAGGCATCACCAGCGCCACGCTGGATCTCTCCAAATTCGCAGGCTCCTGGTGCCGGCTGGTGGTGACGGCAGCGGACGGCAAGCGTGCCTGGAGCCAGCCGGAATACCTGTAGGCGGCGGCTGCAATCAGCCCGAAGCGGGCGCGGCCCGGAGCGGCTGGGCCGCTTCGGGCCGGTGGTGCGAGGGCAGCGCGTCCGCGTTGGATGGACCTCACGGCCCCTTCCCGGCCCTCCCCCGCCCGGCATGATGGCGGGCGAGGTGCCGCCTGTCGTCCAGGGTTGAAAAGAGGACGGCGAACACAATGCCCATGCACGCCCCCAGCACCGTGTTCAGTATGCGCTCGGGCACCATGTCCGCGCCGGCCATGTGAGGCGCGGCCAGATAGGTCATCAACAGGGCCATGGGCGTGACGAGAACCTGCCCCAACCCATAGTTCGCCCCAATGATGATCTCAGTCGCAAACTGGAGCACGACCAGGATTGCGATGATGATCCAGACTGACGGATCCTGGGACAGGATCAGCCAGGCCAGCAGGGCACCGACGACCGTGCCCATCATGCGCTGAAGTGCCCGGTTCATGCTGATATGGAGGTGCGCGCCCTGCATCACCGCCAGCGTTCCCATCGCCGCCCAGTCGGGATGATGAATTCCGGCGGCATGGCTGGAAAAGGCCGCGATTGCGCAACCAATGGCTATGCGCGCCGCAGCGGTCAATCGATGACTGGACGGCTGCAGCGGCTCGGCGGGAAAGGAGCGCTCCGCCGTTTCCCGATGGCGCAGCACTTCCGTCAGCGCGCAGATCGCCAATGCCAATGCCGCAACGCCGGCCGTGGCGGCGGTGCGCGCCACGACCTCCTGAAACGAGCCGACCGGCCCCATCGAAGCCCCGACCGCGAACACGAAGATCAGTGCTCCAGGCGCTCCGAACTGGCCGGTGACGGTAACGAAGAAGAACATGCCGCAAGACAATGCCAGAAGCACGAGCTGAACCGGGACTGGCATTCCCAACCAGGAGGCCATGGACATGCCGAACACCGCAATGCTCTGCCAGATCGCACAGAAGAACACGATGCGATTGCGACGCCCCGCGGGCGCGAAGCGACCGAAGAGGGCCACCAGCGCACCAAGAGCGGCAAAGCCGATAAGTTGCGGCCATGGCGAGAGATAGACCAGGGGCAGCGCGATTGCGACCGCGATCGCCGCTTGCAGGCCGGCCAGCGACGAGTTGCGAACCGAAGGCTGCGTTGCCAGGGCAAGACTGTCGCGGACGTGGTGCGGCTGGAAAAGATAGCGCGCTGCGTCTATCCGCCGTGTCGCTAGGCGCGCCTCGGGCGCCGATGTGCTGGAGGATTGTTCGGGCCCCTTCATCGCTGCTGCTCCGGTCGCGGCGGTGCTCCCGCGCCGGTCAGGCGCTGCTCGATCCTGTCGAACAGATCAAGCATCCCGGCGATTTCGGCATCTGGAATATCCGCCACAAACTCCTCCTCTCCCCTGGCAAGCTCCTTGCGGATTTCCGCCACGCGTCGCTCGCCCATGGGAGTGAGGCATATGAGCCGGGCACGTCCATCGGTTTCATCGGGGCGGCGTTCGACAAGACCCTGCCGGCACAGGATGTCGAGCACACGGACAAGGCTGGAGCCGTCGACGCCGACCAGCAGTGCCAGTTCCTTCTGCGTGATGCCGCCGCCAGTTTCCTGAAGATGCACCAGCGGGATCCAGGTGGCGTCGGTCAGCCCGGCCTGCGCCAGCCGGGCATCGAGCGCCCGCCTCCAACGGCGGGCGAGCAACGAGAAGCGTATCCCGAAACGGGAACGAGGGGAGGAAGACTGGGAGATCATGCCCATTGCTAGCGCAATATAGATTGCATTGCAAATCAAATTACATGCGGGATCCGCGCCCTCCCGCCGGCAGTCCACTTACGCCGCCGGCCGGTGAACCGCTCGATCGCCCCGGTTTCGGATGGATGGAGTTCGATCAAGCTCTGAAATCGTGTCATGTTGCAGCAGTGGCCGAACATCACACAGCAACCGATC
>JAEWHN010000252.1 GCA_023387775.1 Pseudomonadota bacterium | reverse complement strand
AGGACAAGCTCGACAAGGACCGTTTCCGCCGCGACATGGGCGGGCTGGTGGAAGCCTACCAGGAAGTGGCCCGCCGCCTCGGCATCATGAATGAAAACGAGGCGCCGCGCCCCAACGGGCCGGTCCTCGTAAAGCACTAAGACACTCAATTTCGGGCGCGCCAAAAACGCGCCCGAACAACTTTTAGTCGACTTCCCGGAGTGAAATGCCCGTGATCAAGGCCCGCGTCACCGTCACCCTCAAGAACGGCGTGCTCGACCCGCAAGGCAAGGCCATCGAACATGCACTCGGCAGCCTCGGTTTCGAAGGTGTTGGGCAGGTACGCCAGGGCAAGGTGTTCGACATCGAGATCGAAGGCACCGACGCCGCCAAGGCCCAGGCCGACCTTAAGGCCATGTGCGACAAGCTGCTGGCGAATACGGTTATCGAGAACTATAGTGTGTCCATAGCCTGAGGTAGAAACCGGAGGCAGTTGTGACCGAGGTCACCAACGACCTGATGTTTGAATTGCTGAAGCGCATTCACTCAGACCTCTCCGAAGCGAGATTCGACCTCCAGGAGATCAAGCGGCGAATGACCGGCGCGGAGGAAGCACTCGCAGGTGTGAACCGAAGACTGGATCGCCACGAAGACCGCCTCGACCGCATAGAGCACCGCCTGGAACTGCGCGAACTCGCCGAAACGCAAAGGCCTTACGAACCGAAATGAAATCTGCCGTCGTCGTCCTCCCCGGTCTCAATCGCGATCGCGACATGATCGCGGCGCTGACCAAGATCTCGGGCACCGCACCTGTCACCATCTGGCAGTCCGACACCGACATTCCCGATGTCGATCTGATCGTCATTCCCGGCGGCTTCTCCTACGGAGACTATCTGCGCTGCGGCGCGATTGCCGCCCGCATGCCTGTCATGCGCGCGGTGGCCGAGAAGGCCGCCAAGGGCGTTCAGGTCATCGGCGTGTGCAACGGCTTCCAAATCCTGGTCGAGGCCGGAATGCTGCCCGGTGCGCTGATGCGCAACACCTCGCTGAAGTTCGTTTGCCGCGAGGTGAAGCTGCAGGTGGCAAACGCCAATACCGCCTTCACCCATCGCTACCAGCCGGGCCAGATCATACGCTGCCCGGTGGCGCATCACGACGGCAACTATTTCGCAGACGCCGAAACTCTGGCGCGGATCGAAGGCGAAGGCCAGGTCGTATTCCGCTACGCCGACGGCACCAACCCCAATGGGTCGATCAACGACATTGCCGGCATCGTCAATGCCAAGGGCAATGTGCTCGGGCTTATGCCGCACCCGGAAAACCTGATCGAACCGGCCCATGGCGGGACGGATGGTCGCGGGCTGTTTGAAAGCGTGCTCAGCACCGCCCAGCGCGAACTTGTGGACGCCTGACAACCAAACGGGATCCATCCCCTTACAGCCCTCCTGTGCCAACCCGTTTGAAAGGCGAATGTCGCGGCATGAAGAAGCTTTGCATGGTGCCCGCAGTGTTTTCGGCGCTGCTTGCGCTTGGTGCTTGCCAGTCGGGCACAAAGCCTGCGGCGTCGAATGTCGGATCGGGCAAGAGCGCCTCGCTGCAGGCCATGGAGCAGGTGGCCATCGCCGCGCACAGATGCTGGTTTGCCGGCAAGGACCCTGCCTTCAGGCCCTATCGCATGGCCAACGAACTGAACGCATTCGGCGGCACGCCGCGCTTCCTGCTGGTCCCGGCCAAGAATTACGGAGGCCTGCCACTCCTGGTCGTGCAGGCACGCGGCAACTCCAGCCGGATCGAGCATTTCGGTCCGCTGACGGCCGAGCCGCTCGGCGCACGTATCAATGCCGATCTGGCTCGCTGGTCCAGCGGCAACGGCGATTGCGGCAGCGCGGCATGACGGAAGAGCGCGGGACCGACGGAGCGGAAAGGTCCCCTGCCCGCCTGCTTTCACCCGCTATCTTGTGCCATGCGTCATCGCAATTCTTGCAGACCTTGGCATTTCACGCTTTAGGAAGCTTCCGAAGCCGAACTGACGGAAAAGGCCCCCGACCATGACCATTTCCAACACCGTGAAGATCACGGACGAGTTGATCGCCTCGCACGGGCTGAAGCCGGACGAATACCAGCGCATCCTCGACCTCGTCGGGCGCGAGCCGACCTTCACCGAGCTTGGCATCTTCTCGGCGATGTGGAACGAGCACTGCTCGTACAAATCCTCCAAGAAATGGCTGCGCACCCTGCCCACCACGGGCCCGCAGGTCATCCAGGGGCCGGGCGAGAATGCCGGCGTAGTCGACATCGGCGACGGCGACTGCGTGGTCTTCAAGATGGAGAGCCACAACCACCCCTCCTATATCGAGCCCTATCAGGGGGCGGCCACAGGCGTCGGCGGGATCCTGCGCGACGTCTTCACCATGGGCGCGCGGCCGATCGCGGCCATGAATGCGCTGCGCTTCGGCGAGCCGGACCACCCCAAGACCAGGCACCTGGTGGCCGGTGTGGTGGCGGGCGTGGGCGGCTACGGCAATTCCTTCGGCGTGCCGACCGTCGGCGGCGAGGTCAATTTCGACCCGCGCTACAACGGCAACATCCTGGTCAACGCTTTCGCCGCCGGCCTCGCCAAGACTAATGGCATCTTCCTGTCCAAGGCCGAGGGTGTGGGCTTGCCGGTGGTGTATCTCGGCGCCAAGACCGGCCGTGACGGCGTCGGCGGAGCGACCATGGCTTCGGCCGAATTCGGCGACGACATCGAGGAAAAGCGGCCCACGGTGCAGGTGGGCGACCCGTTTACCGAAAAGTGCCTGCTGGAAGCCTGCCTGGAGCTGATGGCTACAGGCGCGGTCATCGCCATCCAGGACATGGGCGCGGCCGGCCTGACATGCTCGGCCGTCGAAATGGGCGCCAAGGGCGACCTCGGCATCGAGCTCGACCTCGACATGGTGCCGGTGCGCGAAGAGCGCATGACCGCCTATGAGATGATGCTCTCGGAGAGCCAGGAGCGCATGCTCATGGTGCTGCGCCCCGAAAAGGAGGAAGAGGCCGAGGCGATCTTCCGCAAATGGGGGCTCGACTTCGCCATCGTCGGCAAGACGACGGACGACCTGCGCTTCCGCGTTCTGCATCAGGGCGAGGAGGTGGCCAATCTCCCGATCAAGGAACTGGGCGACCAGGCTCCCGAATATGACCGTCCCTGGGTCGAGCCGAAGAAGCGCGAGCCACTGGCCGCGAACGACATTCCCGAGGCCGATGTGGCCGACGCGCTGTTGAAGCTGCTCGGCAGCGCCGATCTTTCCAGCCGCCGCTGGGTGTGGGAGCAGTATGACACGCTGATCCAGGGCAATTCGCTGCAGCTTCCCGGCGGCGACGCCGGTGTCGTGCGCGTGGAAGGCCACCCGACCAAGGCGCTCGCCTTCTCATCCGACGTCACGCCGCGCTATTGCGAGGCCGACCCCTATGA
>JAEWHN010000249.1 GCA_023387775.1 Pseudomonadota bacterium | reverse complement strand
GCCGGCATCGAGATCGACCGCAAGGTCCTGTCCGACATGGCCATCCACGAGCCGCAGGCGTTCGCCGTGCTCGTCGGCAAGGCCAAGGTCGCGCTGGAGTACCTGAAGAACACCACGCCGAACGCTTTTGAAAGCGCAGTCGCTTAAAGACCAGCGCTTCCCAAGCTTCGACATCAACTGACTGGGAAACCCGCGCTGGCACGGCTGGCGCGGGTTTTTCGTATGAAAACGGCATGAAACGGCCGGCAGGACGAGACCTCGGATGACAGGCCGCAAGCGGCCGAAGGGACGACGATGACAGATATTGATCAACTCGAACGATCGATCACCGAGGCGATTGCCGCGGCTTCCGACGAGCAGGCGATCGAGGCCGTGCGCGTTGCCGCGTTGGGCAAGAAGGGCTCGATCTCCGAAAAGCTGAAGACGCTCGGCGCCATGAGCCCGGAAGAGCGCCAGACCATGGGCCCCGTGATCAACGGCCTGAAAAACCGCGTCACCGAGGCGCTGGCCGCCCGCAAGAGCGAGCTGAAGGACGCCGCCATCGCCGCGCGTCTCGCCGCCGAGAAGGTCGACGTCACGCTCCCCGTGCGCCCGTCGCCGGCCGAGCGCGGCCGCATCCACCCCATCAGCCAGGTCATCGACGAGATCGCGGCGATTTTCGGCGACCTCGGCTTCGCCATCGCAGAAGGCCCGGACGTCGAGACCGATTATTACAACTTCACGGCGCTGAATTTTCCGGAAGGCCATCCGGCGCGCGAGATGCACGATACCTTCTTCTTCAACCCGGATGAGAAGGGCGAGCGCAAGGTGCTGCGCACCCACACCTCGCCGGTGCAGATCCGCACCATGGAGACGCAGAAGCCGCCGATCCGCATCGTCATTCCCGGCAAGACCTACCGCCAGGACAGCGACGCCACCCATTCGCCGATGTTCCATCAGGTCGAGGGCCTGGTCATCGACAAGACTGCCAATGTCGCCAACATGAAGTGGGTGCTGGAAGAATTCTGCAAGGCCTTCTTCGAGGTGCCGTCGGTAAAGATGCGCTTCCGCCCGAGCTTCTTCCCGTTCACGGAGCCGAGCCTGGAAGTCGACATCCAGTGCGACCGTTCGCGTCCGGGCGAAGTGCGCTTCGGCGAGGGCAACGACTGGATGGAGATCCTCGGCTGCGGCATGGTGCACCCCAATGTGCTGCGCGCCGGCGGCCTTGATCCCGACGAGTACCAGGGCTTCGCCTGGGGCATGGGCATCGACCGCATCGCCATGCTGAAATACGGCATGCCGGACCTGCGCGCCTTCTTCGACGCCGATGTCCGCTGGCTGTCGCATTACGGATTCCGTCCGCTCGACATGCCGACGCTGTTCGGCGGACTGAGCAACTGATCGAGCGGCGAGGGATAGAAAAATGAAATTCACACTCTCCTGGCTCAAGGACCATCTCGAGACCGACGCCTCGCTCGAAGAAATCGTCGAGCGCCTGACCTCGATCGGCCTCGAAGTCGAAGCCGTCGACGACAAGGCGGCGCTGAAACCATTTGTGATCGCCAAGGTGCTGACGGCCGCGCGTCACCCTGACGCCGACAAGTTGCAGGTGCTTTCGGTGGATACCGGCGCGGGCGCGCCCATCCAGGTCGTCTGCGGCGCTCCCAATGCGCGTGCCGGCCTGATCGGCGCCTTCGCCGCGCCCGGCACCTATGTGCCCGGCATCGACGTCACGCTGTCGATCGGCAAGATCCGCGGCGTCGAGAGCCATGGCATGATGTGCTCCGAGCGCGAGCTGGAGCTGTCGGATGAACACAATGGCATCATCGAGCTGCCTGAGGATGCGCCGGTGGGCACGCCGTTCGCCACCTACGCCAAGCTCGACGACCCGCTGATCGAGATCAACCTGACGCCGAACCGGCCGGACGCCACGGGTGTCTACGGCATCGCGCGCGATCTTGCCGCCTCGGGCCTCGGCACGTTGAAGACGGCGCCGGTCGCGCCGGTGGCCGGCAAGGGCGAGACGCCGATAAAACTCACCATCGAGGCGCCGGAACTGTGCCCTGGCTTCGCGCTGCGCCTCGTGCGCGGGGTGAAGAACAGCCCCTCGCCGAAGTGGATGCAGCAGCGGCTGATCGCCATCGGCCTGCGCCCCATCAACGCGCTGGTCGACATCACCAACTACATGACCTTCGATCGCGGCCGCCCGCTGCATGTGTTCGACGCGAAGAAGGTCGCCGGCAACCTCACCGTGCGCCGCGCGAAGGACGGCGAGAAGGTGCTGGCGCTCGACGGGCGCGAATATGAGCTGACGCCCGAGATGTGCGTGATCGCCGATGCCGAGGGCGTCGAGTCGATCGCCGGCGTCATGGGCGGCGAGCATTCGGGCTGCGACGAGAACACCACCGATGTGCTGATCGAGTCGGCGCTGTGGGAGCCGCTCAACATCGCCCGCACCGGCCGCCATCTCGGCATCATCACCGATGCGCGCTACCGCTTCGAGCGCGGCGTCGATCCCGAATTCATGGTTCCGGGGCTGGAGCTGGCGACGCGCATGGTGCTCGACCTTTGCGGCGGCGAGCCCACCGAGGCCGAAGTTGTCGGATATGCCGGCCACAAGCCGAAGGTCGTGTCCTTCCCGCTTTCGGAAGTGAAGCGCCTGACCGGCATCGAGGTGCCGAAGGACGAATGCCTGTCGATCCTGTCGCGCCTCGGCTTCAAGCCGCTCGGCAATGGCGATGTGGTCGATGTCGAGGTGCCGTCCTGGCGCCCGGATGTCGACGGCAAGGCCGACCTGGTGGAGGAGGTCATGCGCATCCACGGCGTGGACGAGATCGCGCCGCAGCCGCTTTCCAGCCACGATGCGGTGAACGGCAAGATCCTGACCACGCTGCAGATCCGAAGCCGTGGGGCAAGGCGGGCGCTGGCGGTGCGCGGCATGATGGAGGCCGTCACCTGGTCGTTCATCCCTGCAAAGCATGCCGAGCTGTTCGGCGGCGGCAAGCCCGAGCTGAAGCTCGCCAACCCGATCGCGGCCGACATGTCCGACATGCGCCCCTCGCTGCTGCCGGGCCTGCTGGCGGCAGCCCAGCGCAACGCCGACCGCGGTCTTGGCGACGTCGCGCTGTTCGAGGTTTCAGGCACCTATGAGGGCGACGCGCCGGAAGCCCAGCGCCGCGTTGCCGCCGGCGTGCGCCGCGGTACGGCCAAGCTGGAAGGTGCTGGCCGCAGCTGGTCCGGTAATGCCGGTGCAGTCGGCGTGTTCGATGCCAAGGCCGATGCGCTGGCCGCACTCGAGGCCTGCGGCGCGCCGGTCGACAGGCTGCAGATCGAGGCGGGTGCGCCCTCGTGGTACCACCCCGGCCGTTCCGGAGTGATAAAACTCGGGCCCAAGACCGTGCTCGGCACCTTCGGCGAGTTTCATCCGAGGACGCTGGAGGCGCTCGACGTGTCGGGCCCGATCTGCGGCTTCGAAGTCTTCATCGACGCCATCCCCGAGCCGAAGGCCAAGCCCACCCGCACCAAGCCGAAGCTCGAGCTTTCGGCCTTCCAGGCGGTGAAGCGCGACTTCGCCTTCGTGGTCGACAAGACGGTCGAGGCCGGCACGTTGATGCGGGCTGCCGCCGGCGCCGACAAGAAGCTGATCACCGGGGTTTCGGTCTTCGACGTGTTCGAGGGCGCTTCGCTGGGCGAAGGCAAGAAGTCCGTCGCCATCGAGGTTTCGATCCAGCCGGTCGAGCGCACGCTGACCGACGAGGATTTCGAGGCGCTTGCGGCCAAGGTCGTCGAGAACGTCAAGAAGCAGACCGGCGGCGTGCTGCGCGGCTGACAGCTTCCCAAATGACCAGCGAAAGGGCGCCATCCGGCGCCCTTTTTGCTTGGCCTATCATGCGGCTGTCAGTTGACCGGACGTTGTCGCTGTGGCGACTTTGATCGATTCGTGCCGAGCGGAGCCTTCATGACCACCCTGCGCCTTTGGGGCCAGGCGCGCCACGCTCGGCGAAGAGAAGAGGTCGGTCGCCAGCAAGGTTTCGATCTGGCGGCCGGTCGAGTGCAGCTGGTTCTATCGAAAAAAAGATTCCCACATATAATTTGAAAGAAGGCCCGTTGCTATAGATAAAACAGTTGCGAGAAGGCCGCTGTAAAGAATGATTTGCTTCCTTTTTTCTTTTCTACTGTTGACGGATTTTGAGTAATCGTTGGCCGATATGTAGCGACCTTTTTGGAAATATTTGAATGACGAAATGAGCATAAATAATAGAGATGTACCTAGTAAAATTAGAATCATGGATGTAAGTTTACTAAGCGTCATTCCCAAGTTTAGTTGATAGTTAATTATTGCATCGATTTTATTCGATATTGACGTCAGCTCTGCATTTGAATTTTCGATCAGAGCGTTTTGCAGGGCTTTTTTCTCAGGAATTTTTGATCCCCCGATGACGCCCATTGATTCAAGTGCAATGAACATTAACATCAGGAGTGGAAGCAGTGCGTAGGTGTATACTTCTTTGGTTGCGTTCAAAATTTTACTTAATAGGCCGGGGCTTGTGTACTTGGAATTCAGGTAGTTAGAAACATGTCCGATGATGTCGTCCGCCCATGTAAAGCTATTACTCTTAATATCAATGCTTATGGCTCCTTTTATAGTTACTGGTATTATGCCGAATATATCTTGACCTCCGTCAAGAGAGTTTGCGGAGACACGGATTTCTTGTTTCATGGGTGGAGCATCGCTCGAAAACTGTACCAAATAGCCCATCGTCAAATGAATGGCGACGGAGTATGAATTCATTCTGTCATTGGTATTCATAAAGTACTCGATCGACTCGTATCTTCGCCGCGACCCATCGGAATACACAACGATAACCTGACAATCGATCAGATTGGCGGAGTTTTGTTCCTTTATACGGAAATCTATTATTGAGAATATGTCGTTTAAATTGTCTTTTTCAATTTCGAAGAAGTGATCGAACGTTCTTCCGATTTGTCTTTTTGATTTCAGGAGGTCGTTGATAAAGTTTCCAAACTCATCCTTTGGGATCGATATAACAACGGCTTCGTTCATAGACGCGATTGACGGCAAGTTTTTAGACATATCGTTCCTGTATTGGTATTTTGTGGTCCTACCAATAGATCACATCGCGCTGATATATTTCAAGAACACGCATGAAGTTGCGATCGCCCAATGCCGCTGGCCTATTGAAGCGCCGAAAGGCAGGTCTGACGACCTCGCCAATTCGAAAGCCTTTGAATTTGGCTGCCATTCAATCACATTCGTGCTGTAGCCGTGGGGAGGCTCGCTTTTGTTTGCGGAGGACAAAGAGAATGTTTCGTTGGGGAGTTCTGTCGACGGCCAAGATCGCGCGCGACCAGGTGCTGCCGGCGATTGCCGATGCGGAAAACGGCGTGGTTGCCGCCATTGCGAGCCGCGACGTAGGCAAGGCGCGTGCGCTGGCCGACCGATTCGGCGCGCCGCATGCCTTCGGCTCCTATGAGGAGCTTCTCGCGTCGGATGCGGTCGACGGCGTCTATATTCCGCTGCCGACCTCGCAGCATGTCGAATGGGCGGCGAAGGCGGCCGAGGCCGGAAAACATGTACTGGTCGAAAAGCCGCTGGCGCTGAAGGCCGGGGACATCGCCCCGCTGATCGAGATCCGCGACCGGAAAAAGCTGCTGATCAGCGAAGCCTTCATGGTGTTCTACCATCCGCAGTGGGCCAAGGTGCGCGAGCTCATCGCCGATGGCGCCATCGGCCGGCTGCGGCACGTGCAGGGCGCCTTCAGCTACTACAATGTCGACCCCGGCAACATGCGCAACCAGCTTGCGCTGGGCGGCGGTGCGCTGCCCGACATCGGCGTCTATCCGACGGTGACGACCCGGCTGGTCTCGGGCAGGGAGCCATTGCGCGTGCAGGCAAGCATCGAGCGCGACAAGGTCTTCGGCACCGACATCTATTCCTCGGTCAAGGCCGATTTCGGCGATTTCGAGCTGAGCTTCTATTGCTCCACGCAGATGGCGCTGCGCCAGTCCATGCTCTTCCACGGCGAAAAGGGTTTCATCGAGGTGCATGCGCCGTTCAATGCCGGCGACTATGACCACCACCGGGTCGAGCTGCACGACCAGCGGCGCAATGAGGCGACGGTCTTCCGTTTCCCCGGAACGCGGCAATACCGGCTGCAGGTCGAGGCTTTTGCCCGTGCCGCCCAGGGAAGCGGGGAGCCGGTGTTTTCGCTTGAGAATTCGGTGCTCAACCAGAAGGTAATCGACGCGATCTTCCGCGCCGGGGAGCATGAGGGCTGGGAAAAGGTCTGATCACCAATAGACGCCGCCGCGCGCCGGGCGGATGCGCGGGCGGTTTTGTGGCAGGTTGATCGGCACGTCGCTGGCAGGCGCGTCGCCGGTCTCCAAAGGCTGCTCCATGGCGAAGAGCGGATGGAACGGTCCGCCGAAATAGGGGCCATGCGAGGGCCGGATGTGCGGAACGGTCGAGATCCGCGGGCGTCGCGGCGCCTCGAACGGTACGAAGGGCGCACCGGATCTGTTGGCAGCCTTCAGCGCCATCAGCCGCGCAATGCGGTCCTCCGTGCGCGGGTGGCTGCGCAGCACCGAAGGGTCGGGCAGGCGCCCGCTGGGCAGAAGCAGGTTTTCCCAGCGCCTGCCCTGGGCCGTCTCGAGCCTGGTGAGAGCGGAAGCCAGCCCGTCCGGGTCTCCGGTCAGCATGACGGCGCCCAGATCGGCATCGAACTCGCGCGTGCGCGACAACGCCATCTGCAACAGGCCGCCGACCGTGGGCGCGGCCATCAGGACCAGCACGCCGAGCCACGGAACGTGGTGGCCGGAGCCGCCGACGGCGCCGCCGATGTTGAGGAAAAGCGAAAAGAGCCCCACTGTCGACATGACCGAGGTGAAGCGCGACACCATGTCGGCGAAGGCCATCACCTTCACGTCCTCATTGGCTATGTGGCTCATCTCGTGGGCCAGCACCCCGGCCAGCTCGCGCGCGGAAAGCTTGCGCGCCAGCGCGTCGGTGATTGCGATGGCCGAATCCTCGCGTTGGCCGACCGCGAAGGCGTTCATGATCTGCGAGGGAATCACATGCAGCTTCGGCGTGCTGGGCAGGTCCGCTCGGCGCGACAGCTCGGCCACTATACGCAGCCCCGCCGGAAAGGTTTCGGGCGACACCGGGCTTGCCTTGTACATGGCAAGCACCAGCTGCGGGCTGACCCGCCGCATGGCGGCCATGGACACGGTGCCGATGAGGAGCGCAAAGACCAGCCCCGAAGAGCCGGCGAAGGCCCAGGCCGTTATGGCAAGAAGGAACAGCGCCGCCGCGCCCAGCAGCCAGGTGTGCAGCATGTTGGCCATGCGCTTGCGGCGCTGCGCGACGAGGTCGAGCGTGTAATTGCGGTCCATGCAACACATATGGTGCTGCCGACCGAATTGCCCAATCCCGCGCCGGAGGTGGCTTCGAGGGCGCTTGCGCAGTGTGACGCCTGTTCTTATATACCCCCAAGATCGCCGGAGCTGCCGCAGGTACAGGCAAAGCCAGCGAAAATTTCTTGTGAACCAAGGGGCTGCCGCCGGAACGCCTGATGGGTCCTGGCAGCTTGCTAAGTGGAGAGAACGACATGGCAAAAGTAATCGGTATCGACCTCGGAACGACGAATTCCTGCGTCGCCGTCATGGACGGCAAGGACGCCAAGGTTATTGAAAATGCGGAAGGCGCGCGCACGACCCCTTCCATCGTCGCTTTCACGGACGGCGATGAACGGCTGGTGGGGCAGCCGGCCAAGCGCCAGGCGGTAACGAATCCCGAAAACACGATTTTTGCAGTGAAGCGCCTGATCGGCCGCCGCTATGACGACCCGGTGACCGAGAAGGACAAGAAGCTGGTGCCCTATCACATCGTCAAGGGCGACAATGGCGACGCCTGGGTCGAGGCCGCCGGCAAGAAGCTGTCGCCGTCGCAGATCTCGGCGATGATCCTGCAGAAGATGAAGGAAACGGCCGAATCCTATCTCGGCGAGAAGGTCGAGAAGGCGGTCATCACCGTTCCGGCCTATTTCAACGACGCCCAGCGCCAGGCCACCAAGGACGCCGGCCGCATCGCCGGCCTCGAGGTGCTGCGCATCATCAACGAGCCGACCGCTGCCGCGCTGGCCTATGGCCTCGACAAGAACGAAGGCAAGACCATCGCCGTCTATGACCTTGGCGGCGGCACCTTCGACATTTCCGTGCTGGAGATCGGCGACGGCGTGTTCGAGGTGAAGTCGACCAATGGCGACACCTTCCTCGGCGGCGAAGACTTCGACATGCGCCTGGTCGAGTATCTGGCCGACGAGTTCAAGAAGGAACAGGGCATCGACCTGAAGAACGACAAGCTGGCCCTGCAGCGCCTCAAGGAGGCCGCTGAAAAGGCCAAGATCGAGCTGTCGTCGGCTTCGCAGACCGAAATCAACCTGCCCTTCATCACGGCCGATCAGACCGGCCCGAAGCACCTGGCCATGAAGCTCACCCGCGCCAAGTTCGAGCAGCTGGTCGACGATCTGGTCCAGCGCACCGTCGAGCCCTGCAAGGCGGCGTTGAAGGATGCCGGCCTCAAGCCGGGCGAGATCGATGAAGTGGTCCTGGTCGGCGGCATGACCCGCATGCCCAAGATCCAGGAAGTGGTGAAGCAGTTCTTCGGCAAGGAGCCGCACAAGGGCGTTAACCCGGATGAGGTCGTCGCCATGGGCGCTGCCATCCAGGCCGGCGTGCTGCAGGGCGACGTCAAGGACGTTCTGCTGCTCGACGTGACCCCGCTTTCGCTGGGCATCGAGACGCTGGGCGGCGTGTTCACGCGCCTCATCGAGCGCAACACCACGATCCCGACCAAGAAGAGCCAGGTCTTCTCGACCGCCGAGGATTCGCAGTCGGCCGTGACGATCCGGGTCTTCCAGGGCGAGCGCGAAATGGCGGCCGACAACAAGATGCTCGGCCAGTTCGATCTGGTCGGCATTCCGCCGGCTCCACGCGGCGTGCCGCAGATCGAGGTCACCTTCGACATCGACGCCAACGGCATCGTCAATGTCTCGGCCAAGGACAAGGGCACCGGCAAGGAGCACCAGATCCGCATCCAGGCGTCTGGTGGCCTTAGCGACGCCGACATCGAGAAGATGGTCAAGGACGCCGAGGCAAATGCCGAGGCCGACAAGCAGCGCCGCGCGCTCGTCGAGGCCCGCAACCAGGCCGAGTCGCTCGTGCATTCGTCGGAGAAGTCGCTCAAGGATTATGGCGACAAGGTCTCCGAGGCCGACCGCACCGCGATTTCGGATGCGATCGCCGCGCTGAAGACGGCCGCCGAGGGCGATGATGTCGAGGCGATCAACGCCAAGAGCCAGGCGCTGGCCGAAGCCGCGATGAAGCTCGGCCAGGCCATGTACGAGGCGCAGCAGCAGGACGCGGCCGGCGCCGATGCAGCGGCCGCAGCCGCGAAGGATGGCGCCGACGTGGTCGACGCCGACTTCGAGGAAATCAACGAAGACGACGACAAGAAGAAGTCCGCCTGACAGGCGTGACCCGTTTGCTACAAGGGGGCCCGGCGTGATTTTGCCGGGCCTTTTTGCAAGTCCGGCGGAAAATCCACGTTGCGAAGCACTGTAACTCTGGTATCGGCGCTCAAGGCTTACTAAATCGGAAGCCAGCGCCGAAGTAACGGACGAAGCGATGCATCAAGACATTGAACATCCGGATCGCGGAGCAAGATGAAAGCTGATTTTTACGAAACTCTGGGCGTCGACAGGAGCGCCGACGAGAAGGAGCTGAAGAGCGCCTTCCGCAAGCTGGCGATGAAGTTCCACCCAGATCGCAATCCGGGTGACGAAGCCTGCGAGCACAAGTTCAAGGAAATCAACGAAGCCTACGAAACGCTGAAGGACCCGCAGAAGCGCGCGGCCTATGACCGTTTCGGCCACGCGGCCTTCGAGAATGGCGGCATGGGCGGTGGCCACGGTTTCGGCGCCGGCGGCTTCTCGGACATTTTCGAGGACATATTCGGCGAGATGATGGGCGGCGGGCGCCGCCGTTCCTCCGGCCGCGAGCGTGGCGCCGACCTGCGCTACAATATGGAAATCTCGCTCGAGGAGGCGTTCACCGGCAAGACCGCGCAGATTCGCGTGCCGACCTCCATCTCGTGCGATGAGTGCTCCGGCTCGGGCGCCAAGCCGGGAACGCAGCCGGTCACCTGCTCGATGTGCTCCGGTTCCGGCCGCGTGCGTGCCAGCCAGGGCTTCTTCTCCATCGAGCGCACCTGTCCGCAGTGCCACGGCCGCGGCACCACCATCAAGGACCCCTGCCAGAAGTGCTCGGGCCAGGGCCGTGTCACCGAAGAGCGTACGCTCTCGGTCAACATCCCGTCCGGCATCGAGGACGGCACGCGCATCAGGCTCGCCAATGAGGGCGAGGCCGGCCTGCGCGGCGGTCCTCCGGGCGACCTCTACATCTTCCTGTCGGTCAAGCCGCACGAGTTTTTCCAGCGCGATGGCGCCGATCTCTACTGCAAGGTGCCGATCTCGATGACCACCGCCACCCTCGGCGGCTCGTTCGAGGTGGCGACGCTGGACGGCACGCAGACCCGCGTGAAGGTGCCGGAAGGCACGCAGAGCGGCCGCCAGTTCCGCCTCAAGGGCAAGGGCATGCCGGTGCTGCGCCAGTCAGCCATCGGCGATCTCTACATACAGACGGTGGTCGAGACGCCGCAGAACCTCAGCAAGCGCCAGCGCGAGCTTCTGGAAGAGTTCGAGCGGCTCTCCTCGACCGAGAATCACCCGCAATCCAGCGGGTTCTTCACGCGCATGAAGGACTTTTTCGAATCCTTCGGTGAATGAACGCCAGGGCCTTTCTGCGGAAAGGCCCTGCGCCGCGCGCTATTGGTTTCGTGCCGATCGGCCCTATTTTGCCTTGCGTGCGCAGGGTGGCTGCCGCTACGTAAGGCGACGGTTCGGGGGCGAATCGCAGGAGACTATGCCGATGGCAACTGGTTCTGGTTTGCGCAAATCGCTCGCGACCAAGTTCGACGACGAATTGCGCTTCTTCAAGGGATGGATGGACAAGCCGAAAGCAGTCGGCGCCATCATTCCCACAAGCTCCGTCACCGCCCGCAGGATGGCTTCGGTGGTCAATCCCGCCTCCGGCCTGCCGGTGCTCGAGCTTGGGCCGGGAACCGGCGTCGTCAGTCGCGCCATTCTCGGCCGGGGCGTGGCGCCGGAGAAGCTCTTCGCGGTGGAATATTCCCGTGAGTTCGCCGAGCATATGCGCCGCGCCTTTCCGGGTGTGAACGTCATCCAGGGCGATGCCTTCGACCTCGACCGCACGCTGGGCGAGAATGCCGGCCAGCAGTTCGATTGCGCCATTTCGGCCGTGCCGCTCCTGAATATCCCCGCCGACAAGCGGGTGGTATACATCAACGACCTGCTCGATCGCCTGCCGCTTGGCCGGCCGGTGGTGCAGATCACCTATGGTCCGCTCTCGCCAGTGCCGGCGCGGCGCGGCGAATATACGGTCGAGCATTTCGACTTCGTCATCCGCAACATTCCTCCGGCCCAGCTCTGGGTCTATCGCCGCGTGGCCCACGGCTGACGCGTGCCTGGCGGGCGGTTGATTCGCGCGCCGGTTTCCCTATACCGGGAGCGAACAGGAGATGCCGATGACCGCCCGAATTCTCGTCTTTGCCGGATCGATCCGCACCGGCGCCTATAGCGGCCAGACCGCCGATGCTGCGCAGCGCGAACTTGCCCGCCAGGGCGCCGAGGTCACCCGCATCTCGCTGGCCGACTATCCGCTGCCGATCATGGACCAGGACCTGGAGAAGGAGAAGGGCATCCCGGAAAGCGCCATGCGCCTCGGCCGCCAGATTGCCGCGCATGACGGCTTGCTGATCGCCAGCCCCGAATACAACTCCTCCATCCCGCCGCTGCTCAAGAACGCCATCGACTGGGTCAGCCGCATCCGCAAGGATGGCGGCGCGCCCTTCCATCCCTATGCCGGCAAGGTGGCGGCGCTGTGCTCCTCTTCGAACGGCAATTTCGCCGGCGCGCGCGGCCTCTACCATCTGCGCTCCGTGCTGATGAACTGCCAGGTCGAGATCATCACACCGCAATGCTCCGTGCCGCGGGCGCAGGACGCCTTCGATGAAAACGGCGAGTTCAAGGACGAGCAGCTGCGCCATAGAATGGAGCTCGTCGCCCGCACCCTGATCGAACGGGCCCGCATGCTTTCGACGCGGGTGGAAGCCTGATGCCCGGCCAGATGCGCGACCGCCTCATCGTCGGCCTCGACGTACCCACCGTGAAGGAAGCCGAAGCCGTGGTGCGCGAGCTCGACGGCGTGACCTCCTTCTACAAGATCGGCTACCAGCTCGCCTTCGCCGGCGGGCTGGACTTCGCCCGCGAGCTGGCCAGCGGCGGCACCAAGGTCTTCCTGGACATGAAGCTGCTCGACATCGACAACACGGTGGCCAAGGGCGTGGAAAACATCGTCAGGATGGGTGTCTCCATGCTCACCCTGCACGCCTACCCGAAGGCGATGCGCGCGGCGGTGGAAGCTGCCAGGGGCAGCGATCTCTGCCTTCTGGCCGTGACGGTTCTCACCTCGATGGACGCGCAGGACCTGATCGACGCCGGCTACCAGTATGACCCGCAGGCGCTGGTGCTGCGCCGGGCCGAACAGGCGCGGGCCGCCGGCATGGGCGGCATCGTGTGCTCGGCGGCCGAAGCCGGCGCGGTGCGCAAGATCGTCGGGCCGGAACTGGCGGTAGTGACGCCGGGCATCCGCCCAGCCGGCGCCGAGCGCGGCGACCAGAAGCGCGTGGTGACGCCGGCCGACGCCATGCGCAACGGCTCCAGCCATCTCGTCGTTGCGCGGCCCATCGTCGGTGCGGTTGACAGGCGGGCGGCAGCCCAGGCTATTCTCGCCGAAATGGCGGCCGCCTGAGCTTTGCATCCCGCATGGGAAGCGGATCGGGCCCGGCGGAAGCCGGAGGACATGGCCCGAACGGAGGAGCAGGCTGATGGCGAAGGGATACTGGATCGCTCGGGTCGATGTGCGCGACCCGGAGGGCTACAAGGACTACGTGGCCACCGCCAAGCCGGCCTTCGAGCGCTTCGGGGCCAATTTCCTCGCCAGGGGCGGCGCGCATGAGGCTGTCGAGGGCCCCGGCCGCGCCCGCAACGTGGTGATCGAGTTTCCCTCGCTCGAGGCTGCGCGCGGCTGCTACAACTCGCCCGAATACCAGGCTGCGAAAACGATCCGCCAGAAATACGCCGATGGTGAGATCGTGCTGGTCGAGGGCGCGTGAGGGGCTGACCGCCCATTCCACACCCGAATCCGTTCGGAAACCTGGCCGCGCGCCGGGCCGCGACCGCTTTTTCTCCAATTATGGCGTCCGCCGACAATATTTTTTCAACATTTGGCACGAAAGTCGGGGCATGTTCTGCGCCAAGTGATATATTGCGCTGCAGCAAATCCCCGGTAACTTTGCTGCGGGGCGAAGCGGGCTTTCGGCTGGTGCGATCTGGCGCCGCCGGGTAAGGGTTTCGATGTTCTACCAACTCTACGAAATGAATCACGCCGCGCTGCAGCCGGTCCGGGCCTATGCGGACGCGGTCAAGCTGTTCTGCTCGAACCCGCTAAATCCGCTGTCCACCACGCCATGGGGGCGTTCGGTCGCCGCCGCGGCCGAACTGTTCGAGCGCACCACGCGCCGCTACGGCAAGCCGGCCTTCGCGCTGCCGCACACCACGGTCGACGGCAGCGTCGTGACGGTGGAGGAGAAGGTCGTGTGGTCGCGGCCCTTCTGCAACCTGTTGCATTTCGAGCGCGACCTTCCCGCTGGCCGCCGCCCCGATCCCAGGCTGCTGATCGTGGCGCCGATGTCGGGGCACTACGCCACCCTGCTGCGCGGCACGGTGGAGGCAATGCTGCCGCATGCCGAGGTCTACATCACCGACTGGGCGGATGCGCGCATGGTGCCGCTCTCGCAAGGCCGGTTCGATCTCGACGACTATGTCGACTACGTCATCGACATGCTGCACGCGCTGGGGCCGGACACGCACGTCATGGCGGTGTGCCAGCCTTCGGTGCCGGTGCTGGCGGCGGTGGCGCTGATGGAAGCCCGCGGCGACGCCTTCGCCCCTGCCAGCATGACGCTGATGGGCGGCCCCATCGACACGAGGCGCAACCCCACGGCCGTCAACCTGCTGGCCGGGGAAAAGGGCACCGACTGGTTCCGCGACAATGTCGTCATGCAGGTTCCCTGGCCGGCGCCCGGCTTCGCGCGCGAGGTCTATCCCGGCTTCCTGCAGCTCTCCGGCTTCATGGGCATGAATCTCGACCGGCACCTCATCGCCCACAAGGACTTCTTCATGCATCTGGTGAAGAACGACGGCGACGGGGCCGACAAGCACCGCGACTTCTACGACGAATATCTGGCGGTGATGGACCTGACGGCCGAGTTCTATCTCGAGACCGTGGATGCTGTCTTCGTGCGTCATCTGCTGCCCACGGGCAGGATGAAGCATCGCGGAAACCCGGTCGAACCGGCCGCCATCCGCAATGTGGCGCTGCTGACCGTCGAAGGCGAGAACGACGACATTTCCGGCATCGGCCAGACCCAGGCCGCGCACGACCTGTGCGTCAACATCCCCGACAACATGCGCCAGCACTACATGCAGCCCAAGGTCGGGCACTATGGCGTGTTCAACGGCTCGCGCTTCCGGGCCGAGATCGCGCCGCGCATCCTCGACTTCATGGCCCGCAACGCGCGCCGGCATCAGCCCCGCCCCAAGCCCCGGCTGGTTCGCACAAAGGCCTAGCCGCCGCGCTTCCCGCGCGCATCCGCGCGGCCACTGCATGACGCCTGCGGAAGCTGTTGCAGAATCGTCGCGCCGCGCCGGCTCGTTAACCATCTCCACAAACAGCTGGCCGCCGTTAATTGACATCGCTCGCACCCGGCCCTTAACGTTTTGTTAACAATGAAGGGCAGGCGGGGCCGGGGGTATGAACTCCTTTCCAATGGCGTGGCGCGCGTTGCGGCGTGCGGCTGTTTTGAGTGGGCTGATGGTGGGCGGCTGGTGCGGCGGCCACGCCTGGGCGGCTGCGCCCATGGTCACCGGCGGCCTGACCTCGCAGCCCATCGGGCATTACGAATTCTGCAAGGCCAACCCGGACGAATGCAGCATCCGCTCGCGTGATACAGCACCGGCCGAACTGACCGGCGCGCTGTGGAAACTGCTCGTCTCGCTCAATGTCAGCGTCAACCACGCCATCGCGCCCATGAGCGACGTGGAAATCTACGGCAAGGAAGAAGTCTGGGCCTATCCGGACAATTCCGTCGGCGACTGCGAGGACTATGTGCTCGAAAAGCGCCGCATGCTGATGCAAGACGGCGTCTCGCCTGCCAATCTGCTGATCACGGTGGTGCGCAAGTCGGACGGCGAAGGACATGCCGTGCTGACAGTGCGCACCGACCAGGGCGACTTCATCCTCGACAACCTGACCGACGCCGTGCTGCCGTGGGACGACACCGGCTATCGCTTC
The DNA here is from genome assembly GCA_023387775.1 of Pseudomonadota bacterium. GTDB lineage: Bacteria > Pseudomonadota > Alphaproteobacteria > Rhizobiales > Rhizobiaceae > Pseudaminobacter. The sequence continues at coordinate 5,527 of JAEWHN010000249.1, read as the reverse complement.
CTGAAGCGCCAGGCCAGCAATCACACCGGCCACTGGGTCACCATACGCGAAGGCCAGGCCCCGCTGGTCGGCTCCGTGCGGTAGCGGGGAGGGTTCTCGACCCTCCTCCGACTTCAAGCCGGTCAGGGCGCACGTCGCCAAAGACGGGTTGCCGCCATTCACAGGCAACGGCATCATGCTCCGCTACGTCGTCCTCCGAATGACTGTTATGTCAAATTCGAAGGACGTTCTTGCGGTTGTCATGTCAACCGAACCGACATTCCGCCATCTGCGATCACCGGACTCCCGGTCATGAAGCTGGATCGCTCAGAAAGGAGGAACAAGGCTGCCTGCGCAATCTCCTTGGGACTCGCCATCCGCTTCATGGGATGCAAGCTGGCAATGAACTCCAAAGCGGCCGGATTCCCTTCACCTCCGCTCGGCGTGATCGTACCACCCGGCAGTAGCGCGTTGACGCGTATACCCTCGTGGGCATGGTCCGATGCCAGCGACTGCGTCAAGCCGATCAATCCCGCCTTGGATGCCGCATAGGCTCCCATGCCCGGCATGCCACCGTTGCTGAAACCTACAAATGACGAGGTAAAGACGATCGAGCCGCCACCGTGCGCCTTCATTGCAGGAATTTGCGCCTTGGCGGCCAGGAAGGCGCCGGTCAGATTGACCGAAATCACGTCGGTCCAATTGCCGATGCTCATATCCGGGACAGGCTGCATCGCACCCACGATGCCGACATTATTGAATACACCGTCCAACCTGCCGAACTCCCTTATCGCAAGGTCGACGAGAGCATCGGCGTAGCCCTCATACTTTACGTCGCCGGCCAAAAGCACAGCGCTGCCATCGGCTTGATTGATCGTTTCCGCGAGGGCTTCAAGCTCCCCGGATCGGCGCGCGCCGAGAACCACATTGGCCCCTTCGGATGCGAACAGCCGAGCCGCCGCTGCGCCGATCCCACTGCTCGCGCCGGTGACGATGATGGTCTTGCTTTCCAGTTCCACGACGTCTCTCCTGAACATTGCGTCATGGCTGTCTAGCGGCGCGGCAGAGGGCGCGGCCACCCGATTTATGCAACCGGCGGCATTGCAGCGTTGAATGGCCAAAGGCGGCTTTGCCCCAGGACCTGCGCGGGTACGGCAAATTGCGGTTCGGCCGCTTCCCACCGTCAACGTCCCTTGCGCGGGAGGGGAGGCGGGCAAGTCGTCGGATTGGCGACGCCGGAGATCTCGCCCCTACGCCGCCTGCACCATGCGCTCGCCCGCCACCCGGTAGGAAATCGCCTCGGCCAGGTGGATGCGGCCGACCGTGTCGCTGCCGTCGAGGTCGGCCAGCGTGCGCGCCACCTTCAGCACCCGGTGATAGGCGCGGGCCGAAAAACCGAGCTTCTCGCTGGCGTCGCGCAGCAGCGACAGGCCGGCGGCGTCGGGCGCTGCGATCTGCTCGATGAGCGCGGTAGGGCAGTGCGCATTGGTCTGTCCCGCAATGGCGCCGATGCGCGCGAACCGCTCCTGCTGCATGGTGCGGGCCATGGCCACCCGCGCCGCCACGGCGGCACTTGCCTCGGCAGCGCCCGGCCGGATCAGGTCGCTGGCCGAAACCGCCGGCACCTCGATGCGCAGGTCGATGCGGTCGAGCAGCGGCCCCGAAATGCGCGCCTGGTAGTCGGCCTGGCAGCGGGCCCCGCGCGCGCAGCGATAGCCGGGCTCGCCCGCCATGCCGCACCGGCACGGGTTCATCGCCGCCACCAGCTGGATGCGCGCCGGATAGGCGACGCGGTGGTTGGCGCGCGCGATCACGCATTCGCCGGTCTCGAGCGGCTGGCGCAGCGAATCCAGCACCTGCGGCGTGAATTCGGGCAATTCGTCGAGAAACAGCACGCCGTTATGCGCCAGCGATACCTCGCCGGGCTTCACCCGCAAGCCGCCGCCGACCATGGCCGCCATGGAGGCGGAATGATGCGGCGCGCGGAACGGCCGCCGGTCGGTCAGCTTGCCGTCCGCTAGCTCGCCTGCCATCGAGGCGATCATCGACACTTCCAGCAGTTCCTTGGGCGAAAGCGGCGGCAGGATGGAAGGCAGGCGCTGCGCCAGCATCGACTTGCCCGATCCGGGCGGCCCAACCATCAGAAGGTTGTGACCGCCGGCTGCTGCCACCTCGAGCGCGCGCCGTGCGCTTTCCTGGCCCTTGACGTCGGCGAGGTCGGGCAGGCCAATGGCGGCCGCGCGGATGCTTGCCTCCGGCCGCGCCAGCACCTGGGTGCCGCGAAAATGGTTGGCGATGGCAATCAGGCTGCGCGGCGCCAGAATGTCGATCTCCGCGCCCGCCCAGGCGGCCTCGGGGCCGGAAGCGGCGGGGCAGATCAGGCCCTTGCCCTCGGCATTGGCCCCCATCGCGGCCGGCAGCGCGCCGGAGACGGCGGCGATGGTTCCGTCGAGCGACAATTCGCCGAGCACGACATAGCCGCCGAGCGCGTCGCCGGGAAGAGCGCCAAGTGCTGCCATCAGCCCTAGCGCGATCGGCAGGTCGTAGTGGCTGCCTTCCTTGGGCAGGTCCGCCGGGGCGAGATTGACGGTGACCTTCTTGGGCGGCATCGACAGCCCGGAGGCATGCAGCGCCGCCTGCACCCGCTCGCGGCTTTCGGCGACCGCCTTGTCGGGCAGGCCGACGATATGCATGCCCATCTTGCCGGGAGCGATCATCACCTGCACGTCGACGGGCACCGCCTCGATGCCCTGGAATGCAACCGTGCGCACGCGCGAAACCATGCCGCCCCCAACGCTGCCGGACTTGCCCCTCCGCATGGTCCCCGGAAGTGGCGGAAGCCGCTTCCCGGGCGTTCCAGTCATGGCAGCGTCGCGAGCGCATCCGGCCGGCGCCGGCGCTGCGATGCCCGGCTGATCTGTGACGTTGCGTCAGACAATCACAGTTTCAAGCTCAAAGCAAGAACAAGACGGGAACATGCCCGTCGCGCGGATTGCAGGTCGGTTGTGGCTGGTTGCGCGGGTGGAACATCCGCCCGCCGGCGTCAGCGGCGCTTGTCTTCCACCGCGTCCCAGAACAGCGAGGCGATGTCGGCGCCGCCGAAGCGCTTCACCTCGCGCACGCCGGTGGGCGAGGTCACATTGATCTCGGTGAGATAGTCGCCGATCACGTCGATGCCGACGAGGATGAAGCCGCGTTCCCTGAGCGAGGGGCCGATGCGGGCGCAGATCTCGCGCTCGCGGGGCGTCAGTTCGGTCTTCTCGGCGCGTCCGCCGACATGCATGTTGGAGCGGGAGTCATGCTCGGCCGGCACGCGGTTGATGGCGCCCACCGGCTCGCCGTCGATCAGGATGATGCGCTTGTCGCCCTTGCGCACTTCCTTCAGGTAGCGCTGCACGATGAAGGGCTCGCGGAACATCTGCTGGAACATCTCGAGCAGCGCGGCCAGGTTGCGGTCGGCCTCGTGCAGGTGGAAGATGCCCGCGCCGCCATTGCCGTAGAGCGGCTTGACGATGATGTCGCCATGCTCCTTGCGGAAGGCGTCGACCTCCTCAGGGTCCTTGGTGATCAGCGTCTCCGGCATCAGGTCGGGGAATTCGGTGACGAAGATCTTTTCCGGGCTGTTGCGCACCCAGGCCGGGTCGTTGACCACCAGCGTCCTGGGGTGGATGCGCTCGAGGATATGCGTGGTGGTAATGTAGTTCATGTCGAAGGGCGGGTCTTGCCGCAGCAGCACCACGTCCATCTCGCTGAGGTCGGTGCGCACCGGCTCGCCGAGCGTGAAATGGTTGCCCTTCTCGTCGCGCACCTGCAGTTCCTCGAGGCGCGCGAACACCTTGCCGCCGATCATCGACAGCTTGTCGGGCGTGTAGTGATAGAGCCGGTGGCCGCGCCGCTGCGCCTCCAGGGCGAGCGCGAAGGAAGTGTCGCCGGCGATCGAGATCGTGGCGATGTGGTCCATCTGGATGGCGACGTTAAGCGGCATGAGGGTCTCCGGCGGCAAGGCATGACAGCGCTTTCACCAGCGCATGTATAGGCTGCCGGGCCTTCTGCCAATCCCGCAGCGCGCCGCACGCGGTGAAGATTATGCCCCTCACGCCGCCTTGCGGGATCTGGCTGGCCGTTGCGCATTCCGCGGCACGTCCAGGCGCAAGGGCTGCCGGGCGGCGGGCCGCGCCGAGCCCATGCCGAGATAGAACAGCCGCTTCTGCTCGGCGCGCCCGCGCGACACCGAGTCGAGGACCAGCCCCGCCACCGCCATCAGCAGCGATTGCAGCACCAGCGCCACCGAAAGCACCCAGGTCGGCAGGCGCGGCACCAGGCCGGTCTCGAAGAACTCGACCAGCACCGGTGCCATCATCACCAGGCCTGCGGCCATGAACAGCGCGGCGAATGCGCCGAAGAAGCGCAAGGGCTGCGTCTCCTTCATCAGCATGGCGAACATCCAGAGGATTTTCGCGCCGTCGCGATAGGTGGAAAGCTTGGAGGTCGAGCCTTCCGGCCGGCGGCCGTAGTCCAGCGCGATCTCGCTCACCGGCAGCTTCAGCTGCGAGGCATGCACCGACATTTCCGTCTCGATCTCGAAGCCGCCGGAAACCGCCGGAAAGCTTTTCACGTAACGCCGCGTGAAGGCGCGATAGCCGGAGAAGATGTCGGTGAAGTCCCGGCCGAACAGCCACTTGTAGAGGCTGTTGAAGATGCGGTTGCCGAAGGCATGGCCCGCGCGCCCGGCATCGTCGGTCACACCGCGTCTGGTGCCGACCACCATGTCCGAGCCTTCGGTCAGCAGCGTGTTGATGAGCTGCGGCGCATCTTCCGGTGCATAGGTGCCATCGCCGTCGGCCATCAGGTAGATGTCGGCCTCGATGTCGGCGAACATGCGGCGCACGACGTTGCCCTTGCCCTGGCGAGGCTCGCGCACCACGATCGCGCCGGCCGCGCGCGCCAGCAGGGCCGTCAGGTCGCGCGAATTGTTGTCGTAGACATAGATCGCGGCGGCCGGCAGCGTCTCGCGAAAGCGGGTCACCACATCGCCGATCGTCTTTTCCTCGTTGTAGCAGGGCAGCAGCACCGCGATGGTCAGGTCATCCGGCAGGCTATGTGGCATCGCTGTCTCCGAAGTTCGGTACTCAGCACAGGTGACCGATCTCCTTCGGTCTGGCTTTACTATTTATTGAAGCCGTTAAGGCTAGGTTTAAGCGGCTGTTTCACTTGTGGGCGAAGCAATGGATGTTGAAAGGCGCATGAGTATTTCTGGCCGCGCGCGCGACGTGCTGCTTGTCTTGGCGGCCACCTTCATCGTGCTTGCGGTCCATGCCGTCACCGGCTTCAAGACGCTTTCCGATCTGGGCGGCGACAATGACAGCCTGCTGCGCCTCGTCCAGATCCGCGACCTGCTCGCCGGGCAGGGCTGGTTCGACCCCCATCAGTACAGGATGGGGCCGGAGGGCGGCTTCGCCATGCACTGGTCGCGGCTCGTCGATGCCCCTGTCGCGGCAATCATGCTTGGCATGTCGGCGCTGGGTCTGGCGCCGGCCGGCGCCGAGAC
>JAEWHN010000215.1 GCA_023387775.1 Pseudomonadota bacterium | reverse complement strand
CTTCTCGGCTCCGCTGCGGCCCTCGTCGCAGTTTCCGGCGCTCGCGCGGCCGACGCTGTCGTCGTCGCTGAGCCCGAGCCGATGGAATACGTTCGCATTTGCGACGTCTACGGCGCCGGCTTCTACTACATCCCGGGCACCGAGACCTGCCTGCGCGTCGGCGGCTACATCCGTTACGACATCGGCGTTGGCAAGGGCGGCTACGGCGGCCTGATCGACGTCGTCGACAAGCGTGACTTCCTCGACAGTGACCAGGACGTTGACGACGTCAATACCCACGACACCTACTACAAGCGCGCCCGCGCCGCCATGCAGCTCGACGCCCGTTCGGAAACCGAGCTCGGCACCCTGCGCGGCTACATGCACATCAACTACAACTGGGACACCGTCGCCGTAAGCAAGGTTAACGTTGACGGCGTGGACCGTAATTTTGGCGACAACAGCTGGTCGACGACGGCTACCGGCTTCGCCATCAACCACGCCTTCATCGAACTCGGCGGCTTCCGCATCGGTAAGACCGACTCGCTCTTCTCGACCCTGACCGGCTATGCTGGCGGCGTCATCGAAGACGACCTGGTCGCCTACGGCCCGTTCGATACGCACCAGATCGCCTACACCTACACCGGCGGCAACGGCTTCTCGGCCGCGGTCGCGGTTGAAGAGGGCAATGGCGTTCTCTACACCCTCGACACCTACGCTCCGCACGTCGTGGCTGGCGCTTCCTGGACCCAGGGCTGGGGTGGCGTGTCGGGCGTCGTCGGTTACGACTCGGTCTGGAACGAGTGGGCTGGCAAGCTCCGCCTCGACGTCAACGCCACCGAGCAGCTCTCGCTCTTCGTGATGGGCGGCGTCGGCAGCGAGAAGAACATCTCGCAGAGCTTCTACAAGCAGTGGAACGGCAAGTGGGCCGTCTGGGGCGGCGGCACCTACAAGGTCAACGACAAGGCTTCGGTCAACCTGCAGGCTTCGTGGTCCCAGGGTAGCAACAAGTTCTTCGTCGTCGACCCGGTCACCCTCGATCGCTTCACCACGGTCCCGCAGCAGGTTGCTGTGGTCGCCAACGTCGCCTACGAACTCGTTCCGGGCTTCGTCATCACCCCGGAAGTGGCCTGGAATCGGGCCCGCATCAAGAACCTCGACACCGGCGAACACGAGAGCCGGTCCGACTGGGGTGGCTTCCTGCGCTTCCAGCGTTCGTTCTAATCGGCTTATCAGCTGATTTGAGAAACCCGGCGGGCAACCGCCGGGTTTTTTTGTTTCCAGCTGGGGCGGCGAGAAGCATCTGACGCGAGTCAGTTCGCTTCGGAATCCGCGCGATCGAGAAAGTCGGCGATCCGGTTGGGCAACTCGCCGGTTTCCAGCAGCGGGGCGTGGCCCTGGCCGGAAACTGTCAGTGCTTGGAGCCTCGGGTGGCGCTGCTGCATCTCCTGCAAGGTTTGCGCCGAAAGCAATGTCGAGTGTTCACCGCGAATGGCCAGTACGGGTACCGGATAAAGCCCCTGAAACTGCGGCCACAGCGTCGGCAATGGGGCGCTGAGGTCCAGTTGGGACAGTGTTTTCAGGAGTGCGAGATCGAAGTCGGGCACCGGAACGCCGCCCCGGTCGCGGTAAAGCGCCGCCACGAATCGTTTCCAGTCCCTGCCGCTCAGGGCCGGAAAGGCCTTGCCATGAAGAGACCGTTGCATGGCGAGCGCTTCGTCGAAGGTTTTCGGCTTGGGTGCGGTTTCCAGATAGGCGCGGATACGCGCAAAGCCGGCCGCTTCCACGACCGGCCCGATGTCGTTCAGCACCACGGCCCGCAGCATGGCCGGTCGCATTGCCGCCAGGAGATGGATGATCAGCCCGCCGCGCGAGGTGCCGATGAATGCACTATGCTCGACTTCCAGCGCAGCGAGTCCCGCGAGGATGTCGTCGGCCTCGACGTTCAGATTGTAGTTCCGCCAGTTCTTGTCATAGGCGGATTGGCCACGACCACGATAGTCGAATGCGATCACCTTGCGCGCGTTGGCGCGGGATAGATAAAGCGAAAGTTCGTGAAAATCCCTTGCATTGCGGGTGAGGCCAGGCAGGCATATCACCGGCGTCTTGCCAGTATTCGCAGCGCCATAGATACGTGCGTGAAGGCGAAGGCCATCGGGCGCAGAATAGAAGAAGTCCGAAAACTCCGCATCGTCGGCCATTCATGCTCCTGTGATCAGGTGGCAAGAGCTTTGTATTTGGCATCGCGGCGGGCGGCCACGCCCTGCACTTGCCAGAAGCCTAGATCATTGACGCCAGGAAAGCGACGCGCTTTTGCGGCGTCCGCCGCTGCCCAGGGTCCGACGGCCCAACAGCGAGCGCAGCAACGATAATAGGAGGTTGGCGGCTAACGGCCGGTCGTCAGATCTCCGACGATGTCAAAGTTCCCTGAAAAGCGCATCTTGTAGACTTGGAAATTCTCCATCACGCGCTGGACGTAGCTGCGCGTTTCCGAAAACGGAATGCGCTCGATCCAGTCCACCACCGTGTCCACATCCTTGCCGCGCGGGTCGCCATAGCGGTTGATCCACTCCCGGGCGCGGCGCGGCCCGGCATTGTAGCCTGCGAAGGTCAGCACGTATGAGCCGTCGAAGCGGCTCAGCTGCTCGCCCAGGAAGGTCGCGCCGAGCGAGGCGTTGTAGCCGGCATCGGTGGTCAGCCGAGTCGCCGAGAACGGAAGGCCTGCCTTCTTCGCCGCCTCCTTGGCGGTTGCCGGCAGCAGTTGCAGCAAGCCGCGGGCGCCCGCGCCGGATACGGCCGAAACCTTGAATTCGCTTTCCTGCCTTGCGATGGCATAGGCCAGCGCCTCGCCTGCGCCGGAAACATCGGCAGTGGCCGGAATTGCGCCGATGGGGTGCGAAAGCGCGCCGATCTCGATGCCGCGAGATGCGGCGATCTTGCCGACCTTCAGCGCCAGGAAGTGGTTGTCGCGCTGCTCGGCCGTGAGCGCGAGCAGCGCGAGTTCGCCCGGGCTTGTCAGTTGCGCGGCCAGGTCCTGGCAGAGCGTGTCGGCCAGGCTCGCGTATCCGGCTTCCTCCAGGCGCTTGATGGCCTGCACGGCCTCGCGCTGGTCGAAGTCGCGCCGGTCTGCTTCCGTCGGCATCGGAGAACCGACTTCGACGGTGCTGCGCCCGATCCGCTCGGCGGCAAGCTGTCCGTAGAAGGTTGTGCCAAATTCTGCCGCGCGCTCGAAATAGGCCTTCGCATCGCCGGGGCCTCCCGCCTCGGCCGCGCGCCCGAGCCAGTAGTAGGCGCGCGCCCGCGAAATCGCACCTTCCGCAAGAATGGCGATGCGCGAGAAGTGCTCCGCGGCTTTCGCGGCGTCGTCAAGCCCACGCAGCGCATACCAGCCGGCGTGGAATTCCGCGTCGACGGCATTGGAAGCAGTTTCCGCGGAATGCTCGGCCGCGATCCTGTACGCGGTCTGCACATCGCCCCTGTCCATCAGTTCGCGTGACAGCGCGCGCCGTTCGATCCACCACGCATCCGCATCGGCTAGCGCCCCGCGGTTGGTCGGGGCCTGCAGCATCACGGCTGCTGCTTCTTCGATGTTGTTGCCTTTGCGCAGGTATTTCGCGCGCGCAAAGAAATAGCCGGCGGAACGCTGCTCCGCCGGCACGGCGTCGAGCAATTTGCCGGCATTGCCGTCGTTCTTGATCACCGCACTCCACGCGGCAGCCAGGGCTTCGGCGCCTGCGAGCTTCGCAATGCTGAGGGCAGAGGCCACTCGGTCTGCGTGAAGCATGCGTTCCATGCGAAAGCGATGATCAGCGGCGGAAACAAGCGCCCCGAACTCTTTCAGGATCGCGGCCTCCTCCTGGGGAGACAATTTCGCGGTCCGCCAGAACGGCAGCAGCACCGCGCGCGCGGTCTCGGGATTTCCCAGAGCAACCTGCGCGCGTGTCAGGATGATGATGCCTTCCATCGTCTGCGGAGCTTTCCCCTGGAAGGTGGCGACGACCTGGGCGGGGGCTGGGTTCTCACGCAGGAGCGCCCGTTCGGCGTTGCGCCGCAAGGCGTCGGTTGCCGGCCAGTCGCTCAAGGCCCTGGCCGTGGCCGAGATTTCCGCGCTGGGCACAAGGGCGCCACCACGCAGCGCTATTGCCCACGACAAGATGTGGCGATCGAGCGAGTCTTGCGGAAGGGCGTCGCGCAGCGAAAGCGCGCGCGCAATCTCCCTTGCAGAAAGAGCATCGAGACCTGTCTTCAGCGGGGAAATGTCGCCGAGGCTTGCCGGCCGAGGAAGCAGCATCTCGCCCGGCCTGTTCACAATGGCGGTTGTCGTCTGCCGGTCCACACTTTCATGAACGTCGGTGGGGGGCGCGATTGCAAGCATTGCGCCAAGCAGTGCGAACCCGTAATGCCCTGTGCCCAGCATTCTTCCCAAACTATCCCGTGCAGCGGCTTTCCAAAAGCCTGTTTTCCCCTCTCCGAAAAAGGTCTGACGCCGGGCACTGCCCTATCTGGACCAGTTGGTTCTTTGCCGCGCCACCGTGTCAAGACTATGGTGCGCGGCTCAGTTTTCGGATAGAAAGCCGCGACATCAAAAAGGGACTGCCCAACCGCAAGGTTGCAGAGAGAGTTGACCACATGCTCAGAGGCTCGATGACCGCGCTCGTGACACCATTCCAGGCGAATGGCGGTTTCGACGAAAAAGCGTTTCGAGCTTTTGTCGAGTGGCAGATAGAAGAAGGCACCAAGGGCCTCGTTCCGGTCGGCACGACCGGAGAATCGCCGACGCTTTCGCATGAAGAGCACCGGGACGTGGTCCGGACCTGCGTTGAGGTCGCCAACGGGCGCGTTCCCGTCATCGCCGGGGCCGGATCCAACAACACCGCCGAGGCGGTCGGGCTGGTCGAGCACGCCGAAAAGGTCGGGGCCGATGCGGTCCTGGTCGTGACGCCGTACTACAACAAGCCGACGCAACGCGGCCTCTACGAGCACTTTGCCACGGTCGCCAGGTCCACGAAGCTGCCGATCATCATCTACAACATTCCGCCGCGTTCGGTGGTCGACATGACCCCGGAGACGATGGGCCGCCTGGCGCACGACTTCCCCAACATTGTCGGCGTGAAGGATGCCACCGGCAAGGTCGAGCGCGTTTCCGAGCAGCGGCTTGCCTGCGGCAAGGAGTTCATCCAGCTCTCGGGCGAAGACGCCTCGGCGCTCGGTTTCAACGCGCATGGCGGCGTGGGCTGCATCTCGGTCACCTCGAATGTCGCTCCCCGGTTGTGCGCCGAATTCCAGGAGGCGACCCTCAACGGCGACAAGGAACGCGCGCTGGAGCTTCAGGACCGTTTGATGCCGCTGCACAAGGCCATCTTCCTCGAACCCGGCGTTTCCGGCGCAAAATATGCGCTTTCGCGCCTCGGCAAGGTTGCAAATGTACTGCGCTCGCCGCTCATGACCATCGAGGCCTCCACGGCCGAACGCATCGATGCGGCGATGAAGCACGCCGGCCTGATCAATTGACGCGGGTTTCCGCACTGCGAAGCTATGAACCCTAAGAAAGCCGATCCCAACAACAAGGTTGCCGCCGAAAATCGCAAGGCCCGGTTTTCGTACGAGGTGGTCGACACCATTGAGGCCGGGCTCGTCTTGACGGGATCCGAAGTCAAGTCGCTGCGGCAAGGTCAGGCGAACATCCAGGAGGCCTATGCTTCGGCAGAGGGTGGCGAAATCTGGCTGATCAATTCCTACGTGCCCGAATATCTGCAGGGCAACCGCTTCAACCATGAGCCGCGCCGCCGTCGCAAGCTGTTGGTCAACAAGCGCGAGATGGCGCGCCTGTCTCAGGCTGTCGAGCGTGAAGGCATGACCATGGTGCCGTTGAAGATCTACTTCAACGACAAGGGGCGCGCGAAGCTGCTGCTGGCCATAGCCCGAGGAAAGAAGCTTCACGACAAGCGCGAGACCGAAAAACAGCGCGACTGGAACCGCGAGAAGGGACGTCTTCTCAAGGAGCGGGGATGACCGCCCCTTGCCTTCGGGCGTCGGATTGAATTCGCCGACCAGCTTCCGGCCGGTCTCTATTTGCCCAGAAAAGCTGCTATCTCACGGAAAACGCTGACGAACATCTCTTCGGTCAGCCGGCCGGTATTGGTATTGTAGCGCGAGCAGTGATAGCTGGAGAAGACGGTTACGTCGCCGATCTGCTGGCGGCCGCCATGGCTGAATGGGTGTTCGGCCACGCGTCCGCCCAAAGCCCGAACGGTGGACTGGTGGGCAATGGTTCCCAGCGTCAGGATCGCTTCCAAGTTACGGAAGCGCTCGAGATTCAGGCTGAGGAATTTCCGGCAAGTATTGATCTCGACGCCGATTGGCTTGTTTTCCGGTGGCACGCATTTCACCGCGTTCGTAATGGCCGTCGAAATCAATTCCAGGCTGTCGTCGGGCCGTGCTTCGAACCTGCCTCGGGCCAGGCCGAAGCGGATCAGCGTGTCGTAGAGCAGGTCGCCCGCATAGTCGCCGGTGAAGGGGCGGCCGGTCCTGTTGGCGCCGCGCAGTCCCGGCGCCAGGCCGACGATCAGCAAACGCACGCCGTCTTCGCCTTCTGGCGGCAGAAACGTCGGAACAGGCGCATTGAACCATTCGGGTTCGCGCTGGCGCCAGAGGGTGAGAAAATCGTGCAGGCGGGGGCAGAGCGCGCAGTCGCGCGAAGGCTCAACGTTTTCTGGCATCAATAGTCTTCACTGTCCGCGTCGGCATCCGCAGATTCGGCCTTGCGCGCTGGCCGCTCGGACGGATCGCGGCCAACCTCGCCCTTCAGGGTCATGAGGTCAATGAAATGGTCGGCCTGGCGGCGCAGGTCGTCGGAGATCATCGGGGGCTGGGAGGCCATGGTGGAAACCACGCTAACCTTCTTGCCGCGCCGCTGCAATGCTTCCACCAGCGTGCGGAAGTCGCCGTCGCCCGAGAAGATCACGTAATGATCGAGAACATCGGAGAGCTCAAGCGCGTCGACCGTAAGCTCTATATCCATGTTGCCTTTGATCTTTCGGCGTCCGCTGGAATCCGTGAATTCTTTGGCAGGCTTGGTTACGACTTTGAAGCCATTATAATCGAGCCAATCGATAAGTGGACGTATTGAGGAGTATTCCTGGTCTTCAACAAGCGCAGTGTAATAGTAGGCGCGCAGAAGATATCCGCGCTTTTGAAAGCTCGACAGTAGCTTGCGATAATCTATGTCAAATCCAAGCGCGCGCGACGTCGCATAGAGATTGGCGCCGTCTATAAAAAGAGCGATTTTTTCGCGCGGGTCAAACATGTGAAGTATCCTTTGGAGCAATAGGAAATTTCGTTAAAACGCACACTCCGTCGGCGAGTTGCCTTGTAAAAAAATTTTTATAATTTCATCATGTCCGAAAATATCGCTCGCCTCGGCGCATTCCAAGGGGTTTGTGACGATATGCAAGAAAAAGTGAACTTCCTTTTCCGCTGTGGGCGGGGCAAGTAGCCGGAGTCCGTTTGACGTGGAAATCAAGCTTTAAGCTTGTTTTTTGCGGCTGTTCGGGTTATGGACCGCGCCTGTTTTCCATTGAATTCGCGTATGAAAGGGGCAATCCATGGCCCGTGTAACCGTTGAAGATTGTATCGACAAGGTCGAGAACCGCTTCGAACTGGTTCTTCTGGCTGGTCACCGCGCCCGGCTGATTTCCCAGGGCGCTGCGATCACCGTTCCGCGCGACAACGACAAGAATCCGGTCGTGGCGTTGCGCGAGATTGCCGACGAGACTCTGTCGCCGGGCGACCTGAAGGAAGACCTCATCCACTCGCTCCAGAAGCATGTCGAGGTCGACGAGCCGGAAGCCGAGGGTCACGCGCTGGTGGACCAGAGCGAGTTGGCCGCCGTTTCGACCGAAGACGAGCGCGAGGAAGAGAACATCACCTTCGATCGCATGAGCGAGGAAGACCTGTTGGCGGGCATTGAAGGCCTGGTGGCGCCCGAGAAGAGCGACGATTTCTAACCTTTAGAAGGTGTGCCGGTACTTTCCTGCCGGCAGTTTCGTGGTTATTTATGGCATGCGCCAGGTCCGACGATCTGGCGCATGATTCTTATCTGTATGTGAGATCGTGCCCATGATGCGTCAGTATGAGCTTGTCGAGCGCGTCCAGCGCTACAAGCCTGACGTGAACGAGGCACTGCTGAACAAGGCCTATGTTTATGCGATGCAGAAACATGGCCATCAGAAACGCGCGTCCGGCGACCCGTATTTCTCACACCCGCTCGAAGTTGCAGCTATCCTTACGGACATGCGCATGGACGAGGCCACCATCGCGGTGGCGCTGCTGCATGACACGATCGAGGACACCAGCGCCACCCGGCAGGAGATCGACGAATTCTTCGGAGCCGACCTGGGCAAACTGGTGGAGGGCCTGACCAAGCTCAAGAAGCTCGACCTCGTCTCCAAGAAGGCCGAACAGGCGGAAAACCTGCGCAAGCTGTTGCTGGCGATCTCGGAAGACGTGCGTGTCCTGCTCGTCAAGCTCGCCGATCGCCTCCACAACATGCGCACGCTCGACCACATGCCGGAGAACAAGCGGCTCCGCATCGCCGAGGAGACGATGGACATCTATGCGCCGCTGGCCGGGCGCATGGGCATGCAAGGCATGCGCGAGGAGCTGGAAGACCTGGCCTTTCGCTACATCAATGCGGAAGCCTACCGCACGGTGACAGCGCGGGTGGACGACGTTTCGAGCCGCAACAAGGGCGTTATCGCCGAGATCGAAAGGTCGCTGTCGGCTCTGTTCGAGAAGTATGCGATCACGGCGACGGTTACGAGCCGGCAGAAGAAGCCCTGGTCCGTATTTCGGAAGATGGAAGCCAAGGCGCTTTCTTTCGAGCAGCTTTCCGACATCTTCGGGTTCCGGGTCATCGTCGACAGCGTGGAGGATTGCTATCGCGCGCTCGGCGCCATCCACACGACCTGGTCCATGGTGCCGGGGCGGTTCAAGGACTACATCTCCACGCCGAAGCAGAACGACTATCGCTCCATTCACACCACCATCGTGGGCCCTTCGCGCCAGCGCATCGAATTGCAGATTCGCACCCGTGAGATGAACGAGGTTGCCGAATACGGCGTCGCAGCGCACGCGCTCTACAAGGACACCGGCGGCAAGACCAATGCCAGCAACACGATCTCCAAGGAGACCAACGCCTATGCCTGGCTGCGTCGGACCATCGAGCAGCTCGCCGAGGGCGACAATCCGGAAGAGTTCCTGGAGAACACCAAGCTGGAGCTGTTCCAGGACCAGGTGTTCTGCTTCACGCCAAAGGGCATGCTGATCGCTCTGCCGCGCAAGGCCACGCCCATCGACTTTGCCTATGCCGTCCACACCGATGTCGGCGACACCTGCGTCGGCGCCAAGATCAACGGCCGCATCATGCCGCTGATGACCGAGTTGAAGAATGGCGACGAGGTCGAGATCATTCGTTCCAAGGCGCAGGTGCCACCCGCAGCCTGGGAATCGGTGGTGGTGACGGGCAAGGCGCGCTCGGCCATTCGTCGGGCCACCAAGAACGCGATCCGGAAGCAATATTCCGGCCTCGGCGTGCGCATTCTGGAACGTGCCTTCGAACGGGCGGGAAAGACTTTCACCAAGGATAGCCTGAAGCCGGTGCTGCATCGCCTCGCGCGCAAGGACGTGGAGGATGTCGTCGCTTCCGTGGGCCGCGGCGAGCTTTCTTCGACCGACGTCATGAAGGCGGTGTTCCCCGATTACAAGGACGAGCGGGTGACGCAGGCGCCGAAACCGCGCGAAGAAGGCTGGTCGAAGATCCGCAATGCAGCCGGCATGCTGTTCCAGATCCCCGGGCGGGCAGGGACCCGTAAGGATGGCCGCCCGAGCAAGGCGGGAGGAGCAGTCCCCATCCGCGGCGTACGCAGCGACTTGCCTGTGCGCTTCGCACCGGAGGGTGCCGTGCCCGGCGACCGCATCGTCGGCATCATGCAACCCGGCTCCGGCATAACCATTTATCCCATCCAGTCGCCGTCACTGACCGCCTTCGACGACCAGCCGGAGCGCTGGATCGACGTGCGTTGGGACATCGACGAGGAAACCAAGGAGCGCTTTCCCGCCCGCATTTCCGTGGTGGCCATCAACGCCCCGGGCTCGCTGGCGGAAATCGCCCAGGTGATTGCGGAGAACGACGCCAATATCCACACTCTGTCGATGGTGCGCACGGCGCCTGACTTCACCGAAATGCTGGTCGACCTGGAGGTCTGGGACCTGAAGCATCTGAACCGGCTGCTATCGCAGCTCAAGGAAAACTCGAGCGTCAGCGATGCAAAGCGCGTCAACGGCTGACCATTTCTATGACGGGAGCAGCATGAATACCGACCAGGTGCTGGATATTTTTCGCGAGGCGGGCGCAGTTCTCGAAGGTCATTTCATCCTGACCTCGGGCCTGCGCAGCCCCGTGTTTCTGCAGAAGGCACGGGTTTTCATGCATGCCGACAAGACCGAACGGCTGTGCCGGGCTTTGGCCGAGAAGATCCGTGCGGAAGTGCCGGGTGCCATCGATTATGTCGTCGGTCCGGCCATCGGCGGTCTTATCCCCGCCTACGAGACCTCGCGCCATCTCGGCGTGCCGGCGGTCTGGGTCGAGCGCGAGGGCGGCGTGTTCCGTCTGCGTCGATTCGAGATCGAAAAAGGCGCGCGTGTCGTCATCGTCGAGGACATTGTCACGACCGGTCTGTCGATCCGCGAAACCATCGAATGCCTGCGCGATCTTGGAGCGGAAGTCGTCGCGGCCGCCTGCATCATCGACCGTTCTGCCGGCAAGAGCGATGTCGGCTTGCCGCTGATCGCGCTTGCCGAATATGAGGTGCCGGCCTATCCGGCCGACCAGCTTCCGGCGGAACTTGCGGCCATTCCGGCGGTCAAGCCGGGAAGCCGGAACATCTGAGGGCCCTGGCTGTATGATCATCGGCATCGGCAGCGATCTCATCGACATCAGGCGAATCGAGAAGTCGCTCGAGCGCTACGGCGAGCGCTTCAAGGCTCGCATCTTCACCGAGATCGAGCAGGCCAAGTCGGAGCGCCGCAAAGAGCGTGCGGCTTCCTACGCCAAGCGCTTCGCCGCCAAGGAGGCCTGCGCCAAGGCGCT
>JAEWHN010000212.1 GCA_023387775.1 Pseudomonadota bacterium | reverse complement strand
ACATAGGGTGGGGCCAGAAGGATGTGATCGCCTGATGTGCCATCGATCGTTCCCGATCCGGGATAGATCATCAGCCCATTCGACAAGGCCGCAGCCTTCAGCCGGCCCGCAAGGCCCAGGCTCGGATCAAATGGCGCCTTGCTCGCACGATCCTGAACCAGCTCCAGTCCTATGAACAGCCCGCGACCGCGAATGTCGCCCACGAAGGGCGAGTTGCCGAATCTGCCACGCAACAGTTCCAGCATCTGGGTTCCGCGCGCCTGAACATTGTCGAGCAGGTTCTGCTCGGCAATGATCTCCTGCACTGCAAGTGCAGCCGCCGCGGCCATCGGATGGCCCATATAGGTGTGGCCGTGAACAAAAGACCCAGACCCATGTAGAAACGCATCGTGCACCTTCTGCGATACCAGCACGGCGCTCACAGGCTGATAGCCGCCCCCCAATCCCTTCGCAATTACCTGGATGTCGCCTGACACCCCCTCCTGTTCACAGGCATGCAGCGTGCCGGTGCGGCCCATGCCACACATGATCTCGTCCAGCACCAGCAGCACGCCATAGCGATCGCAAATCTCGCGGATACGACGGAAATAGTCGCCCACCGGTGGCACAACGCCGGCCGTGGCCCCCACAACAGTCTCCGCCACAAAAGCCATGACGCGATCCGCTCCAAGCGCAAGGATCTTGTCCTCGAGCTGCTGCGCGGCCCGAGCAGCATAGTCGGCCGCGCTCTCGCCTTCCTGTTGGTAACGATAGGCGAAGCAGGGATCGATATGGTGGGTCTCGATCAGGATGGGGGCGTGAACCTTGCGGCGGCCCTTGTTTCCGCCGGTGGCCAAGGCGCCCAAGGTGTTGCCGTGATAGCTTTGCTTGCGCGCGATGATATGCCGACGCTGCGGTTCGCCGCGCTCGACATGATATTGGCGTGCCATTTTCAATGCGGCCTCGACCGCCTCGGACCCGCTGTTCAGTACCATCACATGGCTGAAACCCGCCGGCGCATCCTGAATCAGGCGTGTGGCAAGCGCCTCGGTCACGTCGGTGGTGAAAAAGCCGGTATGCATGTAGGCGACGCGGTCAAGCTGCTCCAGAAGCGCCTCTCGCAGCCGCGGGTGGCCGTGGCCCAGGCAAGAGACGGCGGCGCCGCCGCAGGCATCAATGTAACGCCTTCCGTCAGCGTCATGGACATAGATGCCTTCGGCCTTGATCGCGCGCGGCAGGGCAGTGGTAAGAGATCGGTGGAGAATCTGGCTCATGATAATTGCACGCGGCCTGACAGTCCCGTTGAGGGTCAGAGATTCCAGACCAGAACGCGTTTTTTCCTCGATTGATGGAAACGGCTGTTGCATATACTGTTAAAACAATTCATTTGAATCGCAACCGCAAAAAAATCGCAGGGCTCAAATAGTCTCGAATGCGGCTGCAGAGGGGGGCGCGATGTCCAGACCGTTCAAGATTGCCGTAGCGCGACTGTGGCACGAGGCTCATAGCTTCACCCCGGTGCAGACCCGGCTTGCTGACTTCCAGCGCAAGGAGTGGCAGAGCGGGCCGACCGCGGCCGATTTCTACCGTGGCACCAATACCGAGATTGGCGCTGTGGTCGACCTGATGGAGAGCGAGACCGATATCGAGGTGTTTTTCTCGCTATGCACCGCCGCGCCTCCCGGTGGTCTGGTGCCGCAGGAGGATATGCAGCAGATCCACGATGCGATTCTTTCCGGGCTGCAAGGCGATATATGGGACGGCGTCTACGTTTCGCTGCACGGTGCCTCCTTGTCGACGCAGGCATTGTCTCCCGATACCGATTTGCTAAGACGCATCCGGGCCCTGGTCGGGCCTGAAGTGCCGATCGCCGTCAGCTTCGACATGCACGCCTGCATCAACCCCGAGCTTGCCGATCTGGTGCAGATCCTGTCGGGCTATCATAGCTATCCGCACACGGACATGCGCGACACCGGCCATCGGGCCATGGGCATGCTGCTCCGGAGCTTGCGCTCCGGCGTGGCGGCGCGCCTGCATCTGCGCCCCGTGCCGATGCTGCCGCTCAGCCACATGATGCGCACCGAATCGGGGCCCATGGCGGAACTCACCGAAATCGCCAGAGAAGTCACCACGGAGCCTGGCATTGAGGATGTCACCTTCTTCGGGTCTTTCACCTACGCAGACACGCCCTTTGCCACTGCAATGGTTGCTGTGACCGCGCTAGAGGGGCACGATCCGACGCACCATCTCGATGCACTGGCCTCAGCCTACCTCGAACGTCGCTCGCGATTCCGCGCCACTATCATCCGCTCCGCCGAGGGCCTAGCCCGTGCCGAGGCGCTGCTGAACGACAGCGATGCAGAAGGGCCGGTCGCGCTGATCGACACAGCCGACAATCCGCTTTCCGGCGGCGTTGGCGACACTACCGGACTGCTGCGCAACTGGCTGGATCTGGCTGCACATCGTCGTACCGTATGTTGCTTTTTCCATGATCCGGAGTTGGTGGCGCGCTGTCACGCTTTGGGCGAAGGCCACCTGATCGATGCCCTGCTTGGCGGGCGGGTCTTGCCCGAACATGGGGCTCCGGTGCCGCTGCGCGCGCGAATTCTGCGGCTGACGGATGGCCGCTTTCGAAACCGCGGTCCGATGGAAAATGGCATCGCCGTCGACATTGGCCGTACTGCCGTCTTGGAATCTGGCAATCTTAAGGTCGTGATCGCGGAGACCTGCCAAAGCGCAAACGACCCTGCCTGGTGCGATCTGCATGGCATCGATCTGTCGCAGACAGAGCTGTTTCTGGTCAAGGCAAAGAACCACTTCCGTGCAGGCTTCGCGCCGCTGTGCCGGGCGATGATCGACATCGAATCCCCTGGCCCCGCGCCGGCTGACCTGCAACTGGTGCCCTACAAGCATATCCCCCGCGCGCTGATTGCCCAGGAATGAGGCTCCGATTCTCGTCTTCCCCGGGCAAATTTACAACAATTGTTTCAAAGCTATTGACTTTGAAATGAATTCGCAAAATTCTGTCCCGACAACGCAAGAGGCCCAGGAGGGTTGATGAGCGACGCCTTGCCACTCACCGTTCACGATCTGTACAAAAGCTATGGCTCCAACGAAGTGCTCAAGGGCATTTCGATGCAGGCTAGCCGTGGCGATGTTATTTCGATCATCGGCGCATCGGGTTCCGGTAAGAGCACTTTCCTGCGCTGCTTGAACGTGCTGGAAACCTATCAGAAGGGCGAGGTCCGCTTTTTCGGCGAGAGGGTCGAAATCTCAAAAAAGGGTAAAGCCGACAGTCGCCAAATTGACCGGATCCGCTCGCGGATGGGGATGGTTTTTCAGGCGTTCAACCTCTGGAGCCATTTGACAATCCTTGAAAATGTCGTCCTGGGCCAGACCTCGGTTCTGGGACGCAGCGAAGCAGAGGCACGGGAAAAGGCTGAGACCTTGCTTGAGCGGGTCGGGATATACGACCGCCGCGACTATTATCCAATTCAGCTTTCGGGCGGGCAGCAACAGCGCGCAGCTATCGCTCGAGCCTTGGCCATGGACCCAGACGTTCTACTGTTTGACGAGCCCACCTCGGCGCTTGACCCCGAGTTGGTGGGCGAAGTGCTTCGCGTGATGCGCTCGCTGGCCGAGGAACACCGCACCATGATCATCGTCACCCACGAGATGCGCTTCGCTCGCGAAGTATCATCGAAGGTGATGTATTTCCATCAGGGCCTCGTCGAGGAGGAGGGTCCGCCCGCACAGGTCTTTGATGCGCCGAACTCGGAGCGCTGTCGCCTTTTCGTCAAACAGAACTTCGATCACTGATAATCAACTGGGAGCAGTACATATGAAGAACAGTTTCAAAATCCTCGCGGTAGCGGTCGCGGCCGCGCTGGCAGCAGGCTCGGCCCACGCCGAAACCCTGCGCATCGCGACGGAAGGCACCTATCCGCCCTTCAATTTTGTCGATGCCTCTGGTCAGGTCCAGGGCTTTGACATCGACATTGCCAATGCGCTTTGCGCCGAGATGAAGGTCGAATGCAAGATCGAGACCTTCTCCTGGGACGGGATGATTCCCGGTCTGAATGCGGGCAAGTTCGACGCCATTGTTGCCTCGATGTCGATCACGGAAAAGCGCAAGGAAGCAGTTGACTTCACCCAGCCTTACTATCAGGCGGGCGCAATCATCGTCGCGCCCAAGGGCGTGGAACTGGAGACCACTCCGGAAGGCCTGGCCGGCAAGGTGATCGGCGTCCAGCGCGCCTCGAGCTACGGCCAATTGCTGAAGGCGAAATTCCCCGAGACCAAGATCCGCGAATACGACAAGAACGAAGAGCACAACCTCGATCTCGCCGCCGGGCGCATTGATGGTGTGATGGCGCAGCGCCTGTTCATGCAGCAGTGGCTCGACAGCGAGGAAGGTGCGGATTTCGAAGCCAAGGGCAAAGCCTTCTTCGATACCGAATATCTCGGACCGGGCGCGGGTATTGCGATCCGTAAGAGCGACACCGAACTGCTCGCCCGTTTCGATACCGCTTTGAGCACGATCATGAAGAATGGCGTCTATGACGAAATCAATAACCGCTACTTCCCGTTCAGCCTGAAGCCTGATCAGCAACAATAAGTACCTGGTGCACGTCGCCCGCCCGCGGGCGATGTGCACTGGCCAACACCAGCGGGGCCCGAGATCCCGCGCCGCAAGGAATTCGGATGATCGACCTGCACGGCTTTGGCGGCCTCCTGGCCGAAGGCACATGGATGACGATTCGCGTCACGCTGATTGCCGCAGCGGCCGGAGTGGGCCTCGGCATCGGGGTGGCTTTGATGAAACTGTCGGCTTCGCGGCCGCTGCGGTTTCTCGGAGAGGCCTATACCACCGCGCTGCGCGGCGTGCCTGTGCTGCTGGTCATCCTGCTCTTCTACTTCGGCGCGATCGCGGCGGTGAATTCGGCGGCGCGCACTTTGGGCTACACCGAGTTCATTGATGTCAGCGCCTTCGCGGCCGGCTGCATCGCGCTGTCGCTGGCCTTCGGAGCCTATGCCGCCGAAGTTTTCCGCGGCGCCTTCCAGGCGATCCCGAAAGGTCAGATCGAGGCCGCCCGGGCCATCGGTCTGTCGCGCCCCAAGACCTTCTTCAAGATCACCCTGCCGCAGGTCTGGCGACTGGCCTTGCCCGGCCTTGGAAATATCTTTCTTGTGATCATGAAAGAGACTGCGCTGATTTCGGTGGTCGGGCTCGATGAGCTGATGCGCAAGACCCAGTTCGCCGTCGACTATACCAAAAAGCCCTTCACCTTCTTCCTTGTCGCGGCCTTCATCTATCTGGGCCTGACCATTATCGCCATGGGCGTGACCGCGCTTCTTGAAGCAAGGGCCAACCGCGGCTTTGCAATCGATAGGAAGCAGGGATGAATTTTCAGGTCATGATCGAATCCGTGCCCGCGCTTCTGAGCGGGGTCGTGCTGACATTGCAACTGGTCGCGGTCGCTTCGCTGGTCGGCTTTGTCTTGGCACTCGGGGTCACGGGCCTGCGCCTATCCGGCAAGCCTTGGCTGGTCGCCCCTGCCTATGCATATGTTTTCTTCCTGCGCGGCACGCCGCTGCTGATCCAGATCTATCTGGTCTATTACGGTCTGTCGCAATTCCCCGAACTGCGTAAAAGCGTGCTTTGGCCGTTCCTGCGCGAGCCGTGGTGGTGCGCGCTGATCGCCTTCTCGCTCAATACCTCGGCCTACGTTTCCGAGGTCATGCGCGGCGCAATCACGGCCGTGCCCCGAGGCCAGATCGAGGCCGCAAAAGCGGTCGGCATGCCGGCAGTGATGCGCTTGCGCAAGGTCGTCTTTCCGCAAGCGGTGCAGATCGGGCTGCCCGCCTACTCCAATGAAATTATCCTGATGGTGAAAGCGTCGTCCCTTGCTTCGACGGTGACGCTGCTGGATCTGACCGGGGTGGCGCGCTCGCTTGCATCCGAGACCTACATGCCCGTCGAGGTGCTGGGCGTTGCCGGTATCATCTATCTCATCATCAACTTCATCCTGACCCGAATTCTGCGCGGCATCGAATGGCTTGTCACGCCGCGGCTGCAATCGGATGCGGGACGCATTGCGAAGGCCTGACGTGACCCTGACCCGCGACGACTGGCACGCCCGCGCGAAAATCATCGCGCCCGAAACCCGTGTTTACTACGCCGGCGCCCCCCGGGCAGCGGCCAGCGGCGAAACCTTCGCCAGCGTGAACCCCGCGACCGGCGCAATCATCGCCCAGTTGCCCGCCTGCGGCGCCGAGGATGTGAACCGCGCCGTTGCCGCCGCACTTGCGGCCTTTGAGACGGGTGTCTGGGCCAACCGCGCACCGGCAGAGCGCAAGGCTGTGCTGCTGACATGGGCGGATCTGATCGAACGCGATCGCGATCACCTTGCCCTGCTCGAGAGCCTCGATACCGGCAAGCCGATCCGCGACACGCTCGCGATCGATGTCGGATCGTCGCTGAAATCGATGCGCTGGTTTGCCGAGGCGATCG
>JAEWHN010000179.1 GCA_023387775.1 Pseudomonadota bacterium | reverse complement strand
TGCGCGAAACCCTGGTCGCCGCGGTGAATGCCTTGTCGGTCTTGGCCGCGTCGCCGATCTCATAGAGGAACGCGCGGTTGGAGCCCAGTTCCGGCCACACCAGCGGCGTGCCCGGGTCGAGCGCGGTCGCGGTGCTGGCGGCGGCCGGCGCGGCATCGTATTCGACCTCGATCAGTTCCGCCGCGTCCTGCGCCTGCGCACGGCTGTCGGCCGCCACGAATGCGACGGCATCGCCCACATGGTGCACCCGGTCGCGACACAGGATCGGCACATCGCGGGTGGGCGCCCGCGAGCCGTCCGGCTGCTTCTGCATGACACCGGACTTGAGATCGCCGAGACCGGCAAGATCGGCTCCGGTGAGGACAAGGTGAACGCCGGGGGCCTTCCGCGCCGCCTCAACGGACACTACCTTCAGGGCCGCATTGGCCACCGGCGAGCGCAGCACATAGCCATGCAGCATGCCGGGCAGCGAGATGTCGTCGGTGTAGCGACCCTGCCCGGTTATGAAAGCTGCATCTTCGACGCGGAGGACGGATGCGCCCACTCCGAATCTGGGCGTGACGTCGGTCATGGCAGCCCCGCAAGCTTCGGTGGAGAGTGTGGGCGTGAAATAGGTCCGATGTCAGTTTTGTCGAGGGTGGGATTCGTGTAAATGGCAGTGCAGCCAACTTCTTGTGGGCCAGTCGCGAGCGGCCCGGCGAGAAGTCTCGCTTCGGCCTGTGGGGCCACAAGGAGAAAGTCGTGACAATGCGTACAGATACCGGTCAGGTGTTCCGGCTCGAAGACTACCGGCCCAGCGATTACCTGATCCCCTCGACCGGGCTGACTTTCAAACTCTCGCAGGAAAAGACAGTCGTCGTCGCTGAACTCACGATCGAGCGGCGCGAAGGCGTCGCCGGCAATCCGCCACTGATGCTGGATGGCGATGGGCTGACGCTGCGGCGCATCGAAATCGACGGCGTTCCGCTCGATGCCTCGGCATATAGCGCAACGCCGGATGAGCTGACGATTGCCGCGCCGCCGGCAGCCGGCAGCTTTCAGCTCACCGTCGAAACCGAAATCGACCCGTCGCGGAACCAGGCCCTGATGGGGCTCTACCGTTCCAGCGGCGTCTATTGCACCCAGTGCGAGGCGGAAGGCTTTCGCCGCATCACCTATTTCCTCGACCGGCCGGACATTTTGTCCGTCTACACGGTGCGCATCGAGGCGCGTCGGGACGAGGCCCCGCTGCTGCTCTCAAACGGCAATCCGGGTGAGCGCGGCGACCTGGCGGACGGCTGGCACTATGCGGTCTGGCATGACCCGTTCCCGAAGCCATCCTACCTGTTTGCGTTGGTGGCAGGCGATCTCGGCCGTGTCGGCGACAGCTTCGTCACCGCGTCCGGCCGCACGGTGGAGCTCGGCATCTATGTCGAGCACGGCAAGGAGCCCCTCGCCGCCTATGCCATGGACGCGCTCAAGCGCTCCATGCGTTGGGACGAGGAAGCGTTCGGCTGCGAATACGATCTAGACGTGTTCAACATCGTCGCCGTGTCCGACTTCAACATGGGCGCGATGGAGAACAAGGGCCTCAACATCTTCAACGACAAATATGTCCTGGCCGACGAGGAAACCGCGACCGATACGGATTTCGCGAATATCGAGGCGATCATCGCACATGAGTATTTCCACAATTGGACTGGAAACAGAATCACTTGCCGGGACTGGTTCCAGCTCTGCCTCAAGGAAGGCCTGACCGTCTTCCGCGACCATGAATTCTCCGCCGACCAGCGCTCGCGTGCGGTCAAGCGCATCGCGGAAGTGCGCACGCTGAGGGCGCATCAGTTCCCCGAGGATCAGGGTCCGCTTGCCCATCCCGTGCGGCCGCGGCGCTACCGGGAGATCAACAACTTCTATACGGCCACCGTCTACGAAAAGGGCTCGGAGGTGGTGCGAATGATCCGCACCATCGTGGGTGCCGAAGCTTTCCGCCGAGGAATGGACTTGTATTTCGAGCGCCATGACGGCGATGCCGCGACCGTCGAGGATTTTCTGAAGGTGTTCGAGGATGTTTCCGGCCGCGACCTGTCGCAGTTCGCGCTGTGGTACCACCAGGCCGGCACGCCCAACGTGACGGTGAGCACTTCGCACGACGCCCGCGCCGGCGACTTCACGCTGGAGTTCGAGCAGTCTGTTCCGCTTACGCCCTCGGAAAGCCGCAAGCAGCCGATGCACATTCCGCTTGCTTTCGGGCTGGTGGGTCCGGACGGGAAGGATATCGCCTGGTCGCAAGCAGAGGGAGCGAGCGTCGAGGACGGCGTCATCCATCTGCGCAAGCGCCGGCACGCCGTGCGGTTTTCAGGTGTTACGGAGCGGCCGGCCGTTTCCCTCAACAGGGGCTTTTCCGCGCCGATAACCCTCGCCATCGAGCAGAGTGCGGAGGACCGGGCCTTCCTGGCGCGGCACGACAGCGACACATTCTCGCGCTGGCAGGCATTCAACACCTTGCTCACCGAAACGCTGGTCGCTGCTTTCCGGAGCTTGCTCGGCGGCAAGAAGCCGGCATTCGCGCCCGACCTTCTGCAGCTTGCCGGCGTAATCGCCGCCGACGAGACGCTGGAGCCGGCCTATCGCGCCCTGGCGCTATCGCTGCCAGGCGAAGCCGACATCGCCCGCGAGATCGGAACGAATATCGACCCGGACGCCATCCACGCCGGCCGCGAGGCGCTTATAGCCGCAATCGCCGAGGAAAATCGCCAGCTCTTCAAGGAGTTGTACGAAGGCCTTCACCACGCCGGCCCCTTCAGCCCCGACGCGGCGAGCGCCGGCCGGCGCGCTTTGCGCAATGTCCTGCTCGACTATCTTTCCGCGCAGCCGGGTGGCGCTGCGGTGGCGGCCAGCCATTACTCGGCGGCGACAAACATGACGGACCGCATCGCGGCGCTCGCCGGGCTGGTGCATCGTCACAGGAATTCGCCGGAAGCGGTCGATGCGTTGGCGGTATTTGAAGCCCGGTATCGCAGCGACGCACTGGTCATGGACAAGTGGTTCCAGATCCAGGCTTCCACTCCTGGGCCGGAGGCAGTCGAAGTCGTGCGCGCCCTGATGCAGCACCCTTCCTTCTCCATCTCCAACCCGAACCGCGTTCGCTCGTTGGTCGGAACCTTCGCCAGCGCCAACCAGACCGGATTCCACCGCGCCGACGGGGCAGGCTATCGGCTGTTCGTCGAGGCAGTGCTGGAGGTCGAGAAGCGAAATCCGCAGGTAGCCGCACGCCTGGCCACGGCATTGCGCTCGTGGCGCTCGCTCGAGCCGGTCAGACAGGCAAAGGCTCGCGAGGCCCTGCTGGAGATCCGCGCAGCCGAAAGCCTGTCCCCGGACCTGCGTGACATCGTGGAGCGGACACTCGCCTGACGCAGGGTCATTAGCAAGTTTTTAAAGGTTTTTTCCAGCCGCCTATGGACAACGCGAATCACCTTTGATTCCTTATGGATGATTCGGATGTGCGGTGTTGCCGGATCGTTTTTAAGAAAAAAGGTTTCGGGGGCCTGGATATGGCGAAGGCGGACGCGTTGGGCGCGCCCGGCGAGAGTGCTTTTGTCGAGCGCAGAAGCGGCACTCTAGCAGGAAATGCACGGCTCATCGCCGCGCCGGCCTACCGCCGGCTGCTGGCGGCCGAGCCTATCCTGCGCCGCTCCATCCCGGCCCTTATCGTCCTGTTCCTGCTGGTCATCGCCGCAGCGCGCGTCCTGTCGCTGCTGGCATGGAACGACGAGGTGGAGCGCAATGCCAAGGCGGTGCTCGGCCTGGCCGCCGCCGAGCTTGCGAATTCGGTCACCATCGCTGCAGGCACAAACGCCGGCCTCGCTGATACGAGCCACGAATTGCTGGAGCGCACCCTGCAGCAGGGCGCCATGGGCAGCCGGCATGTGCTTGCAATCACCGACGGCACCTTCAAGGTGCTTGCAGTGTCGCCCGAGTCGACCCGGTGGGCCGGCAAGCCGCTCGATGGGATCTTGGCCGGCGCACAGCCGCTGTTCCTGTTCGGCGAGCGCGCCGGCGTTATGGAAGTCCGTGTCGACGGGCAGGACTGGTATGCGGCGCTCAGCATCACCAAGGATCGCAAGGCCGCAGCCGCTGCCCTGGTTTCGCGGGATGCCGTCTTTGCGGAGTGGCGCAAGACCGTGTCGCTCAACGTCACGCTCTTCGTGGTGACGGCCGGCGTGCTCATCATCGTTCTCTACGCCTATTTCAGCCAGGCAGCGCGCGCAAAGGCGGCGGACCGCCTCTACCTCGAAGCGCATCAGCGCATCGACATGGCGCTGGTTCGCGGCCGTTGCGGCCTGTGGGACTGGGACATGGTGCGCGGCAGGATGTACTGGTCGCGCTCCATGTACGAGATGCTGGGCTACGAGCCCTGCGACGCGATGCTCTCCTTCGGCGAGGTCGACGACATCATCCACGAGGAGGACGGCGACCTGTTCCAGCTCGCCAACCGCATCGTCTCGCGCGAGATCGACCATATCGACCAGGTCTTTCGCATGCGCCACGCCGACGGCCACTGGGTATGGATGCGCGCCCGCGCGCAGGTGATCGATCCCGATGCGTCGGAAATCCAGATGATCGGCATCGCCGTCGACGTCACCGAACAGCGGCACCTGCTGCTGCGCTCCGAGGCCGCCGACATGCGCCTGCGCACGGCGATCGAGAACATCACCGAATCCTTCGTGCTGTGGGATGCCCAGCAGCGCCTGGTGATGTGCAACACGAAATACCAGCAGGACAACGGCCTCTCGGATCGCGACGTGGTGCCCGGCACGCCGCGCCAGGCGATCGAGCAGCGAATGACCGCCTTCGCCGCCGAGCGACGCCTGCCGAGCGCAAACGCGCATCGGGGCGGCGCGACCTATGAGCGCCAGCTCGCGGATGGTCGCTGGCTGCAGGTCAACGAGTTGAAGACGCGCGACGGCGGCACGGTTTCGGTCGGCTCCGACATCACCCAGATCAAGCAGCATCAGGAGAAGCTGGTGGACAGCGAGCGGCGCCTGATGGCCACGATCCACGACCTCAGCCTGGCGCGCCGCGCCGAGCAGGAGCGCTCGCGCGAACTGGTGGAGTTGAACAAGAAATACATGAAGGAAACCGAGCGCGCGGAGGCCGCCAACCGCGCCAAGTCGGAGTTCCTGGCAAACATGTCGCATGAATTGCGCACGCCGCTGAACGCCATCATCGGCTTCTCGGAAGTGATGGAGACCGGCCTGTTCGGTCCGCTCGGCTGCACCCGCTACGAGGAATATACCAGCGACATTCTCAGCAGCGGCAAATATCTGCTCGGCGTGATCAACGACATTCTCGACATGTCGAAGATCGAGGCCGGCCAGTTCTCGATGGAAAGGGAGGAGATCGATCTCGGTCCGCTGATCAGCGAGACGGTGCGGGTGATCTCGCTGCAGGCCGCACAGAAATCGATCGAGCTGGAGACCAATATCGCAGACTCGATCAGGTTTTATGCCGATCGCCGCGCGGTGAAGCAGATCGTCATCAACCTGCTTTCCAACGCGGTGAAGTTCACCGGCCAGGGCGGACGCATCTCGCTGCGCGCACGCAATGCCACCGGGGCGCTGATGATCTCGATCGAAGATACCGGCTGCGGCATCCCGAAGTCAGCCTTGAGCAAACTCGGAAGGCCGTTCGAGCAGGTGCAGAACCAGTTTTCCAAGAACCACACCGGCTCGGGGCTGGGCCTGGCTATTTCCCGGTCTCTTGCCGAACTGCACGGCGGCGCGCTCAAGATCCGCTCCACCGAAGGCGTGGGAACCATCGTCTCGGTGCGTATCCCCGTGCGCAGGGCGCCTGAAGCGATCAGGCAAGCGGCATAGGCCGCAGCGCCTCCCATCGGGGAGGCGCCAAACACTCCCTCCGACCACAGCAGGCCGTCGGCCAGCTATTGTGAGCTTCGCTTGCCGCGCAGCAGCCGGTCGAAAATTCCCCTGACCTTTCGCTCGGTGTCCTTGAGATACGCTTCGAGCACCTTGAAGTCGGGAAGATCCGTCGTGTCCAGCAGGAGGTTGGCAAGGCCGGGCGGCATGTCGTTGCGCTCGAAAGGCCCGGTCAGGCAGAGCCGCGTCATCTGGGTCAGCCCCAGGTAGAGCCCATAGGCATCGACCAGCTCTTGCCTGGCTTGCGCATCGGCGAAGTCGGACGCGAGGTGCGAAAGGATCTCTGCCGTGCCGGTGATGCGCCGTTCGGCTTCGACCCGGTGCGTAAGAACCGCCACCTGGGCAATGAACTCCAGATCGATCAATCCGCCGGGAACGAGCTTGAGGTCCCACATGTCCCGGGCGGGCTTCTCGGCCTCGATCATCTTGCGCATGCTTGCCGCTTCCTTCGCCACCTTGGCGAGGTTGCGCTCCATGGCGATGACCGTCGCGACCTCGGCCTCGACGGCCTGGCACAGCACGGGATCGCCGGCGACGGCCCGCGCACGCGTGAGCGCCATGTGTTCCCAGGTCCAGGCATCCTCGCGCTGGTACTTGCGGAAGGCATCGATGTGCGTCGCCACCGGCCCCTTGTTGCCCGACGGCCGCAGCCGCAGGTCGAGTTCATAAAGAACGCCTTCGGCCGTGGGTGCCGATACGGCTGCGATCAGTCTTTGCGTGAGCCGGGCGTAATAGTGAGACGGCGCGAGCGGCTTTTCCCCGTCGCTCTCGTCGGCGTCCGCGTCATGATCGTAGAGCAGGATGAGATCGACATCCGAACCGGCTGTGAGTTCGCGGCTGCCCAGCTTGCCCATGCCGAGTATGGCTGCCCTGCCCCCCTTCACGCGGCCGTGCCGCACGGCGAATTCTTCGATGACGGCGTCCAGCGCGGAGCCGATGGTGAGATCTGCAAGGTCGGAAAAAGCTTTCCCGGCCCTGGCGGCGTCGATCGAGCCTGTCAGCAGGCGCACGCCTATCAGGAACTTCTGCTCGGCAGCAAAGATGCGCAGCCGGTCGAGTATGTCCTCATAGGTCTTGGCGGCCTCCAGGAAGACCTTCAGCCGCGTCGCCAGATACTCCCTGTCCGGCAGCTCCGAAAGCAGCCCCGGATCGAGCAGCCCATCGAAGACGTGAGGCCGGCGCGTGACGATAGCCGCAAGCTTCGGCGCCGCGCCCATGATGGTCGCCAGAAGCCGCAGAAGCGCGGGGTTCGACTGCAGTAGGGAGAAGAGCTGGATGCCGGCAGGCAACCCGGCCAGAAGCTCGTCGAAGCGCATCAGCGCCTCGTCGGCCCGGTGCGTCTTGCCGAAAGCTTCCAGCAGCGCAGGCGTCAGCTCGGTCAGCCTCTCCCGCGCCTCGGCCGACTGTGTGGCGCGATAGCGCCCGAAATGCCAGCTGCGGATGACACGGCATATGTCGCTCGGTCGCTGGAAGCCGAGCGTGTGCAGAGTCTGCAACGTGTCGGGGTCGTCCACGTCGCCGGTGAAGACCAGGTTGCCCACGCCCGATGAGAGCTCCGGCGCGGTTTCGAACAGCGCCGCATAGTGGCGCTCCACCTGCTGCAGGGAGGCGCGAAACACGGCAGAAAATGCCTCGCGATCGGCAAAGCCCAACATATGCGCGATGCGTTCCAGCCCCTCATCGTCCTCGGGCAATGTATGGAGCTGCTCGTCGGCAACCATCTGGATCGCGTGCTCGACCCGACGCAGGAACCAGTATTGCTGCGTCAGCGCGTCCCTCGCATCGGCCGTGATCCAGCCGCGCGCCGCAAGCTGCGCCAGCATGGGCACGGTTTCGCTGCCTCGCAGTTCCGGAAAGCGCCCGCCGGCAATGAGCTGCTGGGTTTGCACGAAGAACTCGATTTCGCGGATGCCGCCGCGACCGAGCTTGACGTTGTGTCCCTTGACCGCAATTTGGCCGTGGCCCTTGTGGGCATGGATCTGGCGCTTGATGGAATGGACATCGGCAATTGCCGCAAAGTCCATGTATTTGCGCCAGACATAGGGCTGGAGTTCCTTCAGGAATGCCGCGCCCGCCTTCAGGTCACCGGCCACCGGCCGCGCCTTGATCATCGCGGCTCGCTCCCAGTTCTGGCCCCGCGCCTCGTAGTAGATCAGCGCCGCCTTCACGGGGATCGCCAGGGGAGTGGAGCCCGGATCGGGCCTGAGGCGCAGGTCCGTGCGGAAGACATAGCCATGTTCCGTGCGGTCCTGAAGGATGCGCACCAGCCGCCGCGTCAGCCGCGCGAACAAATCCGCCGCTTCATAGGGCTCAGGAACCGCCGGCGCTTCCGGGTCGAAGAAAACCACGAGGTCGATGTCGGAGGAGAAATTCAGCTCATGCGCGCCCAGCTTGCCCATGCCGAGCAGGATCCAGCCGGAGCCTTCGGAAGGGTTTTCCGGCTGAGGCAGCCTGAGCTTGCCTTGCCCATGTGCCTCGCGCAGCAGGAATTCCACCGCTGCGCATGTGCATGCATCGGCAAGGTCGCTGAGCCGGCGCACGGACGTGGCGGTGTCGGCAGCCGCGGCTAGCTCCGCCAGCGCGATCAGGAAATGCGCTTCGCGCTTCAGCCTGCGAAGCTCCGTCATCAGGCTCTTTTCCGATACGTCTTCCGCATATGCAGCCGCCCGAATTGCAGCCTGGATGGACACCAGCCGGTCATCGACCGTGTGGTCGAACAGTGCATCGAGCATTTCGGGCCGCTGCCGGGCACAATCGCGCATGAATATGGAGAGGTCGAAGACTGCCTGCAGGAACAAGGCAAGAGGGCTTTCCCCCTCCAGCAGGGTGGCCAGCCGCTCAAGCCCGTCATTGCGGGCTGCATCGGCGATCTCCGCCATTTCTCGACGGCTCTTGTCCTGGTCGAGCGGCTTCAGTTCGGAAACTGGCCCTGCGAACCAGTTCTGGTTGCTTGCCATCGCCGCCGTGCCAGCCGTCATTTTCCGGGCTCCCTTTGTGGGAATATCATGGTGACAGATAGGCCGGGATCGGCCGGGGCAAGTTCGAGCCGGCCATGATGGAATTTCATCACCGCCTTGGTCAGGCTGAGCCCGAGCCCGGAACCAGGTTGCGAGCGGCTCTTTTCCAGCCGCACGAACCGTTCGGTCGCCCTTTCGCGGTCGGCCTGATCGGGAATGCCCGGACCGTTGTCAACGACCCTCAGGCGCACTTCCTTGTCAACCTTCTCGAGGCTCACTCGAACCTCTGGCTTATCGGTGGAACCGAGCGAATATTTGATCGCGTTGTCGACGATGTTCGACAATGCCTGCCCGATCAGCTCGCGGTTGCCATGGACCACGAAGCCCTCGCCGACTGACGCCTGCAGGCTAGCCCCATCTTCCTCCGCCAGCGGTTCGTAGAGCTCGACCACATCGCGCACGATTGCGGCGAGATCGACCTTGCCGACGGCTTCGGCGGAATAGCCGGCCTCCAGCCGCGAAATCATCAGGATGGCGTTGAAGGTTCTGATCAGCTGGTCGGATTCGGCGATCGTGCTTTCCAGCGCGGCGCGATGCTCGGCCGGGCTGGAATGGCCGGACAAGGCGGCCTCGGCACGGTTCCTCAGGCGGGTCAGGGGCGTCTTCAGATCATGGGCGATGTTGTCGGAAACCTGCTTCAGCCCCTCATTCAGGTCCGCGATACGCTCAAGCATGGAATTGAGATTTTCCGAGAGCCGGTCGAACTCATCTCCCGTTCCGGTAACAGGCAGGCGGCCCGATAGGTCGCCGCCCATGATCCGCCGGCTGGCCTCCGAAACGCTGTCGATATGCTTGAGAGCCCGGCGGCCGACGAAATACCAGATGAGCAGCGCGCCAAGACCCATCATGCCCAGCGCCACCATGAGGGCGCGGCGAACGACTACGCGAAACCGTTCCGGTTCGCTCAGGTCCCGGCCGACCATGATGATCATCTGGTTGGGCAGCCGAAGAACCACGGCGATCGCCTTGTGCCGTAGTTCCACTTGCTCTTGGGCGGATTCGGACGCGGAAGAATCCGTGCTCCGCCGCTCGGAACTGCTTTCGCCATAGCGCTGATAGGCGAAGGGGCGCTCGGTCCAGCCATCCCCTGACAGAACGCCTGGCTCAAGGTTCTCGACGTTTCCGGAAAGAATGCGCCCGTTGGAATCGGCGATCAGGTAGAGATTGGCGCCTGGCTGACGCGCCCTCCGTTCAATGGTGCGCACCAGAAACGGCAAGCCGCCTCTCTGATAGGATTGGCCGAGCCCCTGCACCTCTTCGTTGATCGTATCCATAGTCTGCGCGGTAAGCATGCGCGACGACAGGGAGGTCATGTAGAAGACCAGCAACACGGCGCAAAGCGTGAAGAGAATGAGATAGAGCGCCGACAGCCGCGCTGCCGTCGTCCGCATGATCGCAGGAAGGCGCAAGGCCATCGGCTAGCCGGCCTTGAGCATATAGCCGGCGCCGCGCACCGTATGCAGGATCGGGCTGTCGAAGCCTTTCTCGATCTTGCTGCGCAACCGAGAGACATGCACGTCGATGACATTGGTCTGAGGATCGAAATGATAGTCCCAGACATTTTCCAGGAGCATCGTGCGCGTCACCACTTGTCCCGCGTGACGCATCAGATATTCCAGCAAGCGGAACTCGCGCGGCTGAAGCGTAATGTCCCGCGAAGCGCGGCGCACGGAGTGAGAGAGGCGATCTAGCTCCAGGTCGCCGACCCGATAGACGGTCTCGGCATCGCGCGCGCCTACGCGGCGGTTCAGCACCTCGATCCGCGCCAGCAGTTCGGAGAAGGCATAGGGCTTGGTCAGATAGTCGTCGCCACCAGCGCGCAGGCCGGTCACCCGGTCGTCCACTTCTCCCAGTGCCGAGAGGATCAGAACCGGCGTGGTGTTCCCGCGCGAACGAAGCCCGGCAATAACCGAAAGTCCATCGCGGCGGGGCAACATCCTGTCGACGATCATCACGTCATATTCACCGGAATCCGCGAGCGCAAATCCGGTTTCGCCATCGCCCGCCACATGCACGGTGTGTCCCGCCTCGGACAGCGCCTTCTGCAAGTAGTCTGCGGCTTCGCGATCATCTTCGATAACGAGAATCTTCATCGCTGTACTATACGCGATTTCAGTCGGCTCAAGGATACTTACCTGCATTGCCGTGTTCCCAAAGAACGCGACAGCAGGCCGCTCTCGCAACCTGCTGCCGCCTGGCTTTCTGCGAAGCCGCGAAACCTGGGCAGCGATCGGCGCACTGCCGACCGCGACCGCCGCCTAGCCCTGGCTAAGCGGCAACGTGACGAAGCGGCTCGAGTTTTCGCGCGTCACCTGCACCAGCACGGCCTTTCGGCCCGCCTTGGCCGCGTCGGCCATGGCGCTGGTCATGTCGCTCACGCGATTGATCTCGATCGAGTTGACGGAGGTGATCACATCGCCGGCCTGGATGCCCCGGTCTGCTGCATCGCTGTCGGGATCGACATCGGTAACCACGAGCCCCTTGCCGTCGTCCGCGCCGGTCACGGTCAGGCCGAGGCTGGCCAAAGCGCCCTCTTGCTCAGCCGGCGACGAAGGCCGCTCCGACGACGCCCGCTTTTCCGAGCTCGGCAGCTTGCCCAGGTCGATCTTCACCGTCTCCGACTTGCCGTTGCGCCAGAGAGTGACGTCGACGGATTTGCCGGGCGGGTTGGCACCTATGATCCGCGCAAGTTCGCGCGAAGAGGAGACCTGCTTGCCGTCCACCTCGGTGATCACATCTCCAGCGACGATTCCAGCCTTCTTGGCGGGACCGTCATCCTGGGCGCTGGCAACCAGAGCACCCCTGGCATCCTTGAGGCCCAGCGATTCGGCGATGTCCGGCGTAACAGGCTGGACCTGCACGCCGATCCAGCCACGCTGCACGGTGCCGTCGCTCATCAGATCCTGCACCACCTGCTTGGCGGTCGAAGCGGGGATCGCAAAGGCGATGCCGACGCTGCCGCCGGATGGCGAGAAGATGGCCGTATTGACGCCGACGACCTGCCCGCTGAGGTTGAAGGTCGGGCCACCGGAATTGCCCCGGTTCACTGCAGCGTCGATCTGGATGAAGTCGTCATAGGGACCCGCGCCGATATCACGGCCACGCGCCGAAACAATGCCGGCGGTGACGGTGCCGCCGAGCCCGAACGGATTGCCTACCGCGACAACCCAGTCGCCAACGCGTACCTTGCCGTCGTCGGCGAATTCGACATAGGTGAACTTGTTGTTTCCGTCGACCTTCAGCACGGCAAGGTCGGTGCGTGGATCGGCGCCAATCAACTTGGCATCCAGTTCCTTGCCGTCATTGGTCACGACCGTGAAGGATGTGCCGCCATCGACGACATGGTTGTTGGTGACGAGATATCCGTCTTCGGAAATAAAGAAGCCCGACCCTTGCGCGACGGGGCGCGGGTGGCGGTCGCGATAGCGGTTCCCACGCGGGCCGTCCTGGTCGCCGAAGCCGCGGAATTGGCGGAAGAACCGCTTCATCGGATGATCGTCGGGGAGATTTTCAAAACCGCGCGGTCCCGAAAAGAGCCCTTCCTCGTTGCTGGCCGTCTGGTTGGCCTGGGCCTTGACGCGGACACTGACGACGGCGGGCGAAACGCGCTCGACCACATCGGCAAATCCCGGCACCTGCGGCGCCTCGACACGCACCGCATCGGCAAGAACCGGAATGGTTCCCGAGGTAACCGCGCCGAGGCCGATAGCGCCCGCAACGGCGATGGAGGCGGCAGCGGCGAGAAGCCGGCCGCGACTCTTCGAAACGGAATTGGGAGAACTGGTCATGGGCTATCCTCTCGAACAGGGATGCTTGCGAAGCGCACCCTCTGCCAAAAGAGATATTCGCGCCGACCTTACGGCGTTCTTTCCGGCGAATGAAACTTTGGTAATGTTCGAGGCGACGGCCGCGCTCGCCGTCTATTTGTCCTGACGCAAAATCGCCTCGAGTGCCTGCTTTTCCTGCTCGCTTAGCGCCGAAACATCGGTGGGGCGCCTCGTGCGAGCGGCATAGTACATTGCCGCCCCGCCGCACAGCAGCAGCACCAGCGGCGTGCCCCACAAGAGCGCATTGCGCAGGCTGAATCTGGGTTTCAGCAGAACGAATTCGCCGTAGCGCGAGACGACGTAGTCGAGCACCTGTTCGTCGGTGTCGCCAGCCTTCAGGCGCTCGCGCACGAGAATGCGCAAATCCCGCGCCAGGTCTGCGTCCGACTGGTCGATCGACTGGTTCTGGCAAACCATGCAGCGCAGTTCTTCGGAAAGCGCGCGCGCCCGCCCTTCAAGGGCCGGGTTCTGCAGCACTTCGTCCGGCTGAACGGCGAGTGCCGCGCCGCATGTCATCAATGCGCAGGCAATCGCCGCGATGGTGATGCGAAGGGACCGCTTCATGGCGCGACCGGCTTCAGTTTCTGAGTTGCTCTTGCGCGCGTCGGCGCGCCCACGCGCAACCGCCGGTCGGTGAGCGATACGGCGCCGCCGATCATCATCACCAGGCCGCCGAGCCAGATCAACGTCACCATGGGCTTCCACCACATGCGGACAACCACGCTTCCATCGGCGGATTCATCACCCAGCGCGACATAGAGCTGGCTGAAGCCCATCGTTCTGATGCCGGCTTCCGTGGTCGGCATGCGGCGCGCAGGATAGAAGCGCTTGGAGGAGACCACTTCGGCGCGGTCCTTGCCATCGACTCCCAGCAATACGAACCTGCCCCGGTCCTCGGTGAAATTCGGCCCTTGTGCAGGGTGAATGCCATCGAAGCGAACGGTGCGGCCAGCGATCTCCACGGTCTGGCCAGGGTGCATCGTCAATATCTGCTCGGTTTCGAACGAAACGACGCTGACGATGCCGAGCATGGTCACACCCAGCCCAAGGTGGGCCAGCGCGGTGCCGAACACCGAACGCGGCAAGCCGATGAAACGGCGGAAGGCGACGTTCATCGAGACGTTGCCCAGCCCGGACTTCAACGCCAGGTCGGTCAAGGCGCCGAGAACCAGCCAGACTGCAATGCCGATGCCGAGCGCGGCAAAGACGGTGGCGCCATCGATGAAAAGCATGGCCACCAGCACCGCAAGCAGCGAGCCGCCGAATGCCGTCATCAGGCGCTGGGCCGCTCCAAGCATGTCGCCGCGCTTCCAGGCCAGCAGCGGCCCGAAGGGCACCAGCAGCAACACCGGGATCATGAGCGAGCCGAAGGTCAGGTTGAAGAACGGCGCGCCGACAGAGATCTTGTCGCCTGTCACCGCTTCCAGAAGCAGCGGATACAGCGTTCCGATCAGTACCGTTGCGGTCGCGGTCGTCAGGAACAGATTGTTGAGTACGAGCGACCCCTCGCGCGAGATCGGCTGGAACATGCCGCCAGCCGTCAGGCTTCCCGCGCGCAGCGCAAACAATGCCAGCGATCCGCCAATGAACACGGTGAGAATGCACAGAATGAACACGCCGCGGCTCGGGTCGGTCGCGAAAGCGTGCACCGACGTCAGAACGCCGGAGCGCACCAGGAATGTGCCGAGAAGCGACAGCGAGAATGTGAGGATCGCCAGAAGCAGCGTCCAGATCTTCAGCGCCGAACGCTTTTCCATGACGATCGCCGAGTGCAGCAGCGCCGTTCCTGCAAGCCACGGCATGAAGGAGGCATTCTCCACCGGGTCCCAGAACCAGAAGCCGCCCCACCCGAGCTCATAGTAAGCCCAGTAGGAGCCCATCGCGATGCCTCCGGTCAGGAACACCCAGGCGGCAAGCGTCCAGGGCCTCACCCAACGCGCCCAAGCGGCATCTATCCGGCCTTCGATAAGCGCGGCGACCGCAAAGGAGAAGCAGACCGAAAACCCGACATAGCCGAGATAGAGAAGCGGCGGATGAACGGCCAGCCCGATGTCCTGCAGGATCGGGTTCAGATCGCGCCCTTCGATAGGAGCCGGGATCAAGCGAGCGAAGGGGTTCGAGGTCGTCAGGATGAAAAGGAGGAATGCCGCGCCGATCCAGCCCTGCACAGCCAGAACATTGGCCCGCAAGGTAGCAGGCAAGTTGGCGCCGAAGGCCGCAACAAGCGCTCCGAAAAAGCTCAGGATCAAGACCCACAGCAACATGGAGCCTTCGTGGTTCCCCCAGGTGCCGGTGAGCTTGTAGATAAGCGGCTGGAGCGAATGGGAATTCTCCCAGACGTTGGCCACCGAAAAATCAGACTGCAGATAGGCGACCGCCAGCGCGACAAACGACAGCGCCGTCAGTGCAAATCCGCTCACGGTAACCGGGCCGCCCACTGCCATCAGCCGATCATTGCCGGTGCGCGCGCCAACCATCGGCACCACCGATTGGACCAGTGCCAGCGCGAACGCCAGAACCAGCGCGAAATGTCCGATTTCAACCATGGCGGCGCGGATCCTTCACTCAGTTCTCCTGCCACACACCCTTGGCCTTCAGGCCATCGGCGACTTCCTTGGGCATATAGTTCTCGTCATGCTTGGCCAGCACGCTGTCGGCCACGAAGACGCCATCGGAACCGAAGGTGCCTTCGGTGATCACGCCCTGCTCTTCCCGGAAAAGGTCCGGCAAGATTCCGGAATAGGTGACTTTGACCGACTTTTCGTGGTCGGTCACCCCGAAGCTGACCTGGGTTCCCTGCCCGCGCACGATCGTGCCCTTTTCGACCAGGCCTCCGAGGCGGATGCGCTGGCCGGGCTCCAGCGTCGCCGCCTGCAGGTCGGCAGGCATATAGAAATACGAAGCCTTCTGGCCGAGCGCATAGAATGTCAGTGCGGTCGCTGCCACCAGGAAGGCCGCGCCGCCTGCAATGATCGACAATCTCTTCTGCTTGCGCGTCATGCGTTCACTCCGTCGCCGACAAGCCAAGCGTGGCCGCGAATTCGGCGAATTTCCGACCGTCTTCGGTGCTGGCTCCCAGCGCTGCAAGTCCTCGGGCAAGCGCGTCCTGGGCCTGGTCCTTCTTGCCCAGCACCATGTATGAACGCAGAAGCCGCTGCCAGCCATCCGAGTCATGCGGGTTCTGCCGCAGCTTCTCATCCAGCCCGGCGACCATCGTTTCGATCATCGCCTTGCGATCCTCCTGCGACATGGCCGCGGCAGCATCCATTTCCTGTTGCGTCGGGCCGGCATCCGGCTTGGCAGGCCCATCGGCCATCCTGCGCGTGGTTTCCGCCAGCGCTTGTTCGGTAGGAGCACGCCACGGCGAGTCCGCAGGCAGGCTAACAAGCATGGCTTCCCAGGCCTTGGCTGCCTCGGTCATCTTGCCATCCTGCACCAGCGCCATGGCAAGATAGAAGCGTGCCTTCGGCTGGTCCTTCTCCAGCTTCAGCGCACGCTCGAACGCCTGCTGCGCCTCGGCTGAAACCAGCCCGTCGCCTGCATTGATGAGCGCCTCGCCGAGGCCGGATTCGCGAGCGGCAGTGGAACCTTGCAGTCGTATTGCGTTGCGGTAGGCTGCCACCGCATCGTCAAAACGACCCAACCGCGCATAGACGGGCGCCAGCACATCCCATCCGCGGCCGTCCTGCGGATTGGCGGCAAGATGCCCTTCCGCGCGTGCGATAAGCTCGCCCACCGAACTTTCTGCGGGATTTTGTGCGAGCCGTTCGCGAAGCGGCTGAGCAGGCATGTCCGGCGACCCGAGAACGCCGTAAAGACCCCAGCTCACCAGCGGTACGGCGAGCACGGCGGCGGCGCCCACGATCCTGCCAGAAAAAGTGAAACGCGAGGCTGACCGCTCGGCGGCATCGTCACCACCCAGCCGAATGATCCGCCGTGCGATTTCCGCCCGCGCCTGTTCGGCGTCCATAGGCTGGATCAATCCGCGCGCGACGTCTCGCTCCAACTCACTCAGTTGATCGCGATACACCTCAAGGTCATGGGCGCCGCCCGCCGAGACGCCTCGCGCGCGCCCGGCCAGTGGCAGCAATACCGACAAGCTGGCCCCAAGCGTAAGCAGGGCGGCGATCAACCAGAAAACCATGCCCTCTTAATATCCTTCGACGGATGCAGTGCCAACCTGCATCGCCTGCGGCGGATTGACGGTGGGCGGCTATTCCAAAGCGTCTAAAGCCTGGTTCAGGTCAGCGGCGTCCAGCTTCCGTCCGCATTGCGGCAAGCCGTTCCACGTGCGGTGCGCGACTGCCCGGAAATATAGACCGTTTGCGAATATTGGCGACAGTCCTGGGAGCCGACTCGATATGGCTGCGCGGCAACCACCTGACCCGACCGTCCGGACCGGCTGCCCTGCCAGCTTACCGGCTGGCCGCTCTGCGTATACTCCAGCGCCCGGTATTCTGCCTCCAGCGCGTTGCGGCGCTCACGTTCGTCCAGTCCCGTGCCTATCG